>USGM01000017.1 GCA_900554205.1 uncultured Lachnospiraceae bacterium
CGGACCGTCAAATGGAATATCTGAAATTGCAGTTGCAATTGCAGAACCCAGCATAGCAGTCAGCTCCGGTGCACAGTCCGGATCTACAGAAAGTACCAGGTTGTTCAAAGTTACATCATTTCTGTAATCCTTCGGAAACAGCGGACGCATCGGACGGTCAATGACACGGGAAGTAAGCACTGCATTCTCAGATGCCTTTCCCTCTCTCTTGTTAAATCCTCCCGGAATCTTTCCGACTGCATACATCTTTTCTTCAAATTCCACACTGAGCGGGAAAAAGTCGATCCCCTCTCTTGGCTTTTCCGATGCGGTAGCGGTAGACAGCACGGTCGTATCGCCATAGCGCATAAAAGCCGCTCCGTTCGCCTGTGCGCAGACCTTTCCGATTTCCACGGTAAGGGTTCTGCCTGCAAGTTCCATAGAAAAACTCTTAAACATATTCTTTCTCCTTTTCGACATGATCTGTCTGATTTGTTTCTGACAGAAGTGACCGAAACTACTGAACAACCTACGACTCTCATACACTGTTCAGTGGTCTCGGGATCTTACTTCTGCCGTATATAACAAAGGATTTCTCCTTTATTACCAAAACGAAAACAGGGCGGAACTTCTCCGCCCTATCTACCGGTCCTGTTATTTTCTCAGACCTAAACGTTCAATTAAAGAACGATATCTTTCAATATCGGTTTTCTTTAAGTATGCCAGTAAACCACGTCTCTGACCTACCATCTTAAGAAGTCCTCTTCTGGAATGATGATCCTTCTGGTTCTCCTTTAAATGCTCGGTAAGTTCATTGATTCTGGCTGTCAAAAGAGCTACCTGTACTTCCGGTGATCCGGTATCTCCAGATGTTCTTCCATATTCAGCGATAATAGCCTGTTTCTTTTCTTTTGCTAACATGTGTTAGTCCTCCTTTAAAATTAATCGCCCGTCTTTTGCATGATACTCAGTAAAAGGTCGGAGTGTCCATCTACCGAATATGGGCTGTAAACTCATGCCAAATTATTGTAACATACTTGTTTTTCCTTGTAAACAAAAACTTTGCCTAATTTAAAATACGGACTACGCATACCGGATTGCGGTAGCTTGCATTGGAAATTTTGATTCCTGTCTTCGGTGAGCTTGCATGTACCACCTGTCCGTTGCCAATGTAAATACCGACATGATTGATTCCCCGGCCGTTTCCATAGAAGAACAGGTCCCCCGGCTGTGCTTCGGAAGCACTGATCTTCGTGCCGCATCCTGCCTGTGAAGCTGCATGATGCGGAAGTGAAATACCGTACTTTGCATAAACTGACAACACAAATCCCGAGCAGTCCGCACCATTCGTAAGGCTTGTACCTCCCCAGACGTACGGATTTCCCACAAACTGTGTTGCATAAGATACCAGTGACACGCGGACATCCGAGATTCCCTGTCCATATTTTACCTCAGTCATGGTCATGGCCTTCTGAAGCTCAGATGAGATGGATACATACTCCTTGCTGACATAGCCCTCATCTCCGTCCATATCGACCTTTACCCAGTCTCCGAGATCTTCCAGTACCTGCAGTTCTTCCCCCATCGGCATAAGAGAGAGAATCGTACAGTCAGTGTTCGGCTGTTCTCTGACATAAAGCGTTTCAGTTGTAACGGTAGCGACAGAAGACATTACCTCTGCTGCCCTTGCCTTTGCGGCATCTCCGGTCAGAAGATATTCTCCCTTTACGTAACCGTTTACATTTCCGGACTGGATCTGATACCACTCGCCCTGGATCTGTAAGATCTCACATCCGGAGTCCTTCGGCATCTTTCCGACGATATCAGAATTTTCATCTGCCGCTGCTCTGACATTCAAAGTCGTATCAACATTTGCAATACCAAGATTGGTATAGCCACAAACGGTCTCCGGCTGCGCTGCTGCTGCACTTTCCTGCGCTGCTGCATCTGCCGTTTCCGCATCCTGCTGCGCACTGTCTGCCGCCGCATCTTCCTGACCTGTCATATCATCTGTTGATGTCACATCCAGAGCTGCATCCGAAGCATCTGCGCCATCTGCCGGCGTTTCTGCTGCTGTTGTCTCCTCCGACTGCGCTGCCGCCATAGCAGGCAGTGCACGCACATCTGCCGCTGTCACGGTATTGATTCCGGATTTTGAAACATCCGCCCTGTCAGTTCCCATATATGTCGAAAGCTGTGCACAGACTCCTGCATTCAGTCCGGTCACCGGCGAAGCTCCTGCCGACATGGTACCTGACATAAACAAAATAGAACCTGCACATCCGATTGCTATAATTCTTACAAATCTCTTTTTCATGAATAAAAGCCTCCTGTAAAACACTACGCTATTTTTCATTACCAATTTTATAATTTAAAATTATAGCAATCTTCTTTAACAATGTCAACATATTTTTGTAACAATTATGTAACAATTGTTTTTTCTTCCAGTAAAAACTGGTTTCAGTCACATCTGTCCAAATAAGATCTGCAAAAAAGGATGTCCTTCTCCATCTGTGCCTTCAATTCGGAAATTCCCTGGAATCTGCGCTCTCCACGCACCCATTTTAGCAGGCTGACCTTTGCATGTCTGCCGTAGAGATCTCCGTTAAAATCAAACAGATGTGTTTCTACTCCGACCGGATTATCACCGGCGATCGTCGGCTTACAGCCGATATTGGTGATTCCTGCATAGAATTTTCCATCAATCTCAACTCTGGCTGCGTACACTCCAAACGGCGGAAGCAGTTTTTCCGGCGGCGGGAGCAGATTGATCGTCGGAATTCCGATTTTTCTGCCGATCTGATTTCCGTGCACGATGGTTCCCTGCAGAAAATAGGCATATCCAAGCAGCATATCCGCTTTTTCCATGTTTCCGGCAGTAATCTCTTCCCGGATGAACGTACTGCTGATATCGCGCCCCTCATACTGCATCTTGTCCACGATCTGCGCTTCATAATGGTAAACAGGCGCATATTCCTTAAGCATCTTATAATCTCCGCGCCGTTTATATCCAAAGCTGCAGTCCGTACCGGCAACTATACACCGGATGGAGAGCTGCTCAACAATTTTTTTTAAGAACACTTCAGCAGGCATATGCATGATCTCATCGGTAAACGGGCATTCAATCAGATAATCTATGCCGCTTTGCTCAAAGAGATGCACTTTTTCCTCATTTGTTGTCAGTACTTTTGCCTCGTTTTGTTCCAGCGATTTTTTCGGCGGTATATCAAACGTAAAGATCACCGCCTTCAAGCCTTCTTTTTTCTTTTGAAAGACATAATCCATGAGCAGTTCATGCCCACGGTGCAGTCCGTCAAATTTTCCAATGGACAACACCGTCGGTTCTGCCACATGAAAATCAAGTCTGCCTTTTATGTACTCCATAATCCTGTCCTATCCCATAAAAATTTTCACCGGTTTCAGAAAAAGTCCTGCATCATCCATACGGTAAATTCCAATAAACTGTCCACCTTTGTCATAAACCCGGAGTTGATCCCTGTTATAGGTTTCCCTGTAATCCAAAAAGTATTCCGGTGCCATACGGTTTCCATTATACAGTATTTTCTCATATTCCGATCTTGCCGTGACAGCCGGATACTGCAAAAATACAGAATCTATGCTTTTTATAACAGAATCCACCGTATGCTCTCCCGCCATCTGCTCGATCTCTGAGAGCGTATGCGACTCTTCCAGCGTAAAATCTGCTACGCGTGTGCGCACCAGCGATTCCATACAACCTCCGCAGCCAAGCGACTCTCCTATATCCTTGCAGAGTGTACGGATATAGGTACCACGCGCACAGGAGACGGTAAATCTCACTTTCGGCAGTACAATCTCATTTATCGTGATCTCATATATCATCCGTTTTCTTGGCTTCCGCTCTACCGTCACACCCGCTCTTGCCAGATCGCAGAGCTTTTTTCCATCCACCTTAAGTGCGGAGTACATGGGTGGAATCTGCTCGATCTCACCGACAAAACGCTCCATGGCAGTCCTTACCTGCTGTTCTGTCACTGTCACTTCTTTTTCTTCCAGAACGGTTCCGGAAATATCCTGTGTATCCGTCTTTTTCCCAAGCAGCAATACCGCCTCATATTCCTTATCCTTGTCCGTTAAAAGTTCGCAGACTTTTGTTGCCTTGCCGAGACATACGGGCAGTACACCGGTTGCATCCGGATCCAGTGTTCCGGTATGTCCGATTTTTTTCTGACCGAGAATCCCTCTTAATTTTGCGACCACATCAAAGGAAGTAAAACCCTTTTCCTTCCGTACAATTATGATTCCGTTTTTCATATTTCCTGTTCCAGTTGTTTTTCTATTTCTGCAAGAAGAATGTCCCGAATCTCTAAAATCGAGTCGTACATTGTAACTCCCGCAGCCCGTATGTGACCACCGCCGCCAAATTTCATTGCGATCTGCGCCACATCCACCATACTTTTTGAACGCATGCTGACTTTATAGCCATGCTCCTCCGTCTCATATAAAAAGACCGCAACCTCGACATCCTTCGTCACACGAAGCTGGTTTACGATTCCATCCAGATGCTTTGGCAGCACATCAAATGCTTTCATATCCGCATCGGTAACCGCTGTAAAGATCACTTTTCCACCCAGATGCAGTGTACTGTCCATCAGTGCTTTTCCCATGATCCGGTTCTGATTGTAAGTCTTTTCGTAAAAAGTTTTATCCACGATGGATGTAAAGTCGATACCCATCTCCATCAGTTTTCCGGCAATCGCCATCGTTTTGGCTGACGTGCAGGAATACTGGAACACTCCGGTATCATGCACGATTCCGACATAGATACACTCTGCGATCTCTTTTGTGATCTTTTCCTCCTCAAGCAGTTCAAAAACCAGTTCGCTGGTGGAACTTGCTTTCGGGAAAATATAATTTTCATCCGCAAATCCGGTATTGCTCACATGGTGATCCACGCAGACCGTCTTTTTTGCCTCCTCAAAATATACCGCAGCATCTCCAAGACGTGCGGTATCTCCGCAATCCAGCATGATAAAGAGATCATATGCCGGCATTTTCGGATACTCACTTTTTATATTTTCGGAATTTTTTAAAAATTTAAAAATATTCGGAATTGGCTGTAAATACAGATCTACCTGAATCTGCGGATAATAGGTTCTGATATAGTTGTAAACGGCCAGACAGGAGCCGACACAGTCTCCGTCCGGTCTGACATGACCGGCAACCGCTACGGTTCCCGCCCCCTCTAACTGGGATTTTAAATTATCCATAAATTCCCTCTTATTCTTCTCTGCTCTTTGCGTTGCTCTCATCCTGTTCGCATACATCATCGATCATTTTTGACATATTGACACCGTATTCGATCGACTGATCCATAATAAAACGGATCTGCGGCGTATTTCGCAAATTTACGCTCTTTGCCAGTTCCCGGCGGATATAACCTTCCGCACTGGTGAGACCGGCAAGTGTATCTTTCTGGGACTTTTCGTCCCCGAGGACACTGATGTATGCTTTTGCGCTCTTTAGATCCGGCGCCACTTCCACTGCGACAACGCTCGTCATCGGATTGATGCGCGGATCTTTGATCTCGCTGCGGATAATATTGGATAATTCGCGATGGACTTCCTCATTGATCCGCATATTTTTCATACTGTTCTTGCGCATGTTGTCTCCTTTTTATTTTAAAATCCTATCTCGGAACCTCGACCATCTTGTAAGCTTCTACCTGATCTAATTCCTGAATCTCATTAAATCCTTCAAATACCAGACCACACTCATAGCCTGCTTTTACTTCTTTTACATCGTCTTTAAAACGTTTTAAAGATGCAAGATCTCCTTCGAAGATCTGCTCGCCCTCTCTGCTGATACGTACCTTGCAGCCGCGTTCAAACACACCGTCCAGTACGTAGGAACCGGCGATCGTTCCGACACCGGAGGCCTTGAAAAGCTGACGGATCTCCGCATGACCGATCACTTTTTCCTCGAAGATCGGGTCTAACATACCTTTCATGGCTGCCGCAACATCTTCGATCGCATTGTAGATAACCTTATACAGTCTCACATCAACGCCTTCACGATCTGCCGTTGCCTTTGCCTGCGGGTCCGGTCTTACGTTAAAGCCGATGATGATCGCATTGGATGCAGATGCCAGAATCACATCAGATTCATTGATCGCACCGACACCACCGTGAATGATCTTTACAACCACTTCATCATTGGAAAGCTTGACGAGACTCTGTTTTACTGCTTCCACAGAACCCTGTACATCTGCTTTTACAATGATATCCAGTTCTTTTACATTGCCCGACTGAATCTGTGAGAACAGATCGTCCAGAGACATCTTGGACTTCGTCTCCTCCAGCTTTCTCTCCTTGTTCTGTGCAAGATAGGTATCTGCATAGGACTTTGCGGTCTTATCATTTTCATGGGCAAGGAATACTTCACCTGCGCTGGGCACATCCGACAGACCGAGAATCTCAACCGGTGTAGAGGGATCTGCCTCCTTCACCCTTCTTCCCTTGTCGTCAATCATGGCTCTTACCTTGCCGTGGCATGCGCCTGCGGAAATAAAGTCTCCGACATGCAGCGTACCCTTCTGAACCAGGACGGTTGCAACAGGTCCGCGTCCCTTATCCAGCTCCGCCTCGATGACAAGTCCTCTCGCACGGCGCTTCGGGTTTGCCTTGAGTTCAAGAATATCTGCGGTCAGCAGGATCGTCTCCAGAAGGTCTTCGATGCCTTCGCCGGACTTTGCAGACACAGGTACAAACTCCGTGCTTCCGCCCCAGTCTGTGGCGATCAGTTCATACTCCGTCAACTCCTGCTTTACACGCTCGATGTTTGCCGACGGCTTATCGATCTTGTTCACAGCGACAATGATTTCAATGCCCGCTGCCTTTGCATGGTTGATTGCCTCGACCGTCTGCGGCATCACGCCGTCATCCGCAGCGACAACAAGGATCGCAATATCTGTCGAGTTTGCACCACGCATACGCATTGCTGTGAATGCCTCGTGTCCGGGCGTATCTAAGAAGGTAATCCTTCTGCCCTTTACGTTTACAGTATACGCACCTATGTGCTGTGTGATACCTCCCGCCTCGCGGTCGGTCACATTTGTCTTTCTGATTGCATCCAGCAAGGACGTCTTACCATGGTCAACGTGACCCATGACACAGATAACAGGCGGTCTTTCCACCAGATCCTTCTCGTCCTCCTCGTCCTCCTTCAGGAGCTCCTCGATCACATCGACCTTGACTTCCTTCTCGCAGAGGATATCATATTCCATCGCAATGTTTTCTGCGTCCTCATAGGAGATTTCCTGGTTCACAGTAACGATTTTTCCCTCAAGGAACAGCTTCTTCACAATCGCTGACGGCTGAATCTTCATCTTGTCAGCCAGATCCTTGATCGTGATGGTCTCGGGCAGAGTGATTACCTTGATAACCTCCTCCACCGTCTCTTCCTTCTTCTTTTCGGGCTTGATAAAGCGTCCGGGCTTATTCTTCAGCGCCTCGTCTTCCTCATAGATATGCTCCCTCTTGGAACGCTTATCCTTCTCGATACTGCTGCTTGCGCGTCTCTTATCGTCCTCGCGCCTCTTTTCCATATCCTTTGCCGGAGCCTCTCCAGCGAAGCTCTTATTCTGATTCCTGTCTCTGAATCCGGCTCCCTGTCCGCCATTGCCTCTGTTATCGCGCGGTGCACCGTTAAAGCCACGGTTACCGCCCTGACCAGCGCCTGGACCACGACGATCGCCCTGACCGTTCTCACCACCCGGTCTGCCAGATCTCTGGAAGCCGTTGCCTCCTCTGTCACCTCTGAAGCCGCCATTGCCGTTGCCTCCTCTGTTCTGGAACTGTCCGCGATCCGGTCTGTCGCCCTGCGGTCTTCCCTGTCCGCCCTGATAGCCGCCTCTGTTGTCACGGTTACCCTGATAACGATTCTCAGAACCGCGGTTCTCGGAGCCACGATTGTCGGAGTTGCGATTGTCCTGATAGCGGTTCTCCCTAGCCGGTCTGTCATACTGAGGGCGCTCTGTCCTCTCCGGTCTGTTTTCCCTCGGCTGTACCTGCACGATCTCCGTCTGTACTGCAGGCTTCTGCGGTGCAACAGGCTTCGTCTCCTGCGCCTTCACCTCCTGCTTGGGCTTCGGCTGGGGTCTGGACGGAACCATCTGGACACTCGGTGTCGGAGACGGCGGTGTCAGCGGCTTGATCGGGGTGTGCACAGGTGCTGCTGCCGGACGGTTTCTTCTGTCATTATAGCCACCCTGCTGCCTGTTCTGACCACCCTGCGGCCTCTGCTGTCCGCCCTGGGGTCTGTTCTGATTTCCCTGCGGCCTCTGCTGCCCGCCCTGTCCCTGTGCAGGACGCTGTGACGGCATCTTTGAGTTCTGGGAATTATTGACGAAAATGATCGTCTTTTTCTTTTTCGGTGCCTCGGAAGCGGCATTCCGCTCTTCCGTCTCCGGCTTTGCAGCAGGCTTTGCGGCCTCTGCCTTAACTTCCCTTTCGACCTTAACTTCCTTTTCCGTCTTTACCTCTTTCTCGGTCTTGGTCTCTTTCACGGCTTTCTCCTTGATTTCCTCAGTCTTCGCCTGCACCTTGCCGAATGCCTTTCTCACGGTGTCCGCAATCTCCTCCTCGACGGAGCTGCTCGCGGACTTTACCTCGATGCCCTTCTGCTGTAAAAACGTCTGTATATCTTTGCTCTGTTTATCCAGTTCCTTAGCGAGTTCATGTATCCTAATCTTCGCCATGCTTTCCTCCACTTCTGCTTATTTCAGCTGATTCCTCTTCTTCCAGTTGTTTGACAATGCTCTTTGCTAACCCTGCTTCGCATACGCCAAGCGATGACCGCAAGTCCTTTCCGATCGCCCTCCCGAGGCTTTCCTTCGTTCCATAGCTGTACACCGGAACTCCATAGAACGAGCACTTATCGGTAAATAACTTTCTGGTATTCTCAGACGCATCCTCCGCAATGATTATCAGCATGGCGGAGCCTTTCTTGATCGCCTCCAGGGTCTGTAATTCACCACTGACCAGATTGTGCCCTCTCATAGCAATTCCCAAGAGCGAAAAAATCTTATTCTGTCTCAAGATTGTCAAACTCCTTCTCTAAAGTGTCATACACTTCATTTGGAATACTCATTTTGAAAGAGCGCTCCAGACCTTTGTTCTTTCTGGCCAGCCGCAGACATTCCCTGCTCCTGCATATATATGCGCCTCTTCCGTTCTTTTTGCCTGTTACGTCCAGACAAATCTCATTTTCGGCTGTTTTCAGGACTCTCATCATGTCCTTCTTCCCTTTCATCTCACCGCAGCCAACGCACTGCCTCAAGGGTATTTTCTTTGCCATAAATCGCTTTACTCCTCAACGGGCTCTTCCTGTCCGCCCTCTTCATAATCATCGTACTCGCCGTCTTCCTCTTCAAATCCTTCATCATCGAGATAATCCTCATAGCGGAAGCCGGGTGCATCCTTCGCCTGTGTCTCTGACTTGATGTCGATCTTATAGCCCGTCAGTCTCGCGGCAAGTCTCGCGTTCTGACCTTCCTTACCGATTGCCAGTGACAGCTGATAATCCGGTACAACGACCTTCGCTGTCTTTTCATCAGGATCAGCAAACACCGCAACGATCTTTGCCGGAGAAAGTGCGTTCTGGATCAGAAGTCCGGGGTTCTCGTCCCAGTTCACAATGTCGATCTTCTCGCCGCGCAGCTCCTCGACAATCGCATTGACTCTCGCTCCGTTCATTCCGACACATGCGCCGACAGCATCCACGTTCGGGTTGTTGCTCCATACGGCGATCTTTGTACGACTGCCTGCCTCGCGGGCAATGCTCTTGATCTCTACCGTTCCGTCCTTGATCTCGGTAACCTCGGACTCAAACAGTCTCTTTACCAGCTCCGGATGAGTGCGGCTGACATTGATGCGGGGTCCCTTGGGTGTGTTCTTCACTTCAAGGACATACACCTTGATACGCTCTGTCGGGCGGAACACCTCACCCTTGACCATCTCGCTCTCATTCAGCATAGCATCCGCCTTGCCGAGGTTGATGCTGATGTTCTTTCCCACATAGCGCTGTACAACGCCTGTGACAACATCCTTTTCCTTTTCATAGTACTGATTGTAGATAACGCTTCTCTCTTCCTCACGGATCTTCTGAAGGATCACGTTCTTTGCGTTCTGGGTAGCAATACGTCCGAACTCCTTTGACTTGATCTCCACATGGAGCATGTCGCCGACCTTCGCCTTGGAGGAAATCTCCTTTGCATCCTCTAGGCTGATCTGGAGACAATCGTCCTCCACATCATCCGCCGTAGGCACAACCTCCTTCTCCGCATACACCAGAAAGTCGCAGGTATCACGGTCGATCTCCACATGCACATTATCCGCCTTGCCAAAATGATTCTTGCACGCAGTGAGCAGTGAGTTCTCGATCGCCTCGAACAGTGTCTCCTTGCTGATCTCCTTCTCCTTCTCCAGAATATCGAGCGCCTCCATCAATTCCTTGTTCATTTCTTTTCCTTTTCCTCCATTCCGATCCACACAGATCTGTTTATTTTCAATAGTTTTTCTTCCTTAAAAGTCCAGCGCAAGCCGAACCAGTGCTATGTCTGCACGTTGAAAGCTTCTCGGCGCATCTCCCACCAGGATCGTCAGTGTGTCCTGATCAAAGCTGTCAAGAATACCCGAAAACTCTTTGCATTTTTCGATCGGCTTAAAAAGCTTGATCTCGACCTGCTCCCCGATACTCGCCTGAAGATGCTTATCCTTTTTCAGCGTTCTTCCGAGTCCCGGGCTGCTGACCTCCAGAATATACGCATCCGGAATGAAATCTTCGCGATCCAACGCATCGGACAACGCTCTGCTGACATTCTCGCAATCCGTAATATTCACTCCGTCCGGCTTATCAATGTAAGCCCTGAGATAATAATCACTGCTCTCTTTCACATACTCCACATCGTAAATCGAGACACCGTTTGCCTCGGCGATAGGTGTAAGCAGCTTTTCTGTCCTTGTCTCGTAATCTTCCTTTCGGGACATCTCCCAGCCTCCTTTGAAAAAATGCTCCAACATGCAAGTAAGAGTGGCTTTCACACCACTCTTACTCTAGTAAACTTCATTAACATTTAAAGTATAGACCCAAACCTCCAAGCTGTCAACGGTTTTAACAAACTTTTTTTACGAATTGACTTTCATCACAGGCTCGTGCTATTATGTTCACTGTTTGTATCATCATATGCATAAAAATGCGAAACGAAAGGGGAATTATTATGAAATTGAAAAGTTATGTTGCAAAGGCAGGTGTCTGTCTGGGAATGTGCCTGATGCTCTGCAGCTGCGGAGACGCTGCCAGCTCAGCAGCAAACGCAACGGTTCTGGAAGCAGCTGACACCGGCAGTCTGGAGCTTGGCGAAGTGAGCAACTCAAGCTTCAGCATGCAGTATCCCTCAGAGGACTGGTACGGTGATGACGGGTCTAACCCGCTTTCCATCTATTACAATGCCACTCTGGGAACCAATCAGGCTGTCAACATCAATGTGCAGAAATCTGCAAATTACAATGCCAAGCTGACCGAAAAGGATCTGAACGACATCGTGGACGGTCTCTCCGACAGTGAAAACGGTCTGAGCGTGGAGCTCGTCAAGTCCGAGCTGCGGACATTTAACGGTGAAACTGTCCTCTACTTTGAGATGGTTTCCCAGATTACGGATGCTGTTATCGATTACCTGCTGGAGAGCGGTACCTGGACACAGGATTTCATCGACTCCCTCGGCGGTCGTGATGTTCTTCTAAATATCCCTCCGACCGACCAGATCTCCATCTATGCTGTGACAGACGGCGGTCTGTATATCTACACCGGCACTTACTATGAAGCCGACCAGAAGGATGTTGTTCTGGACTGCATGACAGTGCTGATGCAGACAACGAAATCTGCAAACTAATATTTTCAGCCGGATGAATGCCATGGCGCTCATCCGGCTGTTTTTTCTTTTCCTATCAGTCTGTTTAATCTTCATATCGGAAGAAATCAAAGTCTGCGGGTTTGCGGCTTCCGCAGCCGCCGTTGTTGGCATAAATACCGACCAGTGTGCCCGTATGCCGTTTGGGATCATCCGGCACGCCCTCGTCCGCGAGGAAACGGCAGTCCTCCACGCTTCCGATCTTCTCCCACTCCATATCGTCATAGCTATAATAGAAGCTTCTCCGCTGATGTTCCGTGATTACCTTTAGGAATACCGGCTGCTCCTTCACACCGGAAAGCTCCGCGATCAGTTCCTCGCCATGATTCCGGTTGATAACCAGCTGTATTTTTCTCCCGCCCTCGCAGCACACGGCGCAGCGGATATAGGTTGCCGTGCTGTAATAGCAGGTAAGCCCCGCCTGCTCTCCATCCCTGTCCGGGTAAAATTCAAGCTTTGTCACGGCTGTGTATGCCAGCTCCTGCTCTCTTCTGAGCAGCGTGTTCTTTGCCCGCACCTCATTCAGCTGTCCGTCACCTGTCCAGATTCGGAAAAAGCCGGGACGCTCCGTCAGGCTGCAGCTGCCTCTGTCCGGATTCCTTACAAATTCCCAGTCCGGGGACAGTTCCGCCCTGTCAAAGTCATCCTGCGCCTCTCTTTCAAAGACATGCTCCGGCAGATCGGGGGTCTTCTGCACAAGGCTCGGCCCTCTTCCCTCATTTATGGTAAACCAGCCGTCCTCTGTCCACTGTACCGGATCAAGCGCTGTCTCTCTGCCGATTGTCGTGAACCGGCCTTCGTTCGGTCTGCCACAGAGATAATAGCACCACCAGTTTCCTTTCTGATCCTGCACCAGCTTGCCGTGTCCCGCGCGCTGAACCGGCGCGTTCTCATCCCTCTGGCGCATAACCGGATTATAGGGCGAGCTCTCATAGTCTCCGTACAGCGTCCGGCTTCTCGCCACATTGATACCGTGCCCGTAACCCGTGCCGCCCTCCGCCACCATGGCATAGTAGAAGCCGTCCCTCCGAAACAGGTGCGGCCCCTCCGGGCAGCGCTCGCCGGTTCCCACCCAGGCTGTTTTCATCTCTCCCGCAAGGTGAAGGGAATCCTCCGAGAGTGGAACGGTCTGGGCTGCCGGTGCGATCACCATATACCGCTTCCCATCTTCATCCACAAAATGAGAGGGATCGATATTGTCTACCTCAAGGCAGACCGGCTTACTGTACGGGCCCTCCGGCCGCTCCGCCGTCATGACAAGCTGTCTGCGCATGACATTGTTGCCCCGTTTTCCATCTGCATTCAGCCGCAACGTGGCAAAAATGTAATAGATTCCGTCCACGCAGGAAATGTCCGGCGCCCAGATGCCGTGAGAATCCCGGATTGCGCTCAGATCGAGCCATTCCGGATTCGTGATCGCATGTCCGACAATATGCCAGTGCACCATATCGCGGGAATGGGAAATCGGAATTGCCGGAAAATACTGAAAGCTTGAATTTACCATGTAAAAATCATCGCCGACCCGGATGACCGAGAGGTCAGGGAAAAAGCCTCTCTGCACCGGATTTCTGTAGGTTCTGTCGTTCTTCATCTGCCTTGCCTCTCACAACCTATTCTCTGCTGACCTGATACAGGGAATAGAAATACCCTTTCTGCTCCATCAGCTCTCCAAAGGTTCCCTCCTCTTCCACATGTCCGTTCTTCATCACCACAATGCCATCGAACCGGTTCAGAACCTTTTCATCCAGTTTATGCGTGACAATAAGCCTTGTCAAGCCGTCGATATCCAGAATTGCATTGGTTACACTGTCCGCTGTCTCAGCATCGAGCGCCGAGGTTGCTTCGTCCACCAATAACACCTGTGATTTTCTCAAAAGACTTCTCGCAATGGAAATGCGCTGCTTCTCTCCGCCCGAAAGATGTATGCCACCCTCGCCGCAGTCATAATCCCAGCCCTTCTCCGCGATCAGCTGTCTCAGTCCGGCCTTCTCTGCCGCCGCTTTCACGACATCATCCGGAAATTCCTTAAACATACAGATATTTCTCCGTATGGTATCGTCGAAGACGAAAACATTCTGCTGGATCACCGAGACCACATCAAAAATACTGTCAGGATTTACCTTCTTTAATTCCTTTCCACCTATCGTGACCTTTCCCTCATATCCATCGAAGCTTCCCATGACAAGGTTCAACAAAGTCGATTTGCCGGAACCGGAACCGCCGACGATAGCATAGCTCTTCCCCGCTTCAAACTGCAGGCTGACGTCCTTCAGCACCGGTTTCTCCGCCTCATAGGAAAAGTCCACATGGTCAAAGTTAATTCCGTCTCCCACGGAAGCAATAACCTCGTCCTTCCCTTCCGTGCGGTTCTCCTCGCAGTATGCGCTCAGCTTCTCGATCAGCCCCTCTGCCGCTTTCTTATCGGCAAGCAGTGTCGGAAGTGTATTTAACGGTTGAAGAATATAGTTCATCATCTGGACAAAGGCAACGACAACGCCCACGGTGATCCGTCCCTTGATCGCCATATACGCCCCGAAAACAAATACGCCGATCTGGACGGCGAATGCCGTCAGTCCCGATATAATCTGAACCAGCTGCGAAGTTTTCTTCCGCTTACATTTAATCTGTTCCAACTGTCCGTTTCTCTCCTCGAACAGTCTGGACGTCTCCTCCTGTGCCTGAAAGCTCTTTACAACGCCAAAACCGCTCAGGAGATCCTTCACCATTGCAACAAAATCCGCGTTCCGTGCGCTGATCTCCTTCTCCTGTTCCGCTACCCTGCTGCCAAACACCATGGCGACAGCCATAGGGGCGATGCAGAGAACAATCACAAGCAGCGTCATTTCCCAGCTGTAATAAAACATCAGACTCAGCGACAGAACCGCCGTCAGCACCGCCTCCATGATACCCACATCCGCCAGAAGATAGTTTGACTCGATCGATGTGACATCATTTGTCAGCGCCGATATATAATTACTACTGTTATTTTTATTGAAGGCTCCTATGCTGTGCGCTGTAATTTCCCTGAATGCCAGATTGCGGTAGCCCGTCACCGCCTTCCTCATAAAATTATATTTCACGCTCCGCAGGAGAAAGAACGCGGCAGCACATCCCAGCAGGAAAAGGACAACCATGACAAGCTCCTGCCTCAATTGCTCCAGCGTTCCTTCGCTTGCGAGATCCATCAGTTTCTTAATCAGCCCCGCCAGCCCGATCTGAACGAAGCTGACTCCGATTGTTGCTGCAATTGTCAAAACGTAATTTAACTTATTTTCCTCATAAAAAGCATGAATATATCTCTTTGTTGATTTCTTCATTTTAATTCTCTCCGTCTTCCCCGCGTCTCTAAATTCTATGAATGACCAATGTGCCGAAGGACACCCTTCCATCGATATAAAGCGTATTTACTGCTTCGCCGTTCCCGCCCGTCTCCGAGCCTCCCGCAAAGGCTCTGCTGGTATTATCCACGATACTCCAGTTTTCGGGAACATGCAGAACCACCTTGCCGAAGGAGACATTCACCCTTGCAGTGGCAACAGCGTTCGGTAAAATTGCGTCTGAAAAGTAAATCTCCTCCGAGCCGAACATGCAATCCGCATTGACGGACTCAACCTCTCCCGTGATGTATTTCACCGTGCTTCCGAATGTCGTTTTCAGGTATATCTGTGTGCCTTCCCGACGCTCCTCGTCAACCGTAATCTCCTCCCCGTCGTACTCCACCTTCCAGTCGGGTTTCTTTCGGAACCCCGGAAACAGCATACTCAGACCTGCCGCTATGAGCAGCGCCGCTCCCAGCACCGGCCACGGCGTGATCGCTTCCAGATGCAGCAGCTCATCATTCACAATGATCAGGAATGCAATAGCTAACAGCATCTCCCAAAAGCTCCTGTTTACAATGCCGTTGATAAAGATTCCTACAAGCGCTATGCTGAACACGATCGTCCATACCCCGATTCCTTCAAAGAATCCCAGCTTGCCGGCAATAAACGCAACCGCTGCCAGAATGAGCAGTATTCCCCAAAATATATTTCCCTTCTGTGCTTTCACTGATACCTTACCCTTCATCTCTCCTACCTCTTTCCTTTCTACCGGCCAAGCCGTCTCTCATTTAACCGTTCTACCAGAAGTCTGTAATAGCTTCTGGACACCATTGCCTTCTTCCTGCTGCCTGTAAATTCCACTATGCTTGATGCCGTCAGATTCCGGGTTATGGAGTAAATACAGTCCAGATTGGCAATGGAGGATTTTGATATTCTCATAAAGCTCCCCGGCAAGACCTGCTCAAGCTCATACAGCTTGTAATTGCAGGTGAATATTTTATCCGCCGTGTGTGCCCGCAGCTCCCGCCCCTCTGTCTCGAAGAAATAGATTTCCTCGATCGGAACATAGAAATCCGTCTCGCCGCTGCTCAGGGTCAGGCATCGTTTCCCATTGTTCTGTTTTGAGAGATAATTCTGCAGGCCGACCACGGAATCGTTCAGGCTTGCGCACCGGATGATGACTTCTTCCTCCTCCAGTCCTTCCTCAATCTCAATTTTGACCTTCATATGTCCCCACCTGTTTTTTATTCGACCCGGAAATACGGTGCTGTTCCTGCGCCATCCTTCCCGTTGCCTACAATTACAGTATACAGATGAATTAAAATCTGTAAATACATCCTGCATAAGAGGTAAATATTCCTGCGTAAAATGTCACGGAATGCATTTAAAAAGCGCCGGAGTTCTCACTCCGACGCCCTTCTGTATTCGATTACCTCATAATTGCTTTCTTTGCTCCGTTCCAGCATACACCGGTAAACACGGTCACGCAGCTCCTGCTGTCTTTCCTTCGGCTTCAGCTTCTCATCCGGGTAAAATGGCCCGTCAATGTATGTGACAATATTCACCTTCCCCGACCTGCCCCGCCGCTTATGATAGGTGTTTGTCAGCGCATACACCGGGCAGTTTAAGCTGACCGGATAGCGAAAGGACACCGCCTTAAACGGTCTGATTCCTGTATAATACGGCCAGATATGTGCCTCTGGGTAGATCGTGACGGAATAGTTTCTGGCGATCTTGTCCTCCACCGACCGGATGAAATTCTTCATGCCACCCAGGTCACAGGGAATCGGGATTGCCCCGAGCATCTCGACAAGATGCCGCAGCCCGGGCATGGAGACATTCTCCGGGTTCACGATGAAGAAATTCCGGTGCGGATAGTTTGCAAGGCTGGGGATAAAGGTATCCGCAAACGGCTGGGTATGGTTCCCATAAATAAAATAACCACCGTTACGGCACTCCTTCAGCTTCTCCTTCCCCACATATTTCAAGTGGAACCTGAGCTTCTGGTAGAAAAACTTGATCGGCATACTGAGCACGTTCTGAACCACCAGCGAACAGAAATCCCAGATGCGCCCATGGAAATAGCGGAAGTCCTTGTCTATCACCCGCGCCTTGATCTGTGCCTCCGAAAATTCATCATTCAGTTCATCCGTGTAATATATGATCTTTTTACTCATTTTCCGTACTGTATTCCAAGGGAATTCCATAGAACTCCTCATAAATATGCTTCCACACACTATAGTTGCCGTCGCGCATCGCCTTGACCTGCTCCCGCTCCGTCAGTCCGCTCTGCGGATAAATGGGCTTGTCGATGAACACCGTGTACTCCTGCACCGGGAAGCCGTCAGGCCCGTAAGTCTCGCTGTCCCCCATCGTGATAAAGATCGGAAGCACGGGGACATGGTTCTTTGCCGCGAATTTAAACGCTCCGTTCTTTAGCGGCTTCGGCTTCCTGTAGTTCCACCATAAACTCTGCTCCGGATAGATCAGGATGAAATCGCCCCTGCGCAGAATCTTATCGACCGCCTGCAGGAAATTGTACATGGTCTTCTTGTTCTGGCTGAGCGGAAGAGTATTGCAGTTGCGGAAAAGAAATCCGTAAAAGCCCGGAAAGTTCGTGTAATTTCCCTCCCGGATGACCTTGAACAGCTGCTTCTTCCGGTAATGAACAGAGGTCTGGAACAGATGCTCCACCGTGAAGCAGTCAAAGGGATTGAAATGGTTGCAGGTGATGACTGCCCCGGACTGCAGACCATTCAGGTACTCCATGCCCTTGACATCCTTTATTACCAGTTTTCCGTCCTTCAGGATCCCCTTCAAAAACTGCTCCGCAACGGCATATGCCAGCTTCACCTTGACCTTGCTCGCCGGCTTCACCCGAAGATAATCGATCTGATCCGGCTGCAGCGGAAGTGTCGGCGGATCCTCCTCCGCGTCCACATCAAACCTGCCTTCTCTCTCCAGCTGTTCAATTCTCTCCAGAACCGCCAGCCTGTCCGCCGCCTTCTCAGGTGGCTGCTGTACCTTGCTGTCTTCACTCTCCGGGCTGGTCTTACTAAGCTTCTCCTTCATCTCCTCACCGCCTGTTCTTTCTGTCGTCTCCCACGCAATCCGCTTCCTTCTTTGCGAGCTTCAGCAGTCTCTCATGGGACTGCTCGCCCTTGATCTGGTCTTCCTCGGTAAAGTTCTCCTTGATCTCATGAATGACATCAATATACTCCGTCTGCTGTGCGTACATCCAGAAAAATTCCTGATACATAATATCCTCAAAATGCCACGGCTTGAAGGCAAGATTGAAATGTACCAGTTTGACGTCCTCCGTCTTGATCTTCGGATCGGGGATCGGCATCCTGTCCCATGTCTTATCAACAATCTTTACGCGCCCCTTGCAGAGACGGTTGAGATAGTCCTGATCCTGTGCGACGGCAAACTTGATCTTATCTAAAACATATGTGAATTTCTCCTGGAACTTGAATCTGCGCAGCTGATCCAGATTCATCAGCAGCACCCCCGCGTTGAAATATTTGCGGCAGTCCGCAACGCCTACAACCTTTTCCACATAATCACAGAAAATCGGGCTGCTCAGAACTGCGTCATCCGGCGCCGCTGCCACAAGATTGTCTCCCATGTCGGTATTGTACAGCTTTGCTATGTCATCCAGAATGACAATGTCGCTGTCGAGATAAAGCACCTTGTCATACTGGGGATACAGATTCGGCAGGAAAAGCCTGAAATAAGTCGTTGCCGAATAATAATCCCTCGTATAGAGCTTATCCTTTACCTTCTTAATATAGTAATTCAGATCCACAAATTCAATATCGACATTTTCTCTCTCATACTTTCCGATCTTCCGCTTATTTTCCTCGGAAATATCTGTGTTCAGTATCTTGACGAGATAAGTATTCTCCGGCGAGCAATTATCAATCATAGACTGAAGTGCCACCGCGAGAAACGGACAATATCCATCATCCACCGCGAAAAAAATCGGTATTTCCCTGCTGATCACCGGCTTTGCCATCTTTTTTATTCCTCCGTTTCTGTTATCGGCCGTTCCGGCCTTTTTCGTAATCTGCCTTCCATGCAAGATACTCCTTCAGATCTTCATCAAAGGCATGGCAGTTGAGATATTTGTGAATTTCCTCCACCTGCCACTGCTTATAATTCTCTGTATGCGGATAGGGTCTGAACATCAGCCGCTTGCAGAAATGACAGACGACCGTGTCCTTCTTGTTAAATTTAGACTGTTCGTTATAAATTCGCGGAATCAGCTTCTTCCTCGTTGTCGCCTTGAAGATCGCCGACTGATCCGCAAAAAGGAGCTTCTTCGCCCGGATCAGTGCCCTTGCCTTGATGAGCAGGCCGGTCTTCCTTATCATCTCCATATTCAGGAGCAGCATTCCTGCATTGAAATAATCCGGACGGATCAGCCAGCAGCCATATTTCTCCTTCACCGCCGCGTATTCATAGCCCGTCACATCAATCTCCCACAGCTGCCGTATGTCGTTCGCTATCATAATATCAATGTCCAGATACAGCAGCTTATCCGGTATCTGCGTAAATTTGTCCGCAAGCAGCCGGAGCAATGTATACGGCGTACAGTACGCTGTCTCGTTGACACAGCCGCCGAATTCCTGCTCGTACAGCTCTGTCACATCGAGCTTTTCCACCCGGTTATCCGGATTCTTCTGCTGGATCACATGATTCAGGAATGCGATCTGCTCCTCTGTGATCGCCGTGAAGTCCGCCCGCAGTCTGGTCAGCTCCATCGTCATAATATAGACATGGATCGTCTCCTTTGTCCTGTTCGTCATGGAGATCAGCTGCGTCAGTGCTCCGTCAAATACCTTTTCGTTGCCGCAAAGCAGGATATTAACCATATTTCCCCCGTTTTCCCATCATGCTGCGGCAATGCTGTTCCACAGCCGGATAGCTTTTTGTCAGTAACAGATGGATTATATCATATCGCCCTTCAAATAGAAAGAGTCTATTTCCACTCCGCAAATACACATTACATGGTTTTCATTACTATGTCAAGTAGTTCTAATATTTTCCACTAAAAAAGAGACGGGCAGCTTATCCTGTCCGTCTCTCTGCTTTGTCTGTATTTACTTTCCGGCTGCCGCTTACATCATGCCCATTCCGCCGCCTGCACCTGCGGGCATTGCGGGAGTTTCCTCTTTAATATTTGCGACAACGCTCTCTGTTGTCAGCAGTGTGCTTGCTACGCTGGTTGCATTCTGCAATGCGCTTCTTGTAACCTTCGCAGGGTCAAGGATGCCTGCCTTAACCATATCAACATACTCTTCCTTGAGTGCATCGAAGCCGACACCAACCTCAGACTCTCTGACCTTATTGATGATAACGCTGCCCTCAAGTCCTGCATTTGCAGCGATATGATACAGAGGAGCCTCCAGTGCCTTCAGAACGATCTGTGCACCGGTCTTCTCGTCGCCGTCAAGACTGTCAGCGAGCTTTGCAACTTCCTTGGATGCGTGGATATAAGCAGAACCACCGCCGCAGATGATACCTTCCTCCACAGCTGCTCTGGTAGCTGCCAGCGCGTCCTCAAGGCGGAGCTTAGCCTCCTTCATCTCTGTCTCGGTAGCTGCACCGACACGGATTACAGCAACACCGCCGGACAGCTTTGCAAGTCTCTCCTGCAGCTTCTCCTTATCGAAATCGGAAGTTGTCTCCTCGATCTGCTTCTTGATCTGTCCGATTCTGGACTGGATCGCATTCTTATCGCCCTCACCGTCAACGATGACCGTGTTCTCCTTCTGAACCTTTACGCTCTTTGCACGTCCCAGCATATCCATTGTGGTATCCTTCAGCTCATAACCAAGCTCGGAGCTGATAACTGTGCCGCCTGTCAGGATAGCAATATCTTCAAGCATTGCCTTTCTTCTGTCGCCGTAGCCGGGAGCCTTGACTGCAACTACATTGAAGGTGCCACGCAGCTTGTTGACGATCAGTGTCGTCAGAGCCTCGCCCTCGACATCCTCCGCGATGATCAGCAGCTTTGCGCCGGACTGTACGATCTGCTCCAGAAGAGGAAGGATCTCCTGAATGTTGGAAATCTTCTTGTCTGTAATCAGGATATACGGATTATCCAGAGTTGCCTCCATCTTATCCATATCGGTTGCCATGTATGCGGAAATATATCCTCTGTCGAACTGCATACCCTTTACCAGATCCAGCTCGGTCTGCATGGTCTTGGACTCTTCAATCGTGATAACGCCGTCTCCGCTTACCTTCTCCATAGCGTCTGCAACCAGCTGTCCGACTGTCTCGTCACCTGCGGAAATTGCAGCGACACGTGCGATGTGCTCCTTGCCGTTTACCTTCTGGCTCATACCGGAAATTGCCTTAACCGCACACTCTGTAGCCTTCTTCATTCCCTTTCTCAGGATGATGGGGTTAGCACCTGCTGCCAGATTCTTCATTCCGGCATTTACCATTGCCTGTGCAAGCACAGTTGCGGTCGTGGTACCGTCACCGGCAACGTCATTCGTCTTGGTAGCTACTTCCTTGACGAGCTGTGCGCCCATGTTCTCGAAAGCATCCTCCAGCTCAATCTCCTTTGCAATCGTCACACCGTCATTTGTAATCAGCGGTGCGCCATAGGACTTATCCAGAACAACATTTCTTCCTTTCGGTCCCAGTGTCACTCTTACGGTGTCTGCCAGCTGGTTGACACCGGACTCTAATGCTGCACGTGCTTCCGCACCATATTTAATCTCTTTTGCCATGATTTTTTGCCTCCATTATGATTTCGTTCTTTTTCATTTTCCGTCCCGAAAGACGCTTCTTACTGGATTACTGCCAGAATATCATTCTGCTTTACAATGATGTATTCCTCGTTGTCGAGCTTTACTTCGGTTCCTGCGTACTTGGAGTAGATGACCTGATCTCCGACCTTGACCTCCATCTTGATCTCCTTGCCGTCAACAACTCCGCCGGAGCCTACTGCAATTACCTCTGCCTGCTGGGGCTTCTCTTTATTCTGTCCGGGAAGTACGATACCTGACTTGGTCGTCTCCTCCGCAACCAACTGCTTTAATACAACTCTGTCACCTAACGGTACTAATTTCATGGTATTTCCTCCTTATATTCTCAAAAAGCTTCTTGTTAGCACTCATTTAATCTGAGTGCTAATCGTTAAGACATATATTAGTTTTATATGCTTCGATTTTCAAACATATTCTCAGTCGTTTATATTTCTCATTCTCTTGTTTTCTTTATTTTTCTTTCATTTTCTCTCGTTTTCTTATTTCACTCTCAAAAAGCAGATTTAATATTTACTTTAGAAATAGACATTCTCTACTGAATATTCACACCATAGTTTGCCGCTGAGCCGATCTTGACCATAACGCCCGCCTGGCTCTTCTCCCTCACCTTTGACAGGATTGCCGGGACAGCCCCAAGCAGAAGGAACAGATAGATCAGCACCAGATCCGCCACAAAGTTTGTCATTTCAATGACGCCCTCCGAAATCATCAGCGGTATCAGCCGGTAACATTCAAACAGGTTAAACCCGGCATCGGCACCGCCGCCTTCCGTCAGCAGAACGATTGCCCAGTCGAGCTTATCCCCTATGTAGGTCATGACTAACATAATCACGCAGCTGATGACAATACCCTTTTTCGTCAGCTTTCCGCCGAGCATCTCATATCCTTTCAGCACGCCAACCGCCATAATTGCGCCGGAGAGTGCCGCCACATAGCCGAGCCTGCTCAGGATAATGATACAGAGCACACCGAGCAATGACCCGAGAAAAGCTCCCACAATGCCACCGACAATGTTCTCCTTCTTCTGCTCCTGTTTCTGGGCATCGATAGAAAGCTGTCCCCGCATCTTTGCCTCACACTCGGGACACAGGTGCATAATCGTGCCACCCGAACGGAACGCGGCAACCTCTGTCTCCTGTCCGCAGAGATTACAGCAGGGAATAAAGCCGTTTCTGCGCAGGAAGGCTGTCACGGCAGACAATACCTCCCCAAGCTGCTGTTGAAGTTTTTCCGGCTTTGCCTGTTTCAGTGTCACGCTGATACTGCTGCCGTCCTGCTTGCAAAGCGTAATCAGTCCGACGCTCTTAGCCAGTTCCTTCGAGCGCTCCTTTGTGAACATGGTTCCGTTTGTACTCTTTGCCGCCGTATGCAATGTGAAGAGATAAGGATATCTGCTGTCTGCCGCATACAGCACAATATCAAATCCGTCCCGCTGCCCGTACAGAGCATTGCATTCCGCATCGTAGCGGAATCCTGTTGCTGCCGCTATCGCCGCATAGTTGTCTGTCAGTTTACTCATCTCATCTTCCCCTCTTGTGTATAAAATTTAACGCAAAGCAGTCTGCTTTAACATTTGATCTCCAGATAGCCCAGCAGCTTGGACATATCGTACTCTTCCAGCACGCCAAGGTTGGAATCATAGTATTTTCCATCAAAATGAATCAGATAATGGCAGTAACGCCCCATCTTTTCCATCATGATACAGCACTTGGGCAGTACCGCTTCCCTGCCCTCCGTGTAGACAATAATGTCGCTATGGTCGATTCCGTAGTAGTTCAGTGCAGAGATCATGCGCCCCATCGTCGCCTGCCACTCTCTGCAGTCCATCACGCTGATGACCTCAGCGATCGTCAGTCCTGCCAGCATTGCAACACAAGCCTGACCGCACAGTCCGTCCTCCGGCTGGATGATAACCTGCATGCTGTCGATCTTTCTCACCGGATTATCAAAGCTGTAAGGGCTGTTCTGATCCATACGGATCAGGGAGCCGTTGATGTGAAGCAAAATCTTGTGCGGCACTCCAAGCGCTACCTTGACTGCGTCCTCATCCTCAATGTGAATCTCATAATTTCCCTTTTCAATAGGAAGAAGTTCGCATTCGATAATGTCATTGTCCAGAACAATTTCCGCCTGGATAACATCGCGCTGCTTGCATACCTCCCACACATTAAAGGGCACGCGGATCATATATCCCTTTTCCTTCTTTTCAATCGCAGATTCAAAAAAATATCTCATTACTCTCTGTACCTCCGTTTACTTTTATGCCTTTTTTCTTGCCTGCGACGGCGAAATTCCATATCTCTTTTTAAATAACTTACTGAAATGATAAGCGTCATCATATCCCACTGACGCGGCGACCTCCTGTATGCTCCCCTCGCAGCCGCTCTCGAGAAGCTCTCTCGCCTTCTCCAGCCGGATGTTGATGAGGTGCCTGATCGGTGTATCTCCGGTCTCACTCTTAAAGATCTTTGAAATATAGAATGGACTCAGATACATATTCTCCGCGATCTGATCCAGTGAAATCTTCTCGCTGTAATGATCCTCGAAATAATTTACCATCTGCTCGACAATGTATTTCTTGTTCACGGACTCGAACGCATAGCCGCCCATCCGCTCGACAGGCTCGCACTGCTCTCTTATGACCAGAAGCATCATCTGCATCAGGTAGGCCTTCAGCATAAAATAGCGCCCCTGCCTGCAAACCGCGTTTTCCGCCTCCATCGAGGAGTAAATCTTAAACAGCTTCTGCCGCAGCTCCCCGGAGGTATGCATGATATGTCCGCCGTTTGGAACCGGCAATGAATTCGGTGCAAAATCCGGTATCTGGAAGTCTGCCGCCCCGATGAAAAACTCCGTCGTCGGAGCCTCCGCCTCCGGGCATGCCAGCGCCTGATGCCTTACGCCTGGATTGATGATGAGGAGATCTCCCTCCTTCACGGGAATAATCCCGTCGTCAAACCGATACCTGCCCTCCCCCGAAAGAATAAACGCCATCTCCAGATAATCGTGGCTGTGGAAGCTCGCTTCATCCCGCCCCTTCTCACGCTTTCCCTTCCATGTAAAAAGGAAAGTAGGGTTAAACTCTTCAATTCTGATCCCCATGTTGTTCTTACATTCTTCCAAAATCGTTCACTCCCACAGTTTCCGTGCCTTTTTCCAGACGATCCGCGTCAGATTCCCATTATCATTGCCGCAAATCTGAAGTATACCAGCAATGACAGTGCGTCCACGATTGTCGTAATGAACGGGCTCGCCATAACCGCCGGGTCAAAGCCCAGCTTTTTCGCGCCGATCGGCAGCAGACAGCCCACCAGCATCGCCATCAGGACAGCAGCGATAAGAGTCAGGCACACCGTTATCGAGACCATCAGACCCACGCGGTCAAACAGCATGAGCTTCACAAAATTAGCCGCCGCCAGCGATACTCCGCACAGTACCGCCACCCGGATCTCTTTCCACAAAACTCCCGGGACGTCACGGTATTCGATCTCCCCGAGGGACAGTCCACGGATCACCGTCACACTCGCCTGTCCGCCGGCATTTCCGCCGGTGTCCATCAGCATCGGTATGAATGCGATCAGCGCGGCGCAGACGCTCAGCGCCTCCTCAAAGGAGCTTATGATTGCTCCGGTAAAGGTTGCGGAGATCATGAGCAGAAGCAGCCATGGGATTCTCTTTTTATAGGTCTCCCAGACCGTTGTTCTCATGTAGGGCTTATCGCTGGGAACGATAGCCGCCATCTTCTCCATATCCTCCGTGGTCTCTTCTTCCATGATGTCCACAATATCATCGACCGTGATAATACCAACCAGCCGGTTTTCATTATCTACGACAGGCATGGCGGTAAAGTCATATTTCTTGAACTGCGCGGCAACCTGCTCCTGATCCATCAGGGTATTGATCGAGATGACATTCTCATGCATCAGATCTCCGATAATCTCGTCACCGTCGCTCAGCAGCAGATAGCGGAGCGCTACCGTTCCGACCAGCCTTCTCTGTGCATCCAGCACATAGCAGATGTTGATTGTCTCACTGTCCAGCCCCACCTTACGGATATGCTCAATCGCCTGATTCACCGTCAGATTTTCCTTCAGGGAGACATACTCCACCGTCATGATGCTTCCGGCGGAATCCTCCGGGTACCTGAGAAGGTGATTGATTGCCTGTCTGGTGTCGGGCTTCGCGTTTGCCAGTATTTTATCCACAACGTTCGCGGGCATCTCTTCCAGAAAATCCACGGCATCATCCGCCATCAGATTATCGATTACATTCGCCGCTTCCTTATCGGAAAGGGAATTAATAATCATCTGCTGGCTGTCCACCTCAAGGTAGGAAAAAACATCCGCCGCCAGATCCTTCGGGAGAATCCTGTAGACCTTCAGCAGACTCTCCTCATCCAGCTCTTCCATCAGTGCCGCAATGTCCGCGTCGTTCAGCTCAGCCAGGAACTGGCGTAGCTTGGTGTACTGCTTCGTCTCAAGGAGCTCACAAAGCTCCTGAAATTCCATCTTTCTTTCCATGGCAATTCTCCTTATGCGATTTTTTTATTAAAGTACTACTTCGACCCGGAAGAGGGTTATCGGAACTGACTGTCTTACTCTTCATAAAAAAACCACCACCTTTCTGCCACGGAATGTCATTATTCTGCATTCACTTTTTAATTCTTACCTCATTTTATCCGTCCGTTCTCTCTTTGTCAACGAAATATAGCTCCCGGACTCTATTTATTTCACTCCTGCCGCAGGTCGCCTCGGTAATCTTTTTCCGAAGCTCCTCCTCCCTGCCGGCGGGCACCATCAGCCGCAGCGTCACCTTGTCAGTATACTCCTCGGAGACCGGTTCTATTCCATCATTTGCCAGAAGGTACTGTATCTTTCCGATCCCGCCGTAATCCGTACACACCTCCAGTTCATAGCCGAAGCGCATCCGCCCGACCGTGCAGTTTTTCAGCCCTTCCTTCACCGCCTGCGTGTATGCCCGGACAAGTCCTCCCGTGCCCAGAAGCACGCCGCCGAAATACCTCGTCACAACCACGGCAATGTTCCGGATGCCCTCGCCCGTGAGAACCTCCAGCATCGGCCGTCCCGCAGTGCCGCTCGGCTCTCCGTCGTCACTGCACCTCGTCAGCTCGCCCCTGCTGCCGATCACATAGGCGGAACAGTTATGTCTGGCATCCCAGTATTTCTTTTTCATTTCTTCTATAAAAGCAGCCGCCTCCGCCTCGCTCCCGCAAACCCGGATCGTAGCGATAAAACGGGATTTCTTTTCCTCATATTCGCCTTCGCCTCCCTTGAGGAGAACAAGGTACGAAGCATCCTTATCCTGATTCATAACGCGTGTTATCTCCTTTTAAAACATTCCCATTTCACATTAGCATAAAATGTCTAAAATGTGAAACAATTATTAAGATGAAAAGAAAACCTTTATTTACATATCTTTGTTTGGTATAATATAGCGGATAGTATGATTTAACCAGAAAGGCGAATTTCATGAATTATGGAAAGAAAGGAGTTCGTGCGAAGCAGAAAGCACTGAATTCCAAAACAGTAAAAATAGAAAAGAAAATCCTGCTCAGCCTTGTAAAGCTGGTGCTGGTTGCCATTGTCGGTGTCGGTATCTGCGGCGTTGCCGCGGGGATCGGTGCATTCAGGGGTATCCTTGCCTCCACGCCGACCATCCGGCTGGACGCTGTCGTTGCATCCGGTCAGGCAACGATTGTCTACGACTGCGAGGGCAATGAGATTGACCAGTATGTCAGCTCCAACTCCAACCGTCTCCGCGTGGAGTCCATGGACGAGCTGCCGGACTACCTCGGCAAGGCCTTCGTCGCCATCGAGGACGAGCGTTTCTATCTGCACAACGGCATTGACTTCAAGGGTATGCTGCGTGCCGGCTGGCAGTTCCTGAAGACCGGCGGTGAAGAGGCACAGGGTGCAAGTACCATCACCCAGCAGCTGCTGAAAAATACAGTCTTTACGGACTGGACCTCCGAGGGAAAAAATAAGATCAAGAAGATCAAGCGTAAGCTTCAGGAGCAGTACCTTGCGCTGGAGATTTCCAAATATTATAGCAAGGATCAGATTCTCCTCGAGTACATGAATGCCATCAACCTCGGTCAGAATACACTCGGTGTCGAGGCGGCATCGAAGCGCTACTTCGGCAAGTCCGCCAGCGAACTGACGGTATCCGAGGCGGCTGTTATCGCCTGCATCACGCAGAACCCGTCCGGCTATAACCCGATCCGCCATCCCGAGGCAAACCAGAAGCGCCGCAAGAGATGTCTGGAAAACATGCGTGATCTCGGTTTCATCACAAAGGCTCAGTACGACGAGGCGATTGCCGACACCGAAGCCGTGTATGAGAGAATCGGAAACTATGACGTGGACTACCGCGAGAGCACGAACGCAACCTCCGGCTCCTACTTCTCCGATGCACTTTACGAGCAGATGAAGGATGACCTGGTAAACATTGCCGGATACAGTGAGGCAAACGCGGAGAAGGTACTGACCGCAGGCGGTCTCCGCATCTATTCGACGCTGGATCCCATGATACAGAAGATTGCTGACGAAGAGTTTGCAAATGCAGAAAACTACCCTTCACAGGTCAACTGGTATCTGAACTATGCCCTGACCGTTGTGACTGCTGACGGTACAAAGAACAATTACAGCAAAGAAAATATGATGACCTGGTTCAAGCAGAACGTCAACAAAAACTTCAACCTCATTTTCTCCTCGCAGGAGGCCGCTTATGAGGCGGTCGACACCTACCGCGCCGCTGTTCTGGACGAGCTGGGTATCGATAATGTGGAAGACAATTATGAGGAAGCCGTCTCAATGACGCCGCAGCCTCAGGCAGCCATGGTCATTGAAGATCAGTCCACAGGCTACGTTGTAGCGATCGTCGGTGGACGCGGCACCAAGGAGGGACGCCGTACCCTGAACCGTGCCACAGACGCAAAGCGTTCCCCCGGTTCCACCTTCAAGGTGCTTGCCGCCTTCGCTCCGGCTCTGGACAGCGCCGGTCAGACGCTTGCAACCGTATATAACGACGCACCCTTTAACTACGACGACGGCACCCCGGTCAAGAACTGGTACAAGACAGGCTACCGCGGCATCAATTCCATCCGCGAAGCGATCCGCCAGTCCATGAACATCATTGCCGTGAAGACCGAAACGGTTATCACACCTCAGCTCGGTTATGATTATCTGCTGAACTTCGGCTTTACAACGCTGACAGACGGTGTTGTCATCAACGGAAAGACCTACACCGATGTCAACCAGACTCTGGCGCTGGGCGGTCTGACCTACGGTGTCACCCCCTATGAGATGAACGCCGCATACGCCGCCATCGCCAACCTCGGAACCTATGCCGAGCCGAAGCTGTACACAAAGGTTGTCGATTCCGATGGCAATGTAATTCTTGACAATACGATGCCGACCACCAGACAGGTGCTCAAGGAGACCACTGCTTTCCTTCTTACCAATGCCATGCAGGACGTTGTCACATCTGCCGGTACGGCTTCCGTTGTCAACTTCAACCGCAGTATGGCAATCGCCGGTAAGACAGGTACCTCAACAGAATCCAAGGATGTCTGGTTTGCAGGCTACACCCCCTACTACACCTGCACGGTGTGGACGGGCTATGACAACAGCATCGGCATGAGCTCTTCCAAGACCAATAACGAGACAAGCATCTCGAAGACATTATGGAAGGCTGTGATGTCGCGCATACACGAGAGTCTTCCCAACGAACAGTTCCCGGTTCCCGAGGGACTCGTTCAGGCACAGGTCTGCAGCAAATCCGGTCTGCTTCCCATTCCCGGATTGTGCGACAGCCCTGCAGATAACTGCGTTGTGACAGAATACTTCGCAGAGGGTTCCGTTCCGACGGAGAGCTGTAATATCCACTACGAAGGTGACGTCTGTGCCTATGATGGGCTTCCCGCAAGTCCCGATTGTCCTTTCAAGGTTCCCGGCCGTCTGACACTTCCTCTGATCGAGGATGCCTCGCTGCTCAACGGCTCCACAATGGTCATCGAAAATCCTGACGGCACACAGACGATCACGACACCGCAGACTACGGATCACTGCCAGCACGACGCGACCTTCTATGCAAATCCGGATTACGAGTCCATTATCAACAGCCAGCAATGGGAGATCAATGTCCGCAACGAGCAGGCAGCCGCTGCTGCCGCTGCCGCCGCAGGCGAATAAAGATAAGCTGCAAAAAGGAGATACCGCCGTGGTATCTCCTTTTTTATAGCACATCTTCATATGCTTACTCCGCTACTCCTGTTCCGCCACAGACAGTACACTTCTTCCCGCCGTGACACAGAATACAGTCGTCAGACACAACACCCTTGCCGTTGCAGATCGTACAAGGCTTACCGTGGGTTCCCCCGCACAATTCACAGGTGATTTTTCCTGCACCGCCACAGTGCCTGCATGCCTCGCCACTCGTCGCATCCACACCGCTTCCCTTGCAGCCCGGGCACTTCTGCATTCCGCTCGCGTCACAATTTCCGCAGGTCTCGACCAACGTGCCCTTGCACCGCTTACACGGCAGGGTTCCTCCTCCGCATTCCGCGCAGATTCCCGTTCCGCCGCAGGCCGGACACGGCTCCTTTGCCGTTTCCGTCTGGATCTCTGTCTTAAGCTCTCCATCCACCTTTAATTCCAGCGTGATAGCAAGCTCCTTCTTCGCCGCAGCCTCCTGCAGCGAGGTCTGAAGCTGTGCGGTCAGTTCCTCAACTGCCTTCTCCTCCGCGCACTCCACAACATCCACAGAGATCGTCTTTCCCTCCGTCAGATACCCTCCTGCAACAGCGGTATCTACAATGACGTCCATCGCCTCATTTATGGTAATTCCCGACATATCCGTTCCGGCATACGCCTTTTCTGCATCCTCATTCAGATACTCTACAAGGACAACGCTGTCCGCTTCATCAAGATACAGAGCCATGTCTGGGTTGATCGTGATATGCAGCTTCGTCACATATTCCGGTTGTGCCTCCGTAGCGTCCGTGTTCTCTGGAGCGCTCTCCGTGACGCCGGTTTTCTCCTGACCGCTCTCTGTGGCGCCGGTGTCCGCCTGACCGCTCTCCGTGATGCCGGTGTCCGCCTGACCGCTCTCCGTGGTTCCGGTTTCCGTACCGGACGAAACAAGACCCTCCGCCGGTTTCTCCGCCGCACCGCAGGCTGTCAGCATTGCCATGGCAACCGCCAGTGAAATACTACAGACCCTGTTTCTGAATCCTTTTTTCATACTGTTTTCTTCGCTCCCTTTCCTCTGCGATTTGTACATCTTTTCTTTTAGGTTCAACGTAATTCGCTATATAAATAGAATTTACCATATCAAATACTAATTGTCTATATTGTTTTCTGTTTTGTCATTGCCAAATCGGAAATTATCATTTTCGGAGATCTGATCAATCTGCTAATTCCTTTTCTCTTGCCGTTGCACTTTTCGGTGGAGATATGCTATACTATGTGCGGAGAGAGACAAAAGAAACAGCTCCCATAAGATACAATCACGACGAGGTGAAATCATGGAACAGCCGTTATTCACTACCATAAAGGTAAACAATGAAATTGAACTGTGTGAAATATCTGATCCTGAATGCAAACAGCTCATTGAACGGGAATTGCTGAAGGAACGGATTTCCTATTTTATCCGCTGGGTCAAGCCCTCCATTTTCCGGCGCAACAAGAACAGTTGCATCATCTGCGTAAATGAAAACGCAAAGGATGCCGCCGAAAACGTAGTGCGCGCAGTTTGTGATGAAAAGGGATATACTGTGAGATTTCTCATGAAAAGATCCCAGAAGCAATATTTCTAAAGGTGGACAAAAGAAAAATGAACTCACATAATAAAGTTTTAAGAGAGGGCATTAGAGACGGGATTCCCATTGGACTTGGGTATCTTGCCGTCTCTTTTTCTCTGGGCGTCGCCGCCCGCAATGCCGGACTTTCTGCTTTTCAGGGCTTTCTCGTAAGTCTCCTGAACAATGCCTCCGCCGGAGAATACGCAGGCTTTACCGTAATTGCCGCGAATGGGGCATATTTTGAAATTTTCCTGATGACCCTGATTGCAAACGCACGTTATCTTTTGATGAGCTGTGCGCTCAGCCAGAAATTTTCTCCCGACACGCCCCTGATTCACAGAATCTTCGTGGGTTATGATGTCACGGATGAGATTTTCGGCATCACCATTGCCCGTCCCGGAATGCTGGATCCTTTTTATTCCTACGGAGCCATACTGATTGCTGCCCCTGCCTGGGCCGGCGGAACCGCCCTCGGCGTTATCGCAGGAAACCTGCTTCCCGCCCGCGCGGTCAGTGCATTAAGCGTCGCTTTGTTCGGTATGTTCCTCGCCGTGATCATTCCTCCCGCAAGGAAAAACCGCGTCATTGCTCTCTTCGTGCTCGTCAGCTTCGCCGCCAGCTTTGCAGCGACCTATCTTCCTCTGATTTCGCAGCTATCCGGCGGTACCAGAACCATTATACTGACGGTACTCATCTCAGCTATTGCTGCGATCCTGTTCCCTGTCAACGAAGAGGAGGATGCTAAAAATGCATAATATCTATGTTTATATTGCCATCATGTCTGCCGTTACCCTCTGCATCCGCATCCTGCCACTGACACTGATCCGGAAGCAGATCAAAAACAAATTTTTGAAATCCTTTTTGTATTATGTTCCCTATGTCACTCTGGCTGTCATGACTTTTCCTGCCATTATGGATGCCACACAATCCCCTGTTGCAGGAATTGCCGCCCTTGTGGTCGGAATCATTGCCGCTTGGCTCGGCGCAGGACTACTCCCGGTGTCTGTTCTCTGTTGTGCAGTCGTCTTTATACTGGAACTCTTTCTTGTCTAATGCCTTTGTCTGACTGCACTACTACCCAAAGGGTCTCGTTTTTTTGGATTGCACGCCATTGTCTGAATCCTTATACTGCGTCTAGTCCGCATATTGAAGCATACAGACAAGCGTACCGTCTTCTACCAGAATTTCCGCCTCCTGTCCGATAAATTCATTGCTGATTCCCAGCGGGAAATCATTGCGGACAGAGGCGCAGTCAAGTTCATACTTCATCCCGCGAATTGTCACTCCCTTCGACTCCTCCACCATGGAGAAAAGCGAAAGTGTCCCCTTAAGATTTCTCTTAAAATGTATCGCCTCATCCTTTATCACAAGCATCATTCCCATGCCATCCACAAGATACCCATTTGCCCCTCTGTTCTTCAGATAAATCAGGCACTGGATATTCGCCAGTGTGTGGTCGAACCTTCCGCCCGTTCCGGCGTAAATCCGAAATTCTGTGTAGCCCCTCTTCAAGCCCTCCTGCAGCGCCGCAAGTCCGTCCGTCTCATCCTTCGCACACTGCAGCCGGATCACTCGCTCCGGTATCTGCTGCTCCAACTGTTCTACCGCCGCATATTCTTTCTCGCTCAGAGAGTCAAAGTCCCCGAGGATCAGATCCGGCTCAATGTTCAATACTGCACAGTAATCCAGTCCGCCATCTACCGCAATGACCAGATCCTCCTCACCGACCGGAATCTCTCCCAAGGTCAGATCCCCGGCACAAATGACAATACATTTTCCTTCCATATTTACTCCATTTCTGCGCACGCTCTTCGCGCTCCTGTCTTTCTCTGTTCCATTTTCCAATAATATAACATAACAGGGCGACTGCATCCACTACAATCGCCCTGTTTTCTGAAATTTAATATAACTGTTTGCTGTAGGACATCGGGGCATGGAGCTGCAAAGCAGTGACGGCTACATAGCAGATTCTTTTGCGAATGCTCGGCGCTTTTGACCCTGGTATCTTACAAATTAATAGGTGAAAAGCTGCGCCCAGTAAGGAGTCGCACCGTTAAGGTAATATCCCACACCGATCGAAGTGTACCTCGGATTTAAAATATTCGCTCTATGACCTTCCGAATTCATCCACGCATTTACTACCTGCTCCGATGTCCGCTGTCCCCACGCAATGTTCTCTCCTGCGCCCTGAAAGCTGATTCCATTCTCCTTCAATACGGTGGAAAACGAGCTTCCATTCGGTCTGGTATGAGAGAAGGACTGCACCGTCTCCTTCGCGCGCACCAGCGCCGCCTCATTCAGCTTCGTCGTCATTGTCAGCGCGGGAAGATTCACCTTGGCACGCTCCGCATTCACGAGCTCCACCACCTGCTCCGCGAAGCTCAGCGCCTCACTCTCCTCCTTGTCTGAGGAGCCGTCTCCCGGTACATCAGGCTTCTGTTCGGGATTCTGTTCCGGTTTCTCCTCGGGCTTCTCGTCAGGTTTCTGCTCGGGTTTTTCTTCCGGCTTCTCGTCGAGCTTGTCTACAGGCTTCTCGTCAGGTTTTTCTTCCGGCTTCTCGTCGGGTTTTTCTTCCGGCTTCTCTTCCGGTCGCTCCTCGGGTGTGTTTCCCCCGCCCGGGCAGATAATCGGCTTAAGACAATTTTCTATAAACGAAGTATCGATGCCCCATTTCTGCAATCTTTCCAGAAGCTCATGTACACTTTCGACAGAATATTGTCCCTGCACACTTTCTATCGTTTCTGACATTTCAGGCTTACAACCGATACCTGTATTGTTTCCGGCATACGGTATATTAACCTGCAGACTTCCTCCGATCAATGTTGCTGCAATCAGCATAGACGGTAACATATTCATTTGTTTTCTCCTCCTTCTGTTTCCTTAATAGTTTCTGTAACTATTATGTAATGATATAAACTGGTGAGCGTCTGTCCAACGCCGTGAATATATTACAAATTTGTTACATTTCAAATCCTATCATGGAAATAGAGGATTTACAATGGAAGTTACTGGGAGCATTCTATCTTGTATCCCTTGTAAATTCCCATTTTTCTCCTATTGCTCAATTGTTACAAAATTGTTACAATTGTCTTGTCAGCTGATACAAATAAAAAAATAAGGAGGACAAAACTATGTGTTTCAAATTCAATAGCTGCTCCGAGTTATTTAATGCTATTTGCAGAATGTTTAACTTCGGTTGTTAATCTTTTACCCCAGTCGTCAGGCTGGGGTATTTTTCTGTCTGCACACTCTTCCTCCGAATCCCATGCCTTCGCTTCTCCG
>USGM01000018.1 GCA_900554205.1 uncultured Lachnospiraceae bacterium
GGGCTTCAGAAGCTCGGAGGTGATGTCTCGCAAGGTGGGGATGCCCACCCCCACCGCCTCGGCGGCCTTTGCCTCTCCGTAGGCCTTCAGCCGCTGGGGAAGATCCGCCAGCTTTTCCGCCCGGACATCCGCCAGAGTGTAGCCCATCAGCTCCAGCAGCTTTATCGCGTTGCGCGTCGTTGCCTTCCCCTGCTGTAACCTGTAATTAAAGCTGATGTCCCCGTCCCTGACATCTTCTTCAAAGTGATAGTTGTCATAATATTTCCGAAGCAGATCCGTAAGTTCAATGTCATGCGTGGCGGCAAAGCAGAAAATTCCGGCTCCCCCAAGGGATTTCAGTATCTGCGTGGAAGCTGCAATCCTCTCCACCGTATTCGTTCCCCGAAGCACCTCATCGACAAAGCAGAGCACAGGCTTTTTCCCGGAAGCCGCCGCGTCGAGAATGCGCTTCAACGCCTTGATCTCAACGATATAATAGCTCTCCCCGCTGCCGATGTCGTCCCGCAGCGCCATGGAGGAATAGACATAAAAGAACGGAGCGCGGTACTCGTCCGCCGTACAGGTATGAATCGTCTGGGCAAGAATCGCGTTGATTGCCACCGTCTTCAGGAAGGTGGACTTACCTGAGGCATTCGAGCCGGTGAGAAGAACCCCTCTTTCCGAGATAATGGTATTCTTGACAGGCTTCTCCAACAACGGATGGTATGCATCTCTCAGGCCGACCCTCTCCTCCCCGATAAATTCCGGGAGACACCAGCCGTTTTCGAGGGACTGTCGGAATATCCATACGGACACCGCTGTCTCCAGATATCCAACGGTTGAAATCAGGGCATCCACATCCTCTATGTGTCCGCGCAGCACGCTCAGCATACGATTAAACTTAATCAGATCCGCATGAAAAACCATTCTGATATAGTCCATAAACACGCCGATAATATCGCCGGATGCCGCTCCCGCCCGGCTGTTCCCCGCGCTCATGACCCAGAAGGAATTTCTTCTCAGCGCCTGCATGTTCCGCTTGTGGAGCCGGATGCTCTCCAGCTCCGCCTCACAGCCCGCAAGCTTCAGCTTCTCCACCTCATCACAGACCGATAACAGCCGTATAATATAGGCAAAGCTGGTAATGTAGGGATCAATCTCGTTCTTTTCCTTGAAATAGGTGATAATGTTGTAGATCATCAGCACGACAAGCCCTACGATACCGATCTGGAACTTAACCCAGAGCATTGCAATCAGCGGCAGGAAAAGCAGATCACAGATATAATTTTTCAGGTTGCTTCTCTCCCCGAGGTAATCCAGATTATCTATATAGTCATAAAGAGAATATTTTCCCGTGTATCCCAATTTATTCATCCGGAACTGAAAGCGCACGCGCTCGTCCCGATGCGTGCCGAAGGCATTGACTACCTTTTCAAAGTGTTCCAGTTCTTCGTTCCTCTGATACAAGGTCCGCAGCTTGTAATACAGATATTCCTCTCCCGATGCGGACAAGGTATAGTTCATCCTCTTAAAGATCTCATCCATTCCGAGATCATTCCATGTAATATCGTCGATCTGCCCATCCTTTTCATGGCGCAGATAATAGCTTTTTATCTTTTCATAGCGTTCCAGCGCATATTTCTTATCCGCGAGCTTCAGATACCCCTCCCGCAGTTTGTCAACAAATTCCTTTTCCGCCTTTTTTGCCCTGCCACCCTCCAACGCAAAGATCATAATTGCGAAAGCGACAAGCGCAGCGACCATAATCAAATATTCCATCTATAAATTTCGGTGGGCTGCTCTGTCAAACAGCCCACCACTCCATTCTGCTTTTCTCTTATTCCGCATACCCGGCTCTGATGCCGGTCTGCTGTCAGATACTTTTATGCCACAAGGAAAAACTTCACAAGGAAGATCAGGGAAAGGACATAGGTCAGCACGGAAACATCCTTTGCCTTTCCGGTGAACAGCTTGATGACAGTGTAAACAATCAGTCCGATACCGATGGCATGTCCGATGGAACCGGAGATCGGCATGGCGATCAGCATGAGTGCAACCGGTGCGGACTGGGTAATGTCAGTGAAATCAACATTTTTCAACCCGGTCAACATCAGAATACCAACGTAGATCAGTGCGGATGAGGTTGCCGCTGCCGGAATGATTGCTGCAACCGGTGCAAGGAAGATACATGCAAGGAACGCGATACCTGTGGTAAACGCTGTCAGACCGGTACGTCCGCCTGCCTCCACGCCGGAAGCAGACTCTACGAAGGTAGTTACGGTAGAGGTTCCGGTTGCTGCGCCGGCAATGGTGCCGACTGCATCTGCGAGCAGCGCTTCCTTCATCTGCGGCATCTTTCCGTCCTTGTCCAGCATACCGGCACGGCTTGCAGTTCCTACAAGGGTTCCGATCGTATCAAACATATCGATAATACAGAAGGTAACGATCAATGTGGTCACGGTAAACCAGCCAATCTTGGCAAAACCGGCGAAATTAAACTTGAAAAGGGTCGTTGCCGCCATATCTCCGAAGGGCGGAATAAAGGATGCCGTCGCCAGAGACGCAAACGGATTTGTGCCAAGGAAGATCGCCTGTCCTGCCCAGTTGATGATGCTTGCCACGAGCATTCCGAGGAGCACCGCCGCCTTCACGCCCTTCTGTGCAAGGATGATGATGACAAACAGTCCGATAAACATTGTGACAACGCCCAATACCATAGCGGTATAGCCGCTTCCCATATTTTCTTTCGCAAGACTGGGTGTCAGTGCGCCGAAGAAATCTCTCATCACAAAGAACGGCCCGCCGTTTTCAGAATAGACTCCCGCGTTAGAGCCAAGTCCGATGTTCAGAAGCATCAGTCCGATTGCAGGTGCAATGCCGTGGCGGACGCCGAGCGGAATCGCATCCACGATCTTCTCACGCACATTCAGCACGGAAAGGATCAGGAAAATGATACCCTCGATCAGTATGATGCAGAGTGCCGCCTGAAAGGACTCAAGATAGGTCATGCCCGTCAGTCCGACGATGTTTGCGACAACGATGGCAAAGAAGCTGTTCAGTCCCATGCCGGGTGCCATTGCAAAAGGCTTGTTGGCAACGAATGCCATCACGAAAATACCGATTGCGGATGCAATACAGGTTGCAAGGAAAACACCGTTCCAGAGCTCCTTCCCCTCTGCGCCGAAGCCCGTCAGCAGGTTCGGGTTCAGGGCAATGATGTACGCCATTGTCATGAACGTGGTCAGACCGGCAATCACTTCCGTCTTTGCCGTCGTCTTGTTCTCCTTAAGTTTGAATAATTTCTCTAACATGTTTTTGTATCTCCCTCCTATGTATTTTAAAATGATTAGAGAAGTTTCGCTTTCGCGAATATGTTAAGCGTTAAGGATACGCTTCACAATCTTATTACATCTTTCATAGATTTCATCGACACTCTCGCCGACGTTGAACTCTCCCTCCCGATAGAGGATCTTTCCGTTGATCATGGTCATGAGTACGTTCGACTTGCTTCCACTGTAGACCAGATTTTTCGGGATATTATGGATTGGCTGCATGTTTGGCTGGTGCAGATCGATCAGTATCAGGTCAGCGAGCCTGCCCTTTGCCAGCACATCCGCCTTCGGCAGGCGCATTGCCTTTGCGCCGTTCACCGTAGCCATCTGCAGCACCTTCAGTGCATCCATGCTCGCGGAATCCTCCTCGCGCAGCTTGCTCAGCCCCGTCACGAGGAACATCTCCCGGAACATGTCAAGACAGTTATTGCTTGCCGGGCCGTCCGTGCCGATTGCAACCGGGATCTTCCTTCTGTCAAATTCCGCAACCGGCGCAATGCCGCTCGCCAGCTTCATGTTGGATGCCGGATTTGTGATTATGGAGAGTCTGCGTCTGCGGAACACCTCCATGTCGCCGTCCGTCATATGAACGCAATGATAGCCACCCCCGCCGAACTCAAAAATTCCCATCATGTCGAGGAACATCGCCGGAGTCATACCGTATCTCTCCTTGCATGCCTCCACCTCCTGCTTTGTCTCGGCAAGATGCGTGTACACCGGCGCCCGGTACTTATGCGCAAGCTGGGACAGCCGGTAGATCAGATCTTTGGAACAGGTGTATTCCGCGTGGAATCCAAGCTGATAGCTGATCAGCGGATCCTTCTTGTTCCATCTCAAATACTGCTCCTCCACCTGCTCAATCGAGGAGGTGAAATTATTCAGTCCGCTTGTCAGGACACAGCGCATCCCCATATCGATACAAGCCTCTGCGATCGTGTCCGGTGTCAGATACATCTCAAATATGGATGTGATGCCAGAGGTCAGGTATTCTAAGATCGCCAGCTTTGTCAGCTCGTAAATATCTTCGCCGGTGAGCTTCGCCTCCATCGGAAATACCTTTTCCTGCAGCCATTTCTGCAGCGGCACATCATCCGCATAGGAGCGCAGAAACGTCATGGCGGAATGGGTATGCGCATCCTTGAAGCCGGGCATCAGAAGATTTCCCTTGCAGTCCAGCTCCACATCCCACTTGATCTTCGGGAAGCCACTGCTCCACTCGCTCTGTAATTCTCCCTGTTCCGCGACGCAGACGATCTTTTCATTCTTGATCCAGATCTCTCCGTCGAAAACCTGTCGGTTCTTCTCCATCGTCAGAATCTTTGCGTGATAGAGCCTGATATTCATCTGATCGATTCACCTCCAAATCCATGTGGCAGAAGCTCTTGCAGACGATATTCCTCGTATTCCGTCCTGCCCTTTGCCACAATAATTATAAAGTCATCCGCGCAGAATTCCTTTATGACCTGCCTGCAGATGCCGCAGGGATAGGCATAGTCCGTCGGCTCTGCACCCTCCATGCCGCCCGTGATGGCAAGGGCGGTAAATTTTCTCTTTCCCCTGCTCACCGCGTTGAAAAATGCTGTCCGCTCCGCGCAGTTCGTCGCTCCATAGGTCGCATTCTCAATATTGCAGCCCCGGATGATCTCGCCGTCCTCACAGAGCAGCGCCGCACCGACTGTATAATGAGAATACGGCACATAAGCATTCTTCCGCGCCTCCAGCGCCTCGCTGATCAGCGTGCTCCAATCCTTCTTCTCCGTCATGACCGCCGCATTCCCTTCACAGACTCCGTTACCAGCTTCTTAAAATTCGGTGCAGCCTTGTCAGCTGCCTCCTGTACCTCTTCATGGTTTAACGGATTTGCCGTCATGCCCGCCGCAAGATTGCAGATGCAGGATATTCCGCAGATCTTCATTCCCATATGATTCGCCGCAATCGCCTCGACAACCGTGCTCATGCCGACTGCATCACAGCCGAGTGTGCGCAGCATACGGATCTCCGCCGGAGACTCGAACGAAGGCCCCGTGAGCTGCGTATACACGCCCTCCTGCAGGAAAATGCCGTTGTCCTTCGCCGCACGCCGTATCACCTGCTGCAGCTCCTCGTCGTACACATGGCTCATATCCGGGAACCGGACACCAAGCTCCTCTATATTCTCCCCGATCAGCGGATTCGGTGCAAACACCGAAATCTGATCCTTTATCAGCATCAGGTCTCCCGCATGGAAGGATGTGTTGACGCCTCCCGCCGCGTTCGTCAGGAACAAAATCTTAGCCCCCATCAGCTTCATCAGCCGCACCGGAAGCACCACATCACTGATCGGATAACCCTCGTAATAATGTACTCTGCCCTTCATGCACACCACCGGAATATCCTCCAGATAGCCGAAGATGAATTTCCCCGCATGTCCGGGTACGGTAGATACCGGAAAGCCTTCTATCTCGCTGTAGGGCAGCTCGCTCTCGACGCGGATGCTCTCCGCATAATCTCCGAGCCCCGACCCCAGCACAATGGCAACCTCAGGCACAAAATCCGTCTTTTCCCTGACACATTCGTAACACTTTAAAAGTTTGTCATACACTTTACTCATCCGCCGCACTCCTTTCGCACAGAACACCCTTCATTATACAGAATAGGCAGAAAAAAAGCAACGATTCCCTGACGAAATCGTTGCTTTGCATTCCATCTCTATTTGCGCTCATCCAGATAGAGCTGGACGCGGTTGTCCAGATTTGCAGCCGCCTTCTCTGCGTTCTTCTGTCCCGCAAAATACGGTTCCAGTTCTTCGTACACAATGGACATGATTTCTGCCGCATGCCAGTTGCCCGGCTCCGCCTTTTCCAGCAGCCAGTCAAAGCGCTCCTTCTGTTCCTGTGTAAAGCCGTCCTTCACAAAGAGGACTCCGGTGGCGCTCCGCGCCGTAGTCTCCCCCGCTTTTCTCATTTCCAGTGCGGTCATCTCATCCAGAATATCCAGCCTGATTGGCATTAAGGAGACACCGCCCCCGGATCTGTTCCGCTCCACATAGCGCCTCTGCCCTTCCTCGGACACAAGAAACCGCAGGAATTCGTATGCTCCGTCCTTCACCTTGGAACCGGCATTGACATAAAGCATATTCGGTGTAACGTAGATTCCGTTTCCCTCCGCCCTCGGGAAACCGATATTTGCAGGCTCTCCCTCAAAGCACGCCTCCCGGTAATTCAATTCGGATAACTCCAGACAGACGCTGCCCACTGCGGCAATCCGTCCCTCCCTGAGCGCATCTCCGACATCCTCCTGCGGAATCTGCCCTCTGTCGGCATACCGGGATGCAAACGCAAGAATCTCAAGGAACAAATCCTCTGTCAGATGACTTTCTCCATTCTCCCAGTCGATCAGCTCCGCATTTTCATTATCCAGCAGTCCGTAATAAAATACAATATCTGCCCCGCCAAAGCCATATTGTAGAATTTCAGCATCCGATGCTCTAACCGCCTGCATAAACTCCCGGATCGTCCAGCTCTCCCTGCCACCTGTCAGCTTCTGCGAATAAGTCGCAAAAAATAATTGTCCCGCATACGGAATCCCGTAGATCACTCCGTCGATCTTTCCGCATTCCATGGCAGCCGTCCAGAGTCCATCCCCACCGTCAAAGATGTCCGTCAGTTTCTGCAAGTAACCGTTTCTTGCCATAGCTGTCGCATCGATCTGACCGTTCATCAGCAGATCCGGGCCCCTGCCGGCTGCAAGCTCCATCTGTAATTTGTCTATGAACTCCTGTCCTGTCTCATTCGCTTCATGGAGCCTGACCGTCACCCGGTGGGTCTCGCTCCTGCGGTTAAATTTCGACACATAGTCCATCAGCAGTGGATTTTCGTCGCCCAGCGCCAACACGATCTCCTCTTTCTCCGCCTGCACACCCTCCTGCTTTACCATGTGCAGAAGCGCCCGCGAACCGTCCAGCCGAACCAGCAATTCCATCCTGTCCTCATCCAACACCCGGATTGCCTGCACCTCATCCAAAATATAACCGTTTTCAAAAAAGCTGCATATCCGCATCGGCTCTGTATCTGCCGCCGCTTTCCAGATACCCTTGGTGTCCGTCCCATAGAAACTGCCGTTCTCACCCTCCGTCACCAAATAATAGGTGTCAGTATTCGGAAGCTCTCCCGCAAAAGCCGCAGCATTATCGGTCGTCCATATACCAAAGCTGTCCTCCCGGATTCCATACCATAAAACGCCGCCATCTCCGGTACCGTCCAGCAGCCCGTCAATCTTTCCGGCGACACACTTTTCTTCCTTTACCTGCAGCAGTTCATCCAACATCGTGATCTTAGAGCCGGATGTTCTGTAGCTGTACCATATGCCCTCTCGGGACCGATACAGGTTCTCCTCCTTTACCTCATCCGGCAAGACACCCAGCAGAGTTCCTTCCAACCCTTCCTCCGCCATGGCAGCACCTCCCACTATTCCTTCCTTCGAGCAAAGCCGGAGACTCCCGAGATATGGCACCTGTTGAATTTGCCCGCCCGTCATCTCTATCTTCTGTATAACAAGATAAATTTCCTTCTCTGTTACCGCCGCAATTTTCTCCGGCTGATACTGCCAGCCCTCGTACTCCAATGTACCGTCCCACAGCTTTGAAGAGATGGAATAGTTCTCCCATGCCGAATAGGGTTCCTCCAGAAGTTGAAGGTAATACCCCGTCGTCTGTTCTATGCCGTCAACCGTTCCCCATGTCTGCGCAAGCCGGTACAGTCTCCCTTCTGCAAACTGCATATCCAGCTCCCTGACCCAGCCGTTCCCGGTCAGTTCCTCCGCCAATGCTGTATCGGGATCAGGGATGGCTGTCTCCTGAATCCGGTAATATGTCTGCGGTGTATTCGATTCCGTCTTCGCTTCTGCATCCTCCGCACCGTTCCCTGCGCCGCAGCCGGTAAGAAAAAGGAACAAAAAAGGAATGATAATACGCAGGAAAAAGCAACTCCATCTTCTCATACAGCCTTCTCCTATTTCCGTTCATCCAGATAGAGCTGGACACGGTTCTGTATCGTCTTCACTGTCTCATCCAATGATTTATCCGAGGAAAAATAGCTGTCCGCCTCCTCCATCACCATCTCAAACAGGCTGTCGGATTCCGTCGGTCGTGGCACAGCGCTTTCTATAAATGCAAGGTATTCGTCAAGATAGGTACTTTTGTCGTAGCGATCCGGCAGCTCCTGTCTCGTCTCATCGGGGTATGCAAGATAATAATGCTTCCGGTATTCATCATACGCCAGCAGCCTTTCAGGAACATCCTTTCTCACGCTGACAGCGTCCTTGATGAGGAGCTGCGTGTCAAGCTCGAACAGATAATTAATCAGCTCGGCAACGCCCGCTTTATTTGCCGCATTTTTATTGACGACAAGCACCCCGTTTGTCATCAGATAGTTTCCTTTTCCCTGTTCCGACGGATAGCCGACAATACAGGTATTCCCGCCGATTTTTTCAAGCACCCTGCCATAGTCATGCATACCGAATACGGCACAGCTTATACCAAGAAGTTTTCCGTCGTTCAACTTCTCCGCCATATCGGAAAAGGAGTTGCCGGTCTCAACATTTCCTGTTTTTTCTTTTACCGCCGTAAGTGTCTTCCGAAACTCCTCACAGTCAAAATCTGCCTCCCCATCTGTCAGGTAACACGAATCTAGCAGATTCATTCCAACGAGATAATACAGATTATAAAAATAATCATCTACACCGAAGGGATCGACAAAGAGTCCGTCGATTTCTTCATGCTCCCCGGACAGTCTTACTACATCGCTTTCCGTCCATGTATTTTCCGTCCAATACTGCCGACTGGTAACCAGCGTACTTACATACACCGAAAACGGCAGATAATATAATTCACCGTTCCTGCTTCCCATCTCCATGGCTCCCGGAAGCAAAACCTCTCTGTTCTGCGCAGAAAGAATCGTATCCAGACACGCAGCCGCCCCATTCTCTATCAGACTGCCCGCATCCTCGCGCGTCATGTAGAGCACGTCCGGCCCGGCTCCGTTGACCATCTCCATCAGAACTCTGTTTCTGTCCTCCTCCGTCTGATACGACTCCTGATAATCGATCTGATACAGTGGCTCCTCCTTTGAGAAATGAATGACTCTTCCCTTCAAAAAGGAATCCTCGCCCCCGATATTCACAAAGAAAAGATTCGCAGAAGTCTCCGGTTCCTGCTCCGACAGGCTGAGAACATACCTCTTTTTCTGATTGGTCACAAGGAGCTTCATCTCCGCCGTCCCGGCACCAAGAAGAGCCGTCGCCGCCGGATCTCCGATCTCATATTCTCGAAACCGGAACAGGGTCTGACGGCTGCCATCCGCAATATTCCACCCGATCAATTCCTCATTCGTCGCATAGAAAACGGTATTTCCCCATAACCCATACCATTTCTGTATATAGGTTTTGTCCGGAATCGGAAACTCTTTCGACTGCCCGTTTTCCGCCGACAGCAGGACAAATTTCTTCCCCCCATCCTGTTCCAGCACATACAGAAGTTCTCCTGTGTCACAGCGCATGAAGGAGGGCTCTCTGTCGCTCACCGGATAATGATATTGTCCGACACATTCCCCACTGCTGTTAATTACAAAAATCGTCTGGGTTTCCGCATCCCGCAGATATAAATTACCGTCTCCGTCACAGGCTGTCTCCGTGCCCCCATATTTCGGCGTGCTGTTTTCCCAGATACCGTTCGTCCTTAAGACATCGGTCAGCTCCTTCACCTTCAACAGCTGGCACTGTTCATCCGTGAAAACCGCGAAATAGCGTCCCGCTTCCCACTGTCCCTGTTCGTTTTCGCCGTACTCGCTGCCCACAAAGAACACAAGCTCTCCGGCACCGGCATGATCCAGTTTAAGAACAGAACTGTTTTGGATTCCCCATATTCCGGCATCCAGCGTCAGCTCCGTCTCCAGACTTCCATCCCACGCAATTTTACTGAAATGGCTGATGGTTTCCCCGCTTGTGTAGAAGTTGTCCATCGTGTAAAAAGCCTGATCGTCGGAGATCATGCACATACTTTTTCCAAGCAACACCTTCGGCTCCTGATATTCCGTCTCCGTATAATCCGTCACAAATTGTATGGAGTCTGTCTGCTGATCCTTAAAGGCAAATCCACTTTCCTTCCAGTCATAAGGTGGAGTGGCGGTCTCGCTGCCCGTTTCCGAGGCATTCCCTTTTCCGCATGCTGTCAGCGCTACGGCTGCCAGAATCGTTGCTACCCCAAATAGATGTGTGTGTTTCTTCATTTGTTCCCCTCATTTTACATGATTTATAGTTGTTCATCTTCACCGTATAGATGTATTATAAATCATTTTTGACTTTTCTCAAATATGCTTTATTGCTATTTTGTATGTACCTGTTGCTCATGTTTATTTCTAAAGCTACACATCAACACGCCAAAAGGGCCCCGCCTGCCGAAGCAGACAAAGCCCTTTGTATATAAATATTACCCGTTCAGATGATGATGCAGACCATGCCGCCGTTGCTGTCGTTGACGATCTTCTGCATGGTATCCTGGAGTTTCATCTGGCTCTCCTCGCCGATCACCGCAACCTTTGCTGTGATTCCGTCGTTCACAAGCTGCTCGACCGTCTTTCCGAAAATGTTAGTGTCCCACATACCGCTCTGCGCGTCCGTCTGGTTAATGTAGGTAATCAGATCCTCCGCCTGCTCCTGTGTTCCGACAATCGGCGCAATCTCCGTCTCAATGTTTGCCCGGATCATATGAATGGACGGACTGGACGCCTTGATCTTCACCCCGAACTTGTTGCCGTGCTTGATCAGCTCGGGTCTCTCCAACACGATTTCATCCTTATCCGGCATTACCACCCCATAGCCCTTGATCCTTACCATGTTCACGGCATCGAGAACCTTGGCATATTCATGCTTCATCGCCGCAAAGCTCTTAAGCTTACTGATGAGCTGGTATTCATCCGCTATACTTTCCCCGACCATCTCCGTCAGCATCTCATAATAATAGGAATCCTCCACATCGAGTGTGATCCTGATACAGCCGTCAGACATCGAAACCGTATCCGTCTTGCAGCGCCTTATGTATTCACTCTCAAGCTCCACCGGTTTCTCGAGTACATTCCGGATCGTGTTATAATCCTTCATCAGCGCCCTCACCTTGTCGATCAGCTCCTGCTTCATCCGGTTGTCTTCCGGCAGCATCTCCACCCATTTCGGCATATAAAATTCCATCGAAGAGATTGGGAACTCATAGAGGACATTTTCCAGAATTTTATTGATGTCTTCCTTCTTGAGCTGTTCGCAGTTCACCGCCATGGCGGACACGGCATACTTGTCACTGATCTCGGACACGGTGTTCTTCGCATCCTCCGAGTATGGCTTCTGGCTGTTCACAAGAACGAGGAACGGCTTCTTTAATTTTTTCAGCGCGAGGATCGTCTTCTCCTCCGCCTCTAAATAATTTTCCCTCGGAATCTCCCCAAAACTGCCGTCTGTCGTGACAACAAGCCCGATGGTGGAATGGTCGTTCATTACCTTATCCGTTCCGATCTCCGCCGCCTGCGTGAACGGAATCTCGTAATCGAACCACGGAGTTTTCACCATCCTCTCCGCATCCTCCTCCATGTGCCCTGCTGCGCCCTCCACCATATATCCCACACAGTCAATGAGCCTGACTGAAACGGCGATGTCGCCACTTAAGGAAACCTCTGCCGCCTCATTCGGAATAAATTTCGGTTCTGTCGTCGTGATTGTCTTTCCACCGGCGCTCTGCGGCAGTTCATCCTGCGCCCTCGTTCTGGCATGTTCATCCTCCATGTAGGGCAGAACCATCTCCTGCATGAACTGCTTGATAAAGGTTGACTTTCCGGTGCGGACAGGCCCCAGCACCCCTATGTAGATTTCTCCTCCGGTACGTTGCTGTATATCATGATACAAGTCGTATGTAGTCGCTACATGTTCCATAGAAAAAGCCTCCTGTCATATCCTATAGTAAAGGTATGACAGAAGACCGAATTTCAGAACCTAGTTTGCATTTGTAAAAACAGCCATGGTCTGTTCCGCAGATTCCTTATAATCCATCAGGAAGGCATCATTCATCAGATTGTATGCCATGATTTCATTTTCAAAAAAGCTCACCCAGTCAGAGCCTGCATGGATATAGATCGGATTGCCCTCCATGTCATAATAGCATCTCACACCGGCACCCTCGCCATAGATACTTTCGCCTGTCCGCAGACGGATAATCACCGTTATCTGATCCCCATTACGATACGAATGACATTCTCCCAGACCATTGTATGTATTTACATCAGCGCCATCCTGAAACCCCGGTGTCTGCCCGAGAGCAGCGCCTCTGACCTGTATATAGTCTACAGCATCTATGTACAGCTTCATAAGCTCGTTATAGCGCTCATCTCTCTCTTCCTTGGTGTAACCGGCAAGCATATTGACGTCATAGCTGTCGATACATGCCTTTATCGCCTCTTTCTCAGCCTTCAGATTGTCCAGAAACATTCTCTGTTCCTGCGTAAGCACACATGCATAGAACTGATACGCATAGGACAGATCCACATAATACCGCTCCAGCGCAGCAATATATGCCTGCTTTGCCGCCTCATATTCTAAAGTATAACTACCATCCTGCGTATACGCCCTGACAAGATATGCGGCAGTTTCGTCCGCTGTCGAAAGCAGCTTCAGGGTTTCTGTATTCAGATCATACAACGCTTTTGCACTTGCAACCTTGGCAAAGCTTTCCTCCATATAATCCGTCAGCTTATTATAAAGCTCGCTTCTTTTTTCCTGTACCCAGTTTTCTACGGTCTGCATGTCCTCTGATGCCATGGAGCCAAATAAGCTGCCCAGCACCTGATCTGCAATCACACCTGACTGCGAAGTGCTTTTCTGCGCCTCCACAAAGCTCCTGACATCATAGTTGACAGCAATATCTCCGACCTCCAGCTCCGCAAGCGCCGAATCACCACTGATCACTGCACCGATCTCCTGCTGTAACCCCTGTACCGTCTTTAACTCATCGGACGACAGTCCGGCAGCCACTACCTCCGTCTGACATGCGTCATAGATCTCTATCTGCGCCTCGACATCGGCATAGCGCGCTGCAAGCTCACGCAACTGGGCATAGTCGTCATCGCTGTCCTCCGCAGTTTTACCCTGTATTGCGCCAATCTCATCCTCTCTGACATGCATGCAATAGACGAGCTGCGCGACCTTGAGAATATCTGCGGCATTCATCTGCTCCTGCTGGAGAAAGGTGACAATTCTTGCGACATCTTCCTGCTGGTCGTCAACAATATTCTGCAGCAAAACCCTCGGGGTGCTGTCTGCATTATTCCACGCATTTATGAAGTCAGCCGCAGAAAAAACATCCACGCCGATCACATCTGTTATCGCTCCCTGAATCTCTCCCGTAAGATAATCTTCCACTCCTCCCGCAGCGCCGACCAGAGTTTCATCTAAGATTTCAGCGATTCCCTTCTGATCGGAAACGGCATTTAACAAAGCCTTTGTTCCGCCGGATAAAATGGGATTTCCGGTCACCTCATCGATCAGAACCTCCTTGATATCAAACTTTTCAAGTGCATCGACCTTTACGAAGGAGGTAGCGTTCATTCTCTCGGCAACCAGTGTACGGACTGCTTCCTGTATTACCAGCTTTTCAAGGTATCGCGCTTTTACATCAGCCTCCGTGCCGACAGTCAGTTTATTGCTGAATGCATATTGTTCCCCTGCAGCCGAATCCGTGGTCTGGACAGAAGCTGTCTTCCCATCGGACTTGACGCTTACCCATATTGCGGGACGCACTCCTGCCGGCAATACCGCGGCGCTGCCATAGCTGCCGATTCCACCGTCCTGACCTACTGTTAGTGCACTTGTTTCAAATCCGCCCGGAGTGCGAAGCCACCATGTAACCGGCGGATCTGCCTCAACCTTTTCGGCTTCCTTCTGTGCCTCGCAGCTTTGTGTGAACGTGCTTACAAGATAATCCTTGTTATCTCCGATATAAGAGGTAACTTCGTCATAGCTTAAGCAGAATACCAGATCCTCCGTATCGTTACCGCCGTCAATGCCTTTTTTCGGGTTGTCGGCATTCTTAAGTGTCGTCTGTAGCAAAGCTGTTTTTTCCGTGGCAGAAAAAGCATTCTCAGCAAAGGTATTGTTCAGCCAGTCTCTCAGGGAACTTTTCTCCCATGTAATTGCGCCTTCCATATCATTATATTTTGCATAATACAGAATATATTTGCTGAGTAGCAGCGCTTTTCCATCCTGCTTGTCCAGCACAATCCATTCAATAGCCTCCTTGCCATTGCCCTTATTGTTGTCCTGTTCATACTTGCCGAAGGATACAATGCTGCCCACATCCCCGGCCTCAAGCACCTCGCTCTCAGGCTGGGAAACAACACTTTCTGTAGTGCTGCCGGAAGGAGTCTCGACATCCGTTTCTTCGGAAAGCTCCTTTACCTCCACCGCATTGAGATCAATGCTGAGGGCAGGACGGATTCCTATCATCTCATAATTATGTTTTCCCTCTTTTTTTACACCGTTATGGTAATACATCGTGTAAAGGAGACCGTCATCCCCTTCCGCATGTGTGCGCAGCCACCATGCATAGGACGAATTTACTGCATAAAATCTGCCATCCTTTGCCTCCGTCGGCAGATCACTCATATAATTCTTGTATTCCTCATTGCTCAGACAGAAGACATTGTCATAAGTATAATTGTGCGGGTCATCATCTCCGGACGTAAAACGGTAATTATCCACCTGCGTTGTGATAATCGCCACTTTCTCCTCTTCGCTGAATGCCGCATCGTAAAAATCCTTATTCAGCCATGTCCTAAGCGTACAGCGCTCCCATGTACTCCCCGTTTTTAAATCAACGACATCATTAAAAGGTCTTCCCTCCGGCAGGATATATCTGCTGATTACAAGAATTTTATCGTCTGACTTTTCAAGAATAATCCATTCCATATCTTCATTTCCCGGTACATCATCCAGCTGGTACTTTCCGAATACACAGATATTTCCGCGTTCACATGTTCCGTCCTCCACATAGAGCGGCAGTTTATCCACCTCCGCCGGCTCCGCAGGTGTGGTGGTCTCTTCAATGGTCTTTTCTGTTGAATCAGTGACATCCGTCTCCATGCCGGTACTTTTCGAGCCACAGGCTGATAAGAACATAGTGATTGCTGCAAATAAGAAAGCTAGTTTCCTCTTCTTCATTTTATTTCCTCTCTCATTCGTTATTCTATCTCTCCCACGAAACGGTAAGTGTAGTCATAATACAGGGTCCTATAGCTCGTGGTTTCTGCGCTGACATCGCCAAACTCATTATATTGGTATTCTGCTTCCGGAGCAGACCTGACCTCCTTATAGCTTCCGGAAACCGTATAATATGGTTCATAATCCATAAAGTCCTCTAAATAGTCCTCCACCTGGTCTGAGGCAGATAGAATCCTGTCCGGATCATCCTCATCGCAGCTTACATATTTGTATGTGTAAGTTTTTTCCTCGGTTGTGGTAGAAAAGGTTGGCTTATACCAGCTGTGACCGTTTGTCAGGAAATAAATCGTTCCGTCATCATACGATGCACTGCCGGTATCAACATAGGTACAGGTTTCTGTTGTTGTGGAATCCTGCATGCCAATCAGCAGGTTCATTGAATCATAGGAGAACGTAGTATCCTTTTTCCTGTTCCTCGTCGGTCCGTTCATACGGACAAAACCCTCCTCGCAATAGTTATACATCGAATGCCACTCATCAAAATCTGTCGTATAGTAGATATTGACGAGCCTGTGATTTTCATCATAGGAAAATGTCGTTGTGTCATTGTTATAGTGCCAATTATATCTGGCAACGATTTCACCAGACTCGTTATATTCAAATCTTCCGGAATCATCCATCAGAAATCCAGCCTCATTGTATCTCTTTTCTGTATGTGTATTATTACTGAAATCATCGATAACGATACTGGAACGGATACCGGTATCATAATAGGTGTAAACTTCTGTATAGTATACTCCTGATGCATCGTTTATGCTGATTTTTGCTATCCGTCCGTTTTCAGCATATTCATATTCGGTGAAAACAAGTCCCGCTAACGCATAGACTCCCCCCAGGGCTCTTCCATCAATCTTGATATCTCTACCCGAGTTCTTTATGATTCTTCCGAGGCTATCGTAAATCAGATATTTTGTTTCCTGCATATCCGTTCCGTCTCCCTGATAATGATGTTCCTCATGCAGTGTACCATCATCATAATAGCTATAAACCGTCTGTACATCATTTGTCCTTTTTCCGTCAAATCCTGTATGCCCCATGATTTCCTCGGTGAGACGGTTTTTATCGTCATAATGATATTCCTTCCAATCCGTCCGTTCCTCCTCATCACGACCCGGATAATCCTCCCTTATGACATTACCATTGCTGTCGTAAGTATATACCGTAGAGGCTATCAAATCCCCATTGTCTGAATCAATTCTCTTTTCGGTTGTCACCTGACCTTCTGTGTTGTATTCCCATATGTAGGTAGGGAAAGCATCTTTCTCACCGTTCCGGGACTGATATTCCGCTTTGGTTGCAACGACGGAATTGTCTATGATGTATTGCCTTCTGTCCGTCAGTGCACTGCCCGCACACTGTGTGCTTCCCGTTTTCAGCACATCAATCGCCGCAAAAACATCCTCCTGATAAAGATAGACATTAGATGCACCCATGTATGCCTCTTCCCTCTTCGGGTCGAGCTGCCGGACATGGTCATATTTTTCCAACGCGGCATCATAGTTCTGCTCCCCTATCAGCTGTCCGGCAAGCATAAGCTCACATTGAATCACTCCATCCGTCGCCCTGCTTTTTAAGTCAGCAGCATAGTCCGCAGCTTTTGCTGATTCCGCATACGTTAAAATCTCATCATACTGTGCAAGCGCAGCTTCATATTGATGATCCGCATAATTTTTATCTGCCCAGCCAATGACAAAATACTTTTCTGTCTTTTTCTTGTCTGTAATCCATGTATATCCGGAATCTTCATTAAGACTGTCGAGGATATCATCCGTTTCTCCAGCGTCGGATAATATGGCATCCCTGCTCTGGAAGACGGCAGTTATCTCAGCCTCGGTATCGTCATCATATACATTTCCCTGCATAAGCTCTATGAGCTGCGCATCATACAGCGTCATCAGCTTTGCTATGAGAGAGCTGTCACTATCTATGTCATATGCTTTTTCAAACTGCATGCGGACATTTTCATAATCCTTCTCCTCCACGGCCTGCAGCATACCGGAAACAGCTGTCCTGTACTTATATTGCGGTGAGTTGAAAAAGATAACTGCACCAATAGCCACTACGAGAACGACTCCTGCGGCTATAAATAAGCCTGTCCTTTTTTTCGGAGATGTTCCTGTGGCTTTTTCCTCCGTTTCACGTTCCTTACCAATCATAATTCTTCCTCCTCTGTTCACTTTACTTTCCGCTTTTCCTGTAATCTGACACAGAGATACTCTTTCGCAGATTACTGCAATCTGCGAAGAAAAGCGATATATTTATGATCTGAGGATTTTAAACTGCCGCCTGATCCGCGGATTGACCCACAATAGAAAAATAGATAACTGCCAGAGTGTTCATATGATTTCTCTTTGTCTCCATGGTTGGATGCACATACCGGTTTAACGTAATCTTTACATCCGCATGACCCAAAATTTCACTGAGGCTTTTCACATCCATGCCGCTGTCAATGCAATTTGTGGCAAAGGTATGACGCAGGATATGAAAATGGGATTTCGGAAGCTCCGCATCCCTGATATACCTTGCGAACTTGTTCTGATAGGTGCGGGGCTCCATAGGCCTTGTACCTTTGAACAGATAGCCTTCCGGTTTTCTGTATGGATATAAGAATTTTATGATTTCATCGGCAATGGGGATTTCTCTTTTGGAAAAGCTGCTCTTGGGTTCACTCTCAAGCAGGGCTGTTCTGGTCTTTCTGCCCATTACTGCTATTCTCTGCACCGTCCGGCTGACATACAGCAGCTTATTCTCAAAATCAATATCTGACCATTTGAGAGCGCAGATTTCACCGATGCGAAGTCCTGTGGACATACAGAGCAAAACACCCGTCTTGTAAATATCCGGTTCCGTGCACAGGCATTTCACAAGTTTGGTCTGCTCTGTCTTCGTCAGTGTTTCAACCGGTCTGGATGCCTGCTTTGAGACCAGGCAGACAAAGGTATATGCCGGAATGCCATATTTCACGGATGCAAATCTTAAAATCTGGTTTGTCACGTTTTTTACACTTTTGCGAATGCTGGAAGAAGCTTCGTCTACTGCGGCCGCCAGCTCATTCACATCCTTCTGCGTCAAAGCTGTCAGCGCAATGACGCCGAGCGTTTCCCTGATATAGCAGGAGTAGATCGTCCGATATTTTATATAGGTGGAATGCTTTCTCTGTTTTCCCACTGTCTCCAGCCATTCCGCTGCCGCCTCGTGAAAAGTATTCTTCTTATTCCCCGTCTCTGCAGCATCATTGGTGATAGGCACGCTCTTCTTAGCGGATACCAGCTTTTCCCTAACCTCTTCATAGGTTCTTGCATACACCGAGTGGGATCGTTTGCGTCCCGTTAAATTATCCGGCGCAGTATAGCGACCTTCCCATCTGCCATCCTTTCGTTTTCTGATGTTTTCTCCATGTCTTGCCATTTACGTTCTCCTTTTCTGACCATTTTTTGACCCAGATATCCACAATAGCTTTTTGCCTTTTGGGTTGCAAGACAGGATTCAGAAATGGTTGACAAAATCCGGCAAGACGCTTAAGATTATACGTTGTATAAACATATTTTCCGAAGCATTTGTAATAATGACCTGATCGCAGATTGCAGTAATCTGCGAAGAAAAAAGCCCCTACTTGATATATTTCAGGCAGGGGCTTTCGTTATACTTCCTGTTTTATTTCATAATAATCTTCTTATAATTCTTCTTTCCTCTTCTGACAACAATGCCATCGCCGCCAAGCTGCTCCGGCGCATATGCCGTCTTGATGTCCGTCACCTTCTCATTGTCCACGGTGACACCGCCCTGCTCCACTGCGCGTCTCGCCTCGGAACGGGATGCGGTAAGCCCGGACTTTACAAGGATGCCGAGGATGTCAATGGTGCCCTCCGTAAAGTCGCCTTCTGTCAGCTCACAGGTCGGCATATTCGCTGCATCTCCGCCGCCGGCAAACAGCGCCCTTGCGCTCTCCTGTGCCTTCTCTGCCTCCTCGGTTCCGTGAACAAGCTGCGTCAGCTCGTAAGCAAGAATCTCCTTTGCACGGTTGAGCTGGCTGCCCTCCCACTTATCCATCTCTTCGATCTGCTCAAGCGGCAGGAAGGTCAGCATACGGATACATTTCAATACGTCCGCATCCGCAATGTTTCTCCAGTACTGATAGAATTCAAACGGGGACGTCTTTGCAGGATCAAGCCATACAGCGCCCTTCTGCGTCTTACCCATCTTCTTGCCCTCAGAGTTCAGGAGCAGCGTAATCGTCATGGCATAGGCATCCTTGCCGAGCTTACGGCGGATCAGCTCTGTTCCGCCAAGCATATTGCTCCACTGGTCATCTCCGCCGAACTGCATGTTGCAGCCGTATTTCTCATATAGGCAGAGGAAGTCATAGCTCTGCATAATCATGTAGTTGAACTCAAGGAAGCTTAAGCCCTTCTCCATACGCTGCTTATAGCATTCTGCCGTCAGCATACGGTTGACGGAGAAATGCGCTCCGACATCGCGGATAAACTCGATATAGTTCAGGTCACGCAGCCAGTCGGCATTGTTGACCATCATTGCCTTGCCCTCGCCGAATTCGATAAAACGGCTCATCTGCTTCTTAAAGCACTCACAGTTATGATCGATCATCTCCGTCGTCATCATAGTTCTCATATCAGTACGTCCCGAAGGATCTCCGATCATGCCGGTTCCACCGCCGATCAGTGCAATCGGTTTATTTCCCGCCATCTGAAGTCTCTTCATCAGGCAGAGTGCCATGAAATGTCCCACATGAAGGCTGTCTGCGGTGGGGTCGAAGCCGATATAGAATACAGCCTTTCCGTTATTGATCAGCTCCTTGATCTCCTCCTCGTCTGTCAGCTGTGCGAGAAGTCCTCTCGCCTTCAACTCGTCAAATACTGTCATCGTTCTTAACTCCTTTATCCTTTTACTATTTATTTGCCATTAATTTTATCATCGCCTGATTTAAACCGTCCACAGTCAGCTTGTACATCGGGAACAGCTCCTTTACCGCTGTCTCCGCCTCCCGCCACGGCGCCCGTCCCGGCGCCATTTTCGGATTCAGCCAGACGACCTTCTTATATTTCTTTTTTACCAGCCTCAGCCATTCATAACCGGACAGACCACCGTTCGGCCCCCTGTAATTGCCGGAATCGGAATACAGCTCCTCCGGTGCCATTGCGGCATCCCCGACAATAATTACCTTGTAATCGCTGTCAAGATTGCGGAACATCCATTCCGTGTCGATCCAGTCACCGTTCTCGCATTCCGGGGTCTTATACAGCTTGCTGTAGATACAATTATGAAAATAGTAGGTCTTGACGTCCTTATAATGGTTCGACTTGTGTACCGCCTGAAACAGATCATTCAGAAGGCTGCTGAACGGAATCATGGTTCCGCCGCTGTCCATGAGCAGGAGCAGCTTCACGGCATTCTTTCTCGGCTTCTGCATCACAATCTGCAGGCAGCCGCCGTTATTGCAGGTCTTGTCTACCGTGCCGTTGATGTCCAGCTCCGTCTCGGGAATGTCAAGTCTCGAGGAAAACTGTCTCAGTCTGCGGAAGGCAAGCTGGAACTGTCTGTTATCCAGCACCCTGTCATCCCGGAAATCGCGGTACTTTCTCGCCCCGACAACAGAAAATGCCGACTGATAGCCGGTCTGACCGCCGACTCTGACACCGCCGACGTTTCCGCCCATATTGCCGAACGAGGTCTTACCCATGGTGCCGATCCAGAAGCTGCCGCCGTTATGCTCCTCATTCTGGTCACGCAGACGCTGCTTGAAGGTCTCCTCGACCTGCTCCTTATCTATCTGGATATCCTCCATCTGGTTCAGGTGCGATCGGGCTTCCTCATGGGCAAGCTCCAGCATCTCCGACTTGTCCAGCCAGCGGAGCATCTCCTTGCCGACTTCCGTCTCCTTCTGCGCCGGCTTGAAGCATTCCTCAAACGCCATATCAAATTTATCAAAATCTGTCTCACTCTTCACAAGGATCATCCGGGCGACATAGTAAAACTGTGTCAGGGAGCTGCCGCACAGCCCCTTGTCCAGCGCCTCCTGCAATGTCAGCCACTCTCCGAGCGTTACCCGCAGACCCTTTCCGCGCAGATTCTCAAAAAAATCTATGAACATGCCGCTCTCCTAAAAGTTAGTTTCGTGCTTTACCAGCTCCAGATCCTCATCCTTCTTCACAACCACGCCGATAAACGGAAGTGCCTGCTTGATCCTGTCAGCGGGTATACCGCCGATCTGAAGCGCATTGATCCAGTCGATCAGCTCAGAGGTACTCGGCTTCTTGCGGATATCGCGGATGGTGCGGATGCTGTAGAAAACGTCCATCGCGTTCTTCAGCAGATTCTCCTCCACATCGGGATAATGCACCCTGACGATCTCCTCCATCAGCTCTCTGTCAGGGAAATCAATATAGTGGAAAATACACCGGCGCAGGAATGCATCCGGCAGCTCCTTCTCCGCATTCGAGGTAATGATGACTATAGGACGCTGCTTCGCCTTCACCGTGCGCTTCGTCTCATTGATATAAAATTCCATCTGATCCAGCTCCCAGAGCAGGTCATTCGGGAACTCCAGATCCGCCTTGTCGATCTCGTCAATCAGCAGGATGACCTGTTCATCGCTGTCAAATGCCTCGCCGAGCTTTCCGAGCTTGATATACTTTGCCACATCATCCACACCCTCTTCGCCGAACTGTCCGTCGTAGAGACGCTGGATGGTATCATAGACATACAGACCCTCCTGCGCCTTTGTCGTTGACTTGATGTTCCAGATGATCAGCTTCTTGCCGAGCGCCTTCGCAACGGCCTCCGCGAGCATGGTCTTGCCTGTTCCCGGCTCACCCTTGATTAAAAGCGGTTTCTTCAGCGCGATCGCAATGTTCACGCTTGCCATCAGCTCCTCGCTCGCCACGTATTCCCCGGTACCCTGAAATTGCTGTTGTTCCATATTCCCTCACATTCCGCCTTCCCGCTTTTCGCAGGAATGCATGCTTGATTTTCAATCACCTTTTTTCTTGAATTACACCTCTTTTCATGTTACGATAGTTTTGATTTAAAAGCAAGAAATTTATATCAGAAATAACGAATGAAAGGAACCTCCGTCATGCTTCAGAATATGTTTGACAATAAGAAATCCATCTCCTTCGAGATTTTCCCGCCCAAAAAGGATGGCGCCTTTGACACCGTCTTCGAGACATTGGATGCTCTTGGGAAACTCAATCCCGATTTTATCAGCGTTACCTACGGTGCAGGCGGCAGCCGTTCCGGGGAAACCATACAGATTGCCTCCTACATCCAGAATAAGCTCGGCATTGATGCCATGGCGCATGTCACCTGTGTGGGCAGCCGCAAGGAACAGCTTCTCAAGGTCTGCGAGGCACTGAAGGAAAACCATATCGAGCATATTCTCGCCCTGCGCGGCGACCGTCCCAGAGACATGAGCGACGAACAGTTTCTTTCCAGAGACTTCGCCCATGCAAGCGACATGATGAGCTTTCTCAGGGAGCATACCGGTCTGCACATGGCAGGAGCATGCTACCCCGAAAAGCATTTTGAAGCCTTCAGCATGGAATCCGATTTGAATAATCTCCGCAGAAAGCAGGAGGCAGGTGCCGAATTCTTTATCAGTCAGCTGTTCTTTGATAATGACTTCTATTACAGCTTTCTGGAGAAGGCTGCCAAAAAGGGGATCACGGTTCCTATCTGCGCCGGCATCATGCCCATTACCTCCGCGAAGCAAATCGGCACGACGATCACGCTTGCAGGCTCCAGCGTTCCGAAGGCTCTTGCCGACATCCTTGCCACCTACGGCGATAATCCAGAGGAGATGCGCAAGGCTGGCATCGACTATGCAATCCGCCAGATCCGCGACCTACAGGAAAACGGCGTCGGCGACATCCACATCTACACGATGAACAAGCCGAAAATGGCGACGGAAATCATGAACGCCATCTATCGGTAACCAATCGAGTAAGAAACAGTGACTAACCGCTGTTAAAGGAAAATGAGGTTCGCCCCAAATTGTGGGACAAACCTCATTTACCCTTCTTAATATTCCAAACTATTCTCTTTCAGCAGGAAATCGAACAAATTCAATATCAAAATTCCCGATTCGTTATAATGCGTAGGTCCATCCTTTACAATAATAATTTTCTTAAATGAATCGCTAATATTTTGAAGAGATAACTGTTCCTGTTCTTCCTTCTCCTTTGTAGGCAAAGCCAATGCAGATTGAATATATAACCTCTTAGAGCCTTGATTGCATACAAAATCTACTTCCAACTGCTTTTGTACCTTTTTCTTGTCCTCATTGCAATAGTTAAACTCAACCATGCCAACATCAACATTGTACCCTCTTATAAGAAGTTCATTATAGATGATATTTTCCATAATATGCGTCTCTTCATACTGTCGGAAGTTGATTCTAACATTTCTCAAACCGCAATCCGTAAAATAAAACTTCATTGGTGTACTGATATATTTCTTTCCTTTTACATCATAACGCTTCGCTCTACTGATTAAAAAGGAATCCTCAAAATACTCTAAGTATGTTTTTATCGTATCAGGATGCACTGACACATTTTTTACAGTCTTAAATGTGTCTGCAAGTTTCTTCGGATTCGTTAAGCCACCGATTGCAGATGACAAATAATCTAACAGTTCTTCCATTTCAACCGGATTTCTAACATCATTTCGTTCTAAAATATCTTTAATGTAGGTTTCCTTAAAAATATCCCTCAAATACACGGCTTTGTCTTCTTCATTCTCAATTTCAAGCATTTTAGGCAAACCGCCATACATTGTATATTCCTGCCATGCTTGTTGCCTATCAACGCCTCTTCCTAACATATACTCTGCGAAAGACAACGGAAACAAATGTACTTGGTCTCCTCTACCACGAAATTCTGTGATAATATCCTTAGATAAAAACTTTGCATTACTACCCGTTACATAAGTATCTACATTCTTTAAATGCAAAAAACTATTTAACACATCTTCAAATTCCGACACCATCTGAACTTCATCAAGTAAAACATAGTACATTTCATCATCTTTTACTGCGTTATGGACATATTCGCATAATACATCTGGATCACGATATTTCTTGTTAATCCGATCATCTAATGCAATCTTTATAATATGTTCTTTGTCAACACCGGATTTCATTAGATAATCATAAAATAATTCAAATAATAAATATGTCTTACCGCTCCTTCTGATTCCGGTAATCACCTTTATCATACCATTATTTTTTCGTCTGATCAGCTTATCTAAATATAAATTTCTTTCCATTACCAATTTACCTCTATTGAAATTTTAGTTGCTTTAGTCACTTTCTTTTCAATAAAATTGTATAATCCATCATGCCAACTGTCAACAGCTATTGAAAATTTAGTCTCCATCTCCACTTTCTTTTCAGTATTTTATCCTGATATGCAACTTTTATTCCAATGACATTAACACTGCATCAAAAAAGGGATATACCACTTCTCCGATGATATATCCCCACTGGCTATTTACCTCTTCTTTACTGAAACCAATTATCTCTTACTTTTTCTCCACCGGCCATGAGAAATCGGGAACCTCGAGCTTCTTATCCCGCAGCATCAGCTCCTTCATCGCCTGTGCGGCACTCTTATTTTCAAAGAGAACCTTATTCACCTGCTCGATGATCGGAAGCTGTACCTGATATTTCTCTGCAAGCTCCATAGCCGCCTTTGCAGAATACACGCCCTCGACAACCATCTGAACCTCGGACATCGCCTCGTCGCAGGTCTTACCCTGTCCGATCAGTATGCCCGCACGTCTGTTTCTGGAGTGCATGCTGGCACAGGTAACGATCAGGTCACCAATTCCCGTCAGTCCGCAGAAGGTCTCGAATTTTCCGCCCATTGCCATCCCGAGCCTCGCGATTTCCGCAAGGCCTCTGGTGATCAGCGCAGCCTTTGTATTGTCTCCATAGCCGAGTCCGTCGGCGATACCCGCAGCGAGCGCAACGACATTCTTGAGTGCTCCGCCGAGCTCCATGCCGAGAATGTCCGGGCTGATATAAACGCGGAACGCCTCATTCATAAAAAGATTCTGGATGTATTCCGCCGTCTCCTTCGACTTTGCGCCGACAACGATCGTCGTCGGTATTCCGCGGCCGACCTCCTCCGCATGGGAAGGCCCGGACATCACCGCCACATCCGCCTGCGGAATCTCCTGCTCGATGATCTCCGAGAGCGTCATGAGCGTATGCTCCTCGATGCCCTTCGCCACATTCAGTATTTTCTGTCCGGGCGCGACCAGAGCGCTCAAACGATGCGCCGTGCTTCTGGTAAAGGAGCTTGCAACCGCCATGACAAGAAGCTCCTGCCCCTCCACCGCCTCCCGGTCATCGGTAGTGAAAACGGTATCCTCCGAGAGTCTGACGCCCGGAAGCATCTTGTGCTCATGCTTTTCCTTCAGCATTTCGATCTCCGTCTCCAGCGCAGACCAGACCGTGATCTCATGCCCATTCTTATGTAATAATACCGCCAGTGCGATACCCCAGCTTCCGCCGCCTAAAATACTTACCCTTGCCATAGTCCTCCATTCCGGCACAACCGCCTTTGAAACTATTTTCCCTCTTCGGTCTTATTCTTTTTAAACAGATAGGTCTTTCTCTCCTTGCCCTGCACGAGCCGGACGATGTTCTCCCTGTGCTTCCAGTATGCGAGAACCAGCAGACATCCGAAGACAATGTACATCTCGATCAGCTGTCCCTGGGACATCTCTGCAAAGAATCCCATCTGTCCGAAGATCACCAGCTGGATCATCAGTCCCGCATATACCAACAGCGAACCCAGCGACACATAATGTGTCGTGAAGAACGGAATAAAGAACAGAAAAAGTCCCGTTATCACAAAATACGGATGAAAGGAAATCACCATTCCCGCAGTGGCTGCGATTCCCTTTCCCCCCTTGAAATTCAGGTAAAACGGATAATTATGTCCCAGAATGGCACCTGCTCCTGTGTACAGACAAAGCAGATAAATAATGTCATGGTAGGTGCCGCCGAAGATCAGTCTCACCAGCGCCACCGCCGCGATACATTTCAGACAGTCGCCCGCAAAGACGATCAGCCCCGCCTTTGTGCCGAGAACACGCAGCGTATTTGTCGTTCCTGCATTCCCGCTCCCGTGCTGTCTGATGTCAATTCCATGAGCCTTTCCGTAAAAATATGCCGTCTGGAACAGTCCGAATACATAGCCGATCAATAAACATGCGATCCTAACCATTTTCTCACTTCTCCTCGTTTCTCTCCCTGATGATAAACCGGAGCGGAGTGCCCTTGAATCCAAAGGTCTCTCGGATCTGGTTCTCGATATATCTCGTATATGAGAAATGCATTAATTCCTTGTCATTCACAAAAATAACAAAGGTGGGCGGCTTCACAGACACCTGTGTGATATAGTACAGGCGCAGTCTCTTTCCCTTGTCGGAAGGCGGCTGCTGCATCGCAACTGCCTCTGCCATGATCTCGTTCAGCACACCCGTCGCCACACGCATCGCATGGTTCTGGCTGACCATGTCAATCGTGTCAAACAGTTTATTCAGGCGCTGTCCTGTCTTAGCCGAAACGAAAAGGAGCTCCGCATACGGCATATAGGCAAGCGTGTTACGCACCTTCTCCGTCACGCGGTAAATTGTCTTGTCATCCTTCTCCACGGCATCCCACTTATTGACAACAATAATGACTGCCTTTCCTCTCTCATGGGCAATACCCGCGATCTTCGCGTCCTGCTCGGTAACGCCCTCGACTGCATCGATGACCAGAACAACAATGTCAGCTCTCTCCACAGCGCTGACCGTCCTGACAATCATATACTTTTCCAGATCCTCTTTGATCTTATTCTTTCTGCGCAGTCCCGCCGTATCGATAAACACATACTCCCTGCCGTTGTAGCTGATCTCCGTGTCCACGGCATCTCTCGTCGTTCCCGCAATATCAGACACAATCAGTCGGTCTTCTCCGAGAAGCTTATTGATCAGGGAAGACTTGCCCACGTTTGGTTTTCCGACAATGGCAACTCTGGGTCTGTCATCGTCCTCATCCTCCTCCGGAGTCTCCGGGAAATAAGACATCACCTCATCCAGCATATCTCCCAGACCAAGTCTGTTCACCGCCGAGATCGGGTGCGGGTCCCCGATGCCAAGATTGTAAAATTCATAGACATCCGCCATATATTTCTGCGGGCTGTCCACCTTGTTTACGACGAGCACGACCGGCTTCCGGGAGCGGCGCAGCATATCCGCCACCTTGGAATCCGCATCGACCAGTCCCTGCTTGACATCAACCAGAAAGATGATGACGTCCGCCGTCTCCATGGCGATCTCCGCCTGTGCGCGCATCTGTGACAGGATCACGTCATTGCTGTCCGGCTCAATACCGCCGGTGTCGATCAGTGTAAAAGTTCTGTCGAGCCATGTGACATCCGCATAAATTCTGTCTCTGGTGATACCCGGTGTATCCTTTACGATTGATATTTTTTCACCAACCAATGCGTTAAACAGGGTAGACTTTCCCACATTCGGGCGTCCCACCACCGCAACGATCGGTTTTGTCTCTCTCTTTGCCATTTCTACCTCATTTCCTGCGCCATTTTCAGCACAGTTTCAACAAAATCATATCCGCTTGATTTTACAATATTAAGCGGAACTTGTAAAGTCCCCTGCGCCTCTTCCACGCGGACATCGTCAAGGAAAAGTCCCTCGCCGCACCGCAGCATGTTCTCCGGCAGCAGAAGCGTCGAGCCAAGCTCCTTCCCCTTTAGCTGTTCGATCAGATCCTGCCCGGTGATCAGACCGGAAACCGTAATATTCTCCCCGAAGAAATGGTTAATAATCGGATAGACATGGATGCGCAGCTTCGGATAAGCCTCCATCATCCTGTCCGCCAGCTTCTGGATATAAGGATAAGAAAGTACACCGGTCGCCATGGACAGTTCACCTTCCACGGTATTGCATGGGAAGCCGTCCTTCTCCTTCCGCTGGCTCATGGCATCCTCAAATTCATTTATAAGGAGTCTGACCATTCCGACACCGTTTTCCAGCTGCAGATAGCCGTCATAGCGTTCCTCCTCCGGCACTTCCCTCCCGGCGAGGATGTACCATTCATCACTCGCATGAATGAAATGAATGCCATACTTCTCAAAGCATTCCCTCTGATAGCGCTCGATTGTATCGATTACCTCCGCCGCCTCTTCCTTATTAAAGGGCTCCAGCGGGTACAGTCCCTCCCGGAACTTTGAGAGCCCCACCGGCACAACGGAAACGCTCTCGAGATTCGGAATATATTTCATCAGCTGCTCAATGCTGAACTCCAGTTCCTTCCCATCGTTCAGCCCCTTGCAGAGGACGATCTGCCCGTTCATGTGAATATCTGCCTCAAAGAGCTTGTCCACCTTTTTCAAAGCTTCTCCGGCAAAACGGTTATTCAGCATCTTGCAGCGAAGCTCCGGATTCATCGTCTGGAAGGAAATATTGATGGGGGACAGCCTGTAACGGCAGATCCGGTCAATATCGTGCTCCGACATATTCGTCAGCGTCACATAATTTCCCTGCAGGAAGGAAAGTCTGGAATCATCATCCTTAAAATACAGGGACTTTCTCATTCCCGGCGGCATCTGGTCAATAAAACAGAAGACGCATTTATTATGGCAGTGCCGGTATTCATCCATCAGACCGTTTTCAAACTCAATGCCAAGGTCCTCGTCAAATTCCTTATCAACCTCCAGCACCCACTGCTCTCCGTCTGGCTTCTCCACCAGAACCTCAATATAGGTATCCTGGATCAGGAACTGATAGTCAAAAATGTCCTCGATCTCCGTATTATCTATGGCGAGTATCTTGTCGCCCGGTTCTATTTCAAGCTCCTCCGCGATACTGCCCGGAAGAACCGTTTTCACAATATGTTCTTTTTTCATACCTTACCTCATTCTACATTTTCACCGTGGGTGACCCCATATCAGTTCAGTCCCGGAAGACTTCATAAAAGCATCTGCTGCGCCGCTCCTGCCGTCCTACGGCTGAACTGATATACACTTCCATATTACACAAAAAACCTTGACGTGTCACTAGCATAATGATATAAAATTAATGATACCAGTTCAGCCATGAACAGGCTCGAGAGCAGAAATCATGCTCGCATGATTTTGCGAATGTGCATGTTCATGAGATGAGCGCCACTTTATGAGCAAAGCCAGTCGCGCAGCGACGGGAAGCGCGTAAGCGCGACTTTGCGAATGGCGCGGGCTGAACGGCTGCCCGGCCGCGACCGCGAATGGCGCGGGCTGAAAGAGAAATGTCCGTGAATGCGGACAGATGGGAGAAAAAATGCCAAATCTACAAGAATTAGAAAATGCAATGCCCGTTGCACCCTTAAAGATCGTCGCGCTGACATCAGCTGAAAAAATGGGGCGACGGATCAATGATTATCTGGTTGAATTCCGCAAGAGCATCCACAATGACAAAGTGAAAAACGACCCGGCCTTCCACGGCTACAGCGAGAGCAATTACCTTGTAAACGTCTCCACTCCCCGCTTCGGCAGCGGCGAGGCGAAGGCTGTTTTCGGCGAGAGCATCCGCGGAAAAGATTTATTTTTACTTGTCGATGTCTGCAATCACAGCATTACCTATAACATGAACGGCTATACCAACCATATGTCTCCTGATGACCATTATCAGGATCTCAAGCGTGTCATTGCCGCATGCAACGGTAAGGCGCACCGCATCAATGTCATCATGCCCTTCCTCTACGAGGGAAGACAGCATAAGCGCAGCGGTCGGGAATCTCTGGACTGTGCCTACGCACTCCGCGAGCTCCGGGATATGGGAATCGATAATTTCATCACCTTCGATGCCCACGACCCCAGAGTGCAGAACTCCACTCCGCTGAACGGCTTCGACAATTTTATCCCCCACGACCAGTTCATCAAGGCGCTGCTCGGCGCAGAGGATGACCTGATCGTCGATAAGGATCACCTGATCGTCATCAGCCCCGATGAGGGCGCTCTCGACCGTGCGATCTACTTTGCAAGCGTTCTGGGCGTGGATACCGGAATGTTCTATAAGCGCCGCGACTATTCCACCATTGTCAACGGCAAGAATCCGATCGTTGCCCATGAATTTCTGGGTGATAATATCGACGGAAAGGATGTCATCATCATTGATGACATGATCTCCTCCGGCGGAAGTATGATTGACACTGCAAGACAGTTGAAGAAGCGCAACGCAAGACGTGTTTTCATCTGCTGTACCTTCGGTCTGTTCACGGATGGTCTCAAGGCCTTCGACGAAGCATATGAGCAGGGCTATTTCGACCGCGTCGTGACGACAGATCTGACCTATCTGCCGCCCGAGCTTTACACGAGACCATATTTTGTGGAAGCTGACATGAGTAAGTTCATTGCCTCCCTGATCGATTTCATGAACCACGACGCTTCCCTCTCCAACGTCATGGCGACAACAGACAAAATGCATAGCATTCTGGACGCTTATAACAAGCGGCAGGACATAGATCTCAACGCAGAATAACCAAGAACCTCAGACGGCGGCATCAGTCGCCGTCTTTTCTTGATATTCAGGGAAGTCCAACGTCACCTTGAAAAGATCCCCATCCAGATAAATCTTGAACTCTCCGCCCTGCACCCGGGTCAGACTCTGTGCTATGGAGAGCCCCAGCCCACTGCCCTCCGTACTTCTCGCGGAATCCCCACGGATAAATCTTTCCGTCAGTTCCTCCGGTTTGATGTTCATCTGCTGCTTTGAAATATTCTTGATGGATGCCCGCACATGGGCTTCCTCCACTTCCATATCAATATACACTCTGGTGGATTCCATGGCATATTTGCAGATATTGTTGAGCAGGTTCTCCACAACACGCCACATTCTCCTGCTGTCCGCGTAAATATACGCCGGCATATCATTCTTTTCAAAGACGACCTGCAGCCCTCTCTCCTCCAGTTTCTCAGAAAACTCACCGATTCCCTGATTGATCAGTTCCGTCAGATTCAGCTTTTCCCGGTTCAGCTCAATGTTTCCCGATGAGATCTTGGACGCCTCCACCAGATCGTCCGTCAGCTGCTTCAACCGCTGCGCCTTGTTATCTAGAATATCAATATATCCCTTCGCCGGTTCCTCCGTAATTTTCAGTCTCTTTAACAGATCCACATAATTGATGATCGATGTCAGAGGAGTCTTAATGTCGTGCGAAACATTTGTGATCAGATCCGTCTTCATCTGCTCATCCTTCATGCTGGTCTTTACTGCCTTGCCAATACCCTCTCCGATATTATTCACGGCGTCCGCAAGCTCTCTGTTTGCACCGTGTAAACTCTCGGCATCCAGTTTGAAATCCACCTCGCCGTCACGAATCCGGTTGATGCCATCCACAATCTCATTCTGTTCTCCGCCGCGCTTAAAGATCACCACGCCGATAATACCGTCAAAGGTCACCAGCCCCGCAAGCGCCAGAAATGCCGAGAGACGGCTGTCCTGTAGCCGGTAAACTGCCACCATACCGATCAGGTTGGCAAACAGGAAGAGATTATAAGGAATCAATATGCTCACCACGGAATTTCTGTGGCGGAATATGAACCGCAACATTTTGCCGATCCCGATGCAGACATAGTGAAGCAGACTGTCCTTCCAGAGATTTTCCGATTTCAGTCTTCGGATAAAGCTGTACCAGACAATGCCGATCGCAAGGCTTAAATACATACCATAAACCGCAAAGACAACATATCTGTACACCCTCGTCATCTGGAAATTCGTAACCTGTGCCGTATCCACTGCCACGTTTTCCGCGATACCGACGATGACCTGAAAGCCCCTGAGTCCACCGTAGGTAAACAGCGCCGTAAGCATGATCAGCGCCTCTGTCCATATATGGTCAAAACGGTTCAGATACCAGACCTTCTCCCCGTTTTCATCCAATGCCACTCCTGCTGTGACAGAGAGATAGACGCCTATCCCGAGCCACAGGATCAGTAGCACAGCCAACAAAGAGACGAACCTTCCGATGCTGGGCACAATTCTGCTGTATACTGCATTCGCATTATAAAAAGCATCACCCTCCACCTTGTAATCCGTGTCCACACCGATCCACATATGTGTCGTGTCCGGGTATGCGTAATCGTTCGCGCTGATGTAGCTGTAGAGTTCATCCTCCGTGACCACCGTATTTCCCATAAATACAAGACTGTCAGGATAATAAATCAGATAGCTCCTGTATTCGGAAAAGAATTCCGTGATATCCTCATCCGTTGCCTCTGACAGTTCAGGCACGTTCGTATAGGTACACACGCCCTCATCCGTCATCATACGAACCGCATATTTTGCATTGCTCCTGTTCGCCGCATATGCCTTATTACAAATATGGTAGCGCTGGTAATTGAGCGTCAGTGCATCGATCGTTGCCGTCACATTGCTCTGCAGACGCATATAGTCTACCCAGTTGTTTGCATTCTTCAACAGCTGCATCTCGCCCTCCACCGGGGCATACCGGCAGTCAAGCACCGGCACCATCACCTGAATCACGCCGTCCTCATGGGACACCTCTATTCCGTCGAGTTCCTGCGCCATGATATAGGCAAACGCGAGATCTTCAAACTGCTCTCCTTTCTGCTCCGGATCGTGCATCTTCTCCCATATGACTGAGATTTCTTCCGCAGTCTTTCCGTAATAGGCAGGCTCTGCTCCGGCAATCGGCTGTCCGGCAGCGTCCGTTGGGATCTCTCCCGTGTCCGCGCTCTCCACTCCCATCCTGTAAAATCCGTCAAAACAGAGCTGTCCATATTCATCCATTGTAAAATTTTCGGGAAAAATCACATAGCCGAAATAGTTGACAAAATCGGAAATGGACATGATGCGGTTGGTATATTGAATCCCATACTTTCCCCACTTGATCATGTCATCCAGTTCGTAGACAACAGAGATAGAGCAGCCCTTGTCTGCTCCGATCTTTCCTGCATATTCCGTGACATCGATTCTCTTGGACGGATCAAGCACACCATCTGTCTCAAGCTGTCCCTTGATCCCGACCAGCTGTGTGATGTCTGACACTGCATTCCGGAACAGGTCATTATAGACGTCCGACTCCTCAAACTCCTGCGCGCTGTTGACAGGAAATATCTTATAGGTCTGTGTCCCATCAATGGAGCCAACCTCAATATAGGAATTTAAAAGGAGTGCTGCGACTGCAAGCAAAATTCCTGCTGCAACCAGATGCTGCGCCAGTCCGATCAGCTTTCTCTTTAATGTAGGTTTTTTCATAAAATCCCTCTTCCGGCACTACTGCTTGTCTATTTTGTACCCGACCCCCCACACCACCTTCAGGTATCTGGGGTCCTTGGGATTGATCTCAATCTTCTCCCTGATATGCCTGATGTGGACGGCGACCGTGTTGTCCGCACCGATAGCATCCTCATTCCAGATACTCTCATAGATCTGATCGATGGAAAAAACGCGCCCCTGATTTTTGACGAGGAGCAGAAGGATGTTATATTCGATCGGCGTCAGCTTCACCGGCTCATCATCGACCGTGACCTGCTTCGTGTCATCATTGATGACAAGTCCGCCGACCTGGTAAACTGCCTTGTCCTCTGCCGTCAGGCTTCCGAGGGAGGTATAACGGCGCAGATTTGACTTCACCCTCGCCACAAGCTCCAGCGGATTGAAGGGCTTTGTGATATAGTCATCCGCCCCGATGTTCAGCCCGAGTATCTTATCCGTATCCTCCGACTTTGCCGAGAGTATGATAATCGGAATACTGCTGTGCTCCCTGATTTTGAGGGTTGCCCGGATACCATCCAGCTTCGGCATCATAATGTCTATAATCAATAGATGAATCTCTTCCCTTTTCAGCATTTCGATTGCCTGCTCGCCGTCATATGCCTTAAAAATATGATAGCCGTCCTGACTCAGATAGATTTCAATTGCATCCACAATTTCCTTTTCATCATCACACACAAGTATATTTGCCATAATTTCCTCTCATTCCACCTTCCATTATTCTCTACTTTGCTTTCCTTAATCTTCCTTCAAGCCCAGAAACGCTGCAAGATTGCCTCTTCTGCCGCCGCTCGCCCTGTGGGAAAAGAGCTCAGTGCTGTTGCAGCAGGTACATATCCTGGGACTTTCGAGTCTCTCCTCTGCCACACCCGCGTCCAGCAAGATCCTTCTGTTTACCGCTCTGAGATCCAGCTGATATTTTCCCGGTT
>USGM01000019.1 GCA_900554205.1 uncultured Lachnospiraceae bacterium
CGCTGTAGGTCTGTGAGAAGAACTGCGAGATGGACAGGGTTGCCGTGTTCATCCGGGCGGCCTGCAAAATGTATCTGGAAAACTGGAAATCATTCCAGCAGTTGATCCCGGATAAAATGACAACAGATGCCGTGACAGGCCTTAACTGCGGCATAATAATGCAGAAAAAGGTCGCCAGCGGACTGCATCCGTCAATTGCGGCTGCCTCATCAAGAGCGCTGGGTATCGCCTTGATGAAGTTGGTGTAGAGAAAGATTCCCTGCGGAAGCTGATAGGTCAGCATGACAAGGATGATTGCCCAGTATTGGTTTACACCGTGCATATCTACAACGATGGAGTACAGAGAGACCAGTATACTGAGCGGCGGAACCATCATTACGCCGAGGATAAAGGCGGTAATCAGGCGGTTAGGCCTTGTGTTCCTTCTGGCGAGCGGGTAAGCGGCCAGAGCGCTGACAATGACGACGAGGACGACCACGCATACCGTGATGAACGCAGTGCGCAGGAGAGCCTGCATGATTCCGGCATCCCGGATCGCTGTCTGAAAGTTAGCCAGAATCGGGTGCGCGGGAAATTTCCAGTAGGAGCTGAGGTCGGACGCGGGCTTGAGCGCAATGGTAGTCACGATGTAAAAGGGCGACAGATAGATCAGTACGATCAGTAAGATCACTGGTATGCGCAATATACTGTGTATGGTTTTTCTTTTACTCATTCCTGCACCTGCCTTTTCTGCAATGTACGGACGACAATATTGCTGACGATCATGATAAAGATGAAGAACACCAGACCGACAGCCGACGCATAGCCGGCTCTTTCCTCACCGAAGTAAAGGCGGTGGATCAGTGTTGACAGGGAATGTGTCGCATAGCCGGGACCGCCGGAGGTCAGGGACGATACAACGTCAAACAGTTTCAGTCCGCCGATCAGGTTTATTGTCACCGAGGAAGTGATCGACGGCGTCAGGAGCGGCAGCGTGATATGAAGGAACCGTTGGATTCCGCTTGCGCCATCCACGGCAGCGGCATCGTAATACATTGCTGAAATGTTTTGCAGTCCGGCGAGGTAAATTACCATGGAGATTCCCACAAACTGTAAGGAATTTATCAGAGTCAGGATGACAACGGCTCTGTTTCCGTCTGCAAGCCAGTCTACGGGGGCAATATTCAGAAGCTGCAGCACATCGTTGATCGCGCCGCGGTCATAGGCAAAGAAGAAATACATAATATAGCCCATGATGAGGGGGGCGATCATGACAGGAAGATAAATCAGCGTGCGGACTACGGAACGGCCGCGAAATTCCTGATTGAGGAAAACGGCGAGCAGGATTCCAAGTACATTCTGGATGATTGTGCTTCCGAGTCCATAGATCAGAGTGTTGCGAAAAGCAATATGTACATTCTCATCTGTCAGCATCCGGGTATAGTTGGAAAAACCGACCATGCGGAAGCTCCGGGAATAACCGTTCCAGTTGGTAAATGAAAGGTAAATTCCCTTGAAAAAGGGACAGATGACAAACACGATAAACAAAAGCAGTGCGGGGATGTAAAAGATGTTAATCAGTCGGTTGTGCTTAAACATATTTCCCTCCGGGGTTTCAATGTGCCGATAAAATATGTAGCCCATGTCAAAGAGCATTCATGGACTACATATTCCGGCGGTATGATTACTGTTCAAACTTCTCGTTAAAAATGTCCAGAACCTTCTTTGCGGTTGACTCGATTGCGCCGTCCTTCTGGGCGAGCACTTCCTGTCCGGTAGCACAGATCACATCCCAGACACCGCTCGGGCAGTATTCGCGGTCGAAGTACGGGAAGGTTTCCACATCGGCATATTTCTCAAGGTAAGGCTGGATCATTCCGAGATCGACGGTTACATTTGTCAGGGCTGACTTATTGCCGGTTGCCTCGGCAATGGTCTTTGCAACCTCGGGCTTAGCGAGATAATTCAAAAGTTCGATCGCTTCCGGCTTTACTTTGGAATCTTTCCAGACACCGAGCGCAACATTTTCTCCGGCAATCAATGTCGGCTCATCATCTTTGCTGTTAGAGGGAATCGGCATCATGCCGAGCTTTACGTTTTCGTTGATGCCCTGTGCGAGCGGTACGGCAATGTTGCCGTAGAACAGGAATGCGGTTTCGTCGCTTGCAATGGAGGCTACGTCAGAGGTATATTCTGCGCTGACACAGTCCGCGTTCAGATAGCCTGCGCTGACCCAGGAATCCAGAAGAGAGGAAATCTGCTCCCAGATCTTTTCGTCGAAGGTGCCGCTCTTCAGATCTGCTGCCTTGCTGTTGGATTCGTCGGTGATGTAGAAGCTGGGGGCAACTCTGTCGTAGTACCAGCCGACGGTGAAGCTGTTGGAGCCGCCCATGTGGATCGGGTTCTTACCGATGGCAAGCACCTTGTCACAGGCAGCGGAGAAATCCTCCCATGTCTTGATGGAGTCAACATCCACGCCCGCCTGCTCCAGCACGGTTACATTATATACGATACCGGTAATATCCATATCCATCGGCAGGACGTACATTTTACCGTCGGCATCCGAGATGGCGGATTTAATCTGGGAGTCAATATTTTTTGCAAAATCCATGTCGTTCACCGGCTGCAGGAAGTCACTGTAACGTGCGACTGACCAGCCGTGCGTATCAAACACATCCGGCATATCGTTAGCTGCCATTTTTGTTTTCATCAGTTCTTCGTAGGTTTCGCCGGGTGCGGAAAATTCAATTGTGTAGCCTGTTTCTGCGGCAAACTGATCCACTGCGGCTTTGAGTGCATCCACCTGTGTGCCGGCTCCGCTCACCCACACTGTCAGGGTGACGTCCGCAGGATCACGGTTCTGATTGCCGTTTCCGCAGGCAGTCAGCCCTAAGATCATTGTCAGTGCCATTAACATAGTCATAACTTTTTTCATAGAAAACCCTCCATTCATCATTTGATAGTTGCTTTAAGAAAGCGCATGCCCTATAAAAAAGCGTCAGGAGCATCGACCTTCTCTTCAACAATATCCAGTTTTTCGATATTACCCCGATACTGCTTTGGACTCTCGCCGAAGCGCTGCCGGAACATTCTTGAGAAGTTCAGCTGGTCGGTATAGCCTACCTCGGACGCAATCTGGCTGATAGAAAGATTGGTCTTTGTGAGCAGAGACTTTGCCTTTTCCATCCGGATCTGTATCAGGTACTCCGTGGGCGACATTCCCACAATGCGCCGGAAATTGTTGGACAGATAGCTTCTGTTGACCCCCATGCTGTCTGCCAGCTCTGTAATCCGGATCTGGTTCTTGTAATTATCAGCCAAATATGCCATGAGGCGCTTTACCTGCTCCGCGCTGGGAGTATTTTCGACCGTTTCGTACTTTGGAATGTGATCCGAATACTGGTCGATCAGTTCAGCAAAAAACATCTGGAGATACGCGCAACGCCGGAGACTGTTGCTGTACGACAGCTTATGGGTCTTAATCATCTCTGTGATGTAGTCCTGCAGCAATGTATGGTTAATGTTATGGATAATATGTACGCCGTTGTCAAAACCGGAATTTACCATACATTCCTCTGCCTTCATCCCGAGAAAGCCAACCCATATGTAGGTCCACGGATACCCGTGATCTGCCTCATACCATGCCTCTTCCTTCGGACGGAGCGCAAATGCATCGCCCTCCTGCAAATAGTGGGTTTCGCCGTTGATCTCGAGCTTGCCCTTGCCCTGTAAAATGACATGAATGAGGTAGGCAGACCGTTTGTTGGGACCATACCTGTGTCCCGGTGCGCAGTCCTCATAACCACAGTAAATGAGCCTGAGATCCACGCTGTCATTATTCAGATTTCCGAGGCATCGGTACTTGTCTGTTTCGTACAATCCGGATTTCAGCTTCACAGATATCTCCTCCGCTTCCTGCTTGTAATTTCATTATAGCTCTTTTACCCCTGTTTTATATAGCGAAATGTTACTATTACATGGATTTAAGTTATTGCTACAGTGAATGGGAAAGTCTGAAAATTTGAGAAAATCCGGTTGCTTCATGCAGACCATTCGTTCATAATGGGACATATAGCAGGTAATGTCACAGAGGAGAGGCCCGATGTACGAATGGCAGAGACAGATTCAGACAGTCGTGGATGAAATCGACCGGGGAATCCGGGAGCACAGAAATGAAGAGTTGACCTTGCAGACGCTTTCTTCCGGGCTTGGCTATTCCGAATTCCATATGACAAGGAAATTCCGGGAAATTTCCGGCATGCAATTTAAAGAGTATCTGAGAAATCGAAAACTGGCATTTGCCCTGAAGGAGATCAGGGACACCGACAGGAGGGTTCTGGATATTGCGCTCGATTATGGGTTTTCCACTCATGAGGCATTTACCAGAGCCTTTCAGTCCGTCTACGGTATGTCGCCGAGCGAGTACCGCAGGAATCCGAAGCCGCTGGTGCTGCGCACAAAGATCACGCCCTTCGACAGATATTTTCTGGGACTTGGCGAGATTGGCATGGTCAGGTCGGCAGAGGGTGTCAAGGTGTACTTCATAACCATTCCCGCGCATAAATTCCTTCATATCAGAAATTATGACAGCAACGGGTACTGGGATTTCTGGCAGAGACAGAATTGTGTTCCGGGGCAGGATTACGAGACGATCTGCGGACTGCTGGACAGCGTGAAAGGTAAGCTGGATGACGTCGGAGGATCCGAGCCAAACTGCGCCGGGGGTCAGATCATGGCATATATCAATGATCCGGCGGGACGGCTCTGCGATTGGGGGATACCTCGCATAGAATGTTGGGGAGCACGGCTTCCTGCCGATTATCGGGGAGAACTCCCGCCGCAGATGCAGCTTCTGGAGGTACCCGAGGCGGAGTATATTGTTTTTGAACATGGGGCGTTCGACTATGAACAGGAAAACCGGAGCGTCGAGGCAAAGATAGAGGACGCGATGCGGGAATTTGATTATTCGTCGACAGAGTATTGTCTGGACACATCGCCCGGACGGATCATGTACTTTTTCTATAATCCGCAACAGTATTTTAAATATGTCAGACCTGTGCGCAGAGCGCAGGAGAGCAAGTAAAATCAAGCGGGCATTTTCCCCTCGGTCTATGCTGTAAGAGACGGAAGGGGGATCATAAGATGGATTATGAATTTAAGAATCTGACAACAGAGAATATAGCGGACGAGCATTTGTGCTGTCTGATCCGCACCCGGACGAAGAATCCGGGAATCGAGGCGAAGCGCGAATGGCTTGCGGAACGTCTGAAGGAAGGACATGTCTTCAGAAAGCTGGACATTAAGGGCTGTGTTTTTATAGAGTACGCGCCTCTCGAAACGGCATGGGTACCCATTGTCGGGGACAATTATATTTACATTTACTGCCTGTGGGTCTCCGGCAGTCCGAAGGGAAGCGGGTATGGAAAGGCATTGATGGCGTATTGTCTGGAGGATGCAAAGGCGAAGGGAAAATCGGGAGTCTGTATGCTCGGCTCGGACAGGCAGAAGCTCTGGCTGTCCAATCAGGCTTTTGCTGAGAAGTATGGCTTTGAGGTCGTGGATTCGACGGAGGCGGGCTATAGATTGCTGGCGCTTTCCTTTGATGGGACGAAACCGAAGTTCACGCCGGCGGCGAGGAAAAGTGTGATTGAAAAGGAGGAACTGACAATCTACTATGATATGCAGTGCCCCTACATTTATCAGAGAATTGAGGACATCAGGGAGTACTGTGAGGCAAATGGAGTAACAGCCTCCTTCAACAGAGTTGGAAGTCTGCAGGAGGCGAAGGAGCTGCCCTGTGCGTTCAATAACTGGGGTGCCTTCTACAAGGGAAAATTTATTACGGTAAATCTGCTGGATGTGCCATCCGTGCAGAAAATTCTGAGCAAATAAGCATTGCATTGTCCTCCGTGGGTGGGTATACTGAATGTATAATTACATTTAGGTGAAATACAAATACACTTAGGGAGGACAATATATGAATCCGGCATCTATCATCAAAATCATGAGCGCAAAGGCGCAGTTCGAGAAAAATCACCCCAAGTTTGTCGCTTTTATCAAAACTGTTTTTTCCAGACCCATTGAAGAGGGAACTGTCATGGAAATTACCGTGACCCGTCCCGGCGAGGAACCTGTCACCGCCAACATCAAGATTCAGCAGGCAGACCTGGAGCTGCTCGCCCAACTCAAGGAAATGGGGAAGGATATGCGGTAGAAACAGCCACGCGCCCCTACGGCTGTTCTGTGGCTGAACTGTTATTCATATAGGATAAAATGTTATTTTAATAGTTGACTAATAGATATTCGCGTGTTAGTATATATTCAAAGCATATATTTCAATATCCATATCTGACGCTGTCTGCCCTGAGCAGGCGGTTTGTTTCTAACTTATTGCGGATACATTCTGTATTCGTCTGTAAATGAAAACAGGAGTTTTCTGAAATCCATGCTTTTAAATCACACAAAACCAATTACAAAGCAGGAGGAAGGAAAACGGGCGGAACAGCGGCTGATATATTTTCCTCCGGCAAAAGGAGGAAAAGGATGAACACACAAAGAAACTACAAGGACACAGTTTACAGGATGCTGTTTAAGGAGCCGGCGCATGCGCTGTCTCTGTATAACAGCCTGAACGGAACGGCGTACACGGATGAGTCGCTGTTGGAATTCAACACGCTGGAAAATGCAATCTACATGGGCATGAAGAACGATCTTTCGTTTTTCATTATGAGCGAGATGCCGCTGTATGAGCAGCAGTCCGCCTACACGCCAAATATGCCGCTCCGGAATCTGTTCTATGTTGCGGATTTATTGCAGGCATTTGTAAAGGACAGACCGCTGTACAGCTCCCGGCAGATCAAGATTCCCGCGCCGCGTTTTGTTGTTTTGTACAATGGGACAGAGAATATACCGGATAGAATGGAGCTGAAGCTGTCGGACGCCTTTGAGACGAAGAACGGGGAGCCTGAATTAGAGTTGAAGGTGCAGATTTATAATATCAACCGTGGGATGAATGAGGATTTAAAGGAGAAGTGCCCCATTTTAAAGGAATACATGATTTATGTGGAGAAGGTCAGGGAATATGTGAAGCTCATGCCGCTGGAGGAGGCGGTGGACCGGGCGATAGAGGACTGCATAAGGAATAATGTATTGAAGGATTTCCTGCTGAAGCAGAGAGCGGAGGTATTCAAGATGAGTATTTATGAGTATGACAAAGAGCGGGACTTTAAGCTGCTCCGGGAGGAAGAGCGGAAGTATGCGCGGGAAGAGCTGCGGGATGAAGTGCGCGAAGAAGTACGGGAAGAGATGCGCCGGAACACAGAACAGGAAAAAGAAAACGCCATAAAAGCGATCGTCTCCCTTTGTTGTGAATATGGGAGAAGTCAGGAAGAGACAGTAGAAAAGCTGATGAAAAACTGTGCCCTCACAGAAGCCGAGGCACAGGAGAAGGTGCAGTTATACTGGAATGTTAAAGAGTAAGCAGCCTGCCGTTGTCAATGCGGATCATCTCCGTGCAGCAGCTCATGATAAGCTTTGCATCATGCGTGATGACATATACGCTTTTGCCCAGAGATTGCAGCTTTTTTAAAATATCCGCCACCTGCAGCATATGCCTGTAATCAAGGCCGCTTGTCGGCTCGTCGAAGATTAAAAGCTCCTTGTCGGCGGCGAGAGCCGTGGCAATCGCACCCTCTGCTTCTGGCCTCCAGAGAGGGACATGGGATGCAGGTCTTTCAGTTCGTACAGATCGAACTGATGCAGAATTTCAGCCCCGTTTTTATAGGAGAATATAAAGTTTTTCCCTGCATTTTCCATGACCGGATGATTTCCGAACGTAATTTCACTGGTGGTGTCAACGTTAAAAAACTGTGAGCGGGGATTCTGAAAGACGCTGCCGACACTGTGAGAGATTTCATACAGTGGAGTCGCGGTCGTATCATTATCGTTTATATGGACAATGCCGGAGAGCTTTCCCTCGTAGTAATGCGGCATGATCTGGTATTCAACCATTGACCACAGTCCCCTTTTGCCGTGGCGATTCTCGCGATCCTGATCACCGCGCCGCTGGGGGCTTTTGCAATCCGGTGCTCGCGGAGGAGAAGAATAACAGGGAGCAGATTGAGATGTGCTTTGATACCTATCATTCTCCGAACTGGAAAACCCTGATTGATTAGAATGGATATGTTAAGAAAAGTAACATTAGGCATTGCCTTTTGTTACTTTTTTTGGTAGAAAAGGGGAAATGGCTGCATTACAATAAAAACATGAAAAGTATGAAATGAATGAAATACAGGAAATAGCAGCGGGGAGGGATGGTATGCTGGCAGAGAATATACAGATATTGAGAAAGAGGGCCAAAATGTCGCAGGAGCAGCTGGCGGAGCTGACAGGAACGAGCCGTCAGACAGTGTCGAAATGGGAGCTGGGCGAGAGTGTCCCGGATGTTCTGGCATGTGACAGGATGGCGGAGGCGTTTGGCATCTCCATGGAAGACCTGCTTCATTATGAGGAGCGGAGCAAGGAGCTTCCACTGCCGCCGAAGGGAAAGTATATGTTCGGAACCGTGACGGTAGGAGCGAGGGGGCAGATTGTGCTTCCCAAAAGGGCAAGAGATGTCTTTCATATCGAGGCGGGAGATTCCATTGTTGTGCTGGGAGACGAGGCACAGGGGATTGCGCTGATTAAAGCCGAGGACATGATGGATTTTGTCAATGCGGCAATGAAGATGGCAAATACGGAGCGATAAAAGGAAAGGAAGCATAAGAGAAATGAGAAAACATTATCTGGATAACATTCGGTGGATCACAATTTTAATGGTCGTTATTTTCCACATTTTTTATTACTATAACAATATCGGGATAGAGGCAATGTTTGCCGGAGCGAAGGAATATACAGGTTCGGTCAACTTTGCCGGGTTGTATCAATATTTTGTCTATCCATGGTTTATGCTGCTTTTGTTCGTGGTAGCGGGAATCAGCGCGCGTGCGGCGCTGGGAAAGAGGACAAACCGCGAATTTCTGCGTGCGCGTGTGGATAAGATACTTGTTCCGTCGACACTGGGCGTTCTCGTGTTCGGCTGGATCGGAGGCTATGTCATCTACCTGCACACGGCGAGTACCAACCTGCCGCCGGAAGTGCCCGGCTTTGTGAGAGCGATTATTGTCTTAAGCTGCGGAATCGGCGCACTGTGGTTCTGTCATGTGCTGTTCGTGGCGGTGCTGATCCTGATGCTGGTGAGAAAGCTCCTTGCACACTTTGGCGTTGATGATGACAAGGCATGCGCGTGGATAGAAGGCAGGACAGCGGGCTGGGTGGGATTCACCGTGGTGATGGTGCTCCTGTACCTCATTTTCTGGGGAGGCTCCCATATTCTGAACATGCCGCTGATCACCGCATACAGGAACGGCATATACATTCCCGCATTTCTGGCAGGCTTCTATATCTTTTCAAACGACAAGATGATAGAGAAGCTGAAGAAAGCGGTGCTTCCGCTTCTGGTATTATGCATTGGAACAGGTATCTTTTATATGACAAGATGCTATGGACTGGCATATTCGGATGTGAATGTACTGTCCCGGTTTGACTTGAACCTTTATGCCTTCTGCATGGTGTTGTTCATTCTGGGTGCCGGTGCAAGGTTCCTGAATTTTAGCAACCGACCGTCGGAATACGTGCGGAAGTGCTGCTTCGGAATTTATGTGTTCCATATTCCGGTCATGCTGGTGATTAATTATCTTCTGATTGGGAAGAATTTGCCGCTGCCCGTCGTGTATCTGGTGGAGCTGGTCGGCGCGCTGGCGGTATCGCTTCTGCTGAACGAAGTTGTCCGCAGGATTCCCATTCTGCGGTACTGGATTCTGGGAATCCGCAGCACAAAGAAAAAGTAATTCTACCTCCGGTTTTCCGGCGTGGTCGTTTCTCCCTGCTTTAAGACCGGAAGGGCGGTCGTCGTCTGTACGAGAAGGGACGGATTTTCAATTTTGCGCAAAAGCATCTGGGCGGCCTGTACGCCCAGATCGTAAACATCAATGTCGACCACGGTCGGGGTAGGCTCTATAATCTGTGAATAGGGATAGCTGTCAAAAGTAAGGAGTGCAATATCTCCCGGAATTGACAGCTTTTTTTCGTTGATTGCGCGGATCGCGCCGATTGCCATCGTGTTGTTCTCGCAGACAATGGCTCTGGGGCGCTTCGGGAGGGACAGCAGCCGGAGGGCGCACTGGTGGCTGGCGGCAATGGTGTCCTCCGTGTAGCCGATGTAATCCTCGGGAATGTGGTAGCCGTAATAGTACATTCCGCCGAGAAAACCGTTCAGGCGGTGTGTGGAGATATAGCCCTTCTCGCGGTTCGCAATATAGGCGACCTGTGCATAACCGCACTCCATCATATGATGGGCGGCAAATTCTCCGGCAAGTCCGTTGTCGGTGTCGATCCAGCAGAGCTTTCCGCCGATATTGGGATGTCCGATCAGCATGTGGGGAAACTGGCGGTCGATCAGAGGCTTCGCCAGCTTCTGCGAGAACACGGAACCATCGATCAGGATGCCGTCCGCGATCTTCCCGGAGGTAATCTGTTCCAGATATTCCTCCAGAGCGCCGTTTTCCGGCTCACTGACAAGCGTAAGCGTATAATTCCGCGATGCCAGCTCCCGCTGCACACCGCAGAGAATATTGAACATATGTGGGTTTGCGTAGACACGATCCTTGGAAAGCGCCGCCAGAAAGAGAATGTTCATGGTCGATCCGCGTGCGAAATTCACCGCTCTTGAATTGGGCACATAATGCAGCTGTCGGATCGCCTCCTGCACGCGGTTCACCGTCTCCGGCGAGATAGTCGTCCATCCGTTTAAGACCTTGGACACTGTGGAAATGGAAACACCGGCTTCCTTTGCAACCTCCCGAATGGTAACTCCCATAGATACCTCCTTGTAAAAATAGCTAATTTTAAGAAAATGGTATAGCGTTTTCCTAACAAAGTCAACAAAAACATGTAAAATGCAATAGAAAACATGTGGTGAAAATGCTATAAATAGAGTGTGCACAAGAAAAATACGAAATCTGCGGGGAAACGGATTTCGTATAACATAAAGGAAAACAGTTTCCTAAATCTTAAGAACGGTCATCGTTTTCATTCAAGAAAGGAAGGAAAATTTATGAAAAAGAAAACATTGGGTCTCACGGCAATTCTTATGGCAGTGACAATGCTGGCAGGCTGCGGTCAGCAGGCGGCGCAGACATCAAACGAGGCATCGAAGTCTGACAGCCAGAAGACAAGCAGCGAGCAGTCCTCCGGGGCAGGGAAAAGCGACGAGGTCAGCGCGGAGCCTGTTGAAGTTGTGGTATGGCATGACAATGACGAGACAATGATGGGAAGCATCGCAGAGGTTGTGAACCAGAAGCTCGCAGATGATAAGATCACCTTAAAGTTTGAGAAGAAATCTGACCTCACCAGCCAGATTCAGTTATACGGTACGGATGCGGTAAACGGCCCCGACATGTACCTGTTTGCGCATGATTCTCTCGGCGGCTTTGCGGAGATGGGCATTCTGGAGCCTGTCGGAAACCTGATCAGTGCCGATAAGGAGGCAGACCTTCTGCCGATGACAATTCAGGCAGACACCTACAAGGGTGAGCAGTACCTGATGCCGCTGTACTTTGAGACACTGTTGATGATCTACAACAAGGATCTCTGGGAGGGCGACATTCCCGATACGACAGAGGAGCTTTACGATTACATGGTTGCACATACCGACGGTGACAACTATGCGCTGGTGAACCAGCATTCCGGCGCCTACAATGTCTCCCCGTTCATCTATGGCTTTGGCGGTTACATTATCAACGAGGATGCGCAGCCGGGTCTGAATGAGCAGGCGACAAAGGAAGCTATCGACTATAATAAGAAGTTTGCGGCTCTGGAGGCAGACGGCGATTACAATACCGTGACAGCACTGTTCAACGAAGGAAAGGCAGCAGCAATTTGGGGCGGCCCCTGGCTGATCTCCGGTATCAAGGAAGCGGGAATCAACTACGGTGTGAAATCCCTTGCGGACATCAAGCTCCCGAACGGAAATGCACTGAAGCCCTTCTCCGGTGTACAGTCTCTGGGCGTATTCAAGTATGCGGCAGAGAATAAGGGCGCGGCAATCACAAAGGTACTGGAAGTGCTCGCGCAGCCCGAGATCGGCATCGTTCTCGCAAAGGAGTATAACTGCGCTCCCGCAAACGTAAAGGCGTATGACGATCCCGGGGTCGCTCAGAATGAGATGATCGTCGCTATGCAGAAGACAGCCGAGACAGCAGTTCCCATGCCCAACATTCCCCAGATGGGAAGCATGTGGGGACCGACAGAATCCCTGCTGGCAGCAGTAAATAAGTCCGGCCAGAATGTAGAAGAGGTTGCGGATAACTATCAGAAGGAAGCGCTGGCAGCGATTGCCGACATGCAGTAAACAGATAACGAATTGCGAAGTTCCATGCGGGAAGGAGAAATCGGATGAGGAGGAAAAAAGCCACGCCATGGCTCTATAGCCTGCCGTCTATGATACTGGTCGGGATCATTGTACTTTTCCCTATTGTCTACACGGGGTACATATCCCTGACAAATATGAATCTATATCACTGGACGGAGTATGATGTGATCGGTCTGAAAAACTACGGGCGGGCGCTTCTGAAGCTGGATTCCGGCTTCCTTTCCGCAGTGGGCTTCACACTTTTGTGGACAGTGACAAATATCGTCCTGCAGGTGGTTCTGTCATTCTTTATTGCCTTGGCACTGAATGCCAAGGGTCTGAGACTGAGCCGCCTGTACAAGACACTTTTGATGTTCCCGTGGGCGATGCCCGCATATGTTTCTATTCTTGTGTGGAAGGTGGGGATGTATAACACCGAGTTCGGACTGCTGAATAAGGTTCTGCGTTCACTCGGACTGCCTAAGATGAACTATCTCGCAGAGAATGTGCCCGCCTTTTTCGCCTGTCTGGTTCTGAACCTGTGGATGGCGCTTCCGTTCATGATTACGACGATCGACGGCGCATTGAAGAGCATCGACAGCAGTATGTACGAGAGTGCGACACTGGACGGAGCCGGTTTCTGGCAGAAGAGCATCTACATAACGATTCCCTCCATGAGAGGAATCATTGCGCCCGCAGTCATCATGACGACCTTTACAACCTTCAAGCAGTTTGATATCGTCTACCTGCTGACGAAGCAGAAGGGCTCTCTCTCGGGCGCGACAATCCAGACAATCATCACCTTCGCGCATGAAAAGGCGTTTGTCTCTAACAATTACGGTCTGTCCTCGGCGGTCACAATGGTCATTTTTGCGCTGATTATTCTCTTCTCGCTCTGGACGAATCGCTCAACCACGAAGGATTAAGGAGGGGTGGAAATGAGGTCACATAAAAAACTCAGACAGACATTAAAGCTGACAGCATTGAACATTTTCTTCATCCTTCTCTGCGGACTTGCGCTGATACCGATTCTCTACGCCTTTTCTCTGTCCATCGGGGAGGGCAGCGGAGCGCTTTCCTCGGGAAACTCCTTTTTCCCGGAGAAGGTGACACTGGAAAATTACCGCAGGATTCTCAAGGAAGAACCGTTCCTGATCTGGTTTCTGAATTCAGTAAAGCTGAGTGTGGGGACGATGATTCTTGCCATGGGAACCAGCGTCACGGCGGCATATGCTTTCTCGAGATTCCGGTTCAGGGGGAGAAACGCAGTGCTTCAGGTTCTGCTCCTGCTGAATGCATTTCCCCAGATTCTGACGATGTTTGCGCTGTTCCGCCTGTTTAAGCTGATGGGACTGCTGAACTCCCATCTCGGTCTGATGATGATTTACGCAGGCTCCATGTGCATTTTCGGCATCTGGAACATGAAAGGATATTTTGACACTATTCCGGTGGAGATCGAGGAGGCGTCAAAGATCGACGGGGCAAGCAATCTTCAGATGATTGTGAGGATCATTCTGCCGCTGGCGCGTCCGGCGATCATTGTGACGGCGGTGATGGTTCTGATCTCTGTGTGGAATGAGTATATGTTCTCGACGACATTCATGCTGAAGGAGCAGAGCTATGCACTGGCGGGAGGATTGTACCAGCTGCAGGCGAATGATTACAGCAGGAGCTGGCCTCTGTTCTCGGCGGCGGCAATGCTGGTTTCACTGCCGATTCTGGTGATCTTCTTCTGTATTCAGAAATATATGGTATCCGGGCTGACTGCCGGAGGAGTAAAGGGTTAAAGTGAGCGCCCGCCGGAGAGGGCGGATGAGCTCAGGTATGGAGGTAAACATGATTAACAGGAGCGCCGTGCTGCATATACCTGTTTCACAATATGCGTTTGCGCTGAACGAGGAAACAATGACGATCCGTCTGCGGACGGCTAAGAATAATGTTGAGCAGTGCCATATTTTCTGGGGAGACAGAGCCTGTGACCGTTCACCCGTTGTTTTTACGGAAGCGGAAATGACCGTCCGTTGGCAGGACGAATGCTTTGATTTCTGGGAGATCACACTGCCGCACATCCCCGGGAGGCTCTGCTACTATTTTGAACTGAGGGACAGGGATGAATGGTCTTACTATTATGCGGATCAGTTTTCAAGGAAGCTGCCGGACATTATTACGGAGAACGGCTTTGTAATAGAAGGAAGAAGTGAATATTATCAGTATCCCTATATTCTCCGCTCGGAAATTCTGGAGGTGCCGGAATGGTTCCGGAATGCGGTGGTATATAACATCTTTCCGGACAGCTTCGCCGACAGAAAAGGTCATGTTCCGGGCGTAGGCTTTGAGATTACCGATGAAAAGGGCAACGTCCATATCTCGCGGCTCGGCGGTACAATCCGCGGTATCACGGAAAATCTGGAATACATTAAGGATCTCGGTTTTAACTGCATCTATCTGAATCCGATTTTCTGCGCCTGTGAATATCATAAGTACGACATCATCGATTACTACCGCGTAGACCCTACACTGGGAACCGATGAAGATTTTATGGAGCTGACGGATAAGATTCACCAGCTGGGTATGCATATCATTATCGACGGTGTTTTCAACCACTGCGGCTGGAAAAATCCTCTTTTTCAGGATGTGGTACAAAAGGGAAGGGACTCAGCGTATCAGGACTGGTTCTATGGGCTGACGTTTCCTGTGGAGCTGCCGAAGGAGGGAGAAAAGCCTTCCTACGCATGCTTTGCATATGAGAAAAAGATGCCGAAGCTGGACACCGCCAACCCGAAGGTTCAGGAGTATTTCGCAGAGGTCGGAAAATACTGGATCGAGAAATTCCATGTGGACGGCTGGCGGCTCGATGTGGCGAATGAAATTGACAAGGATTTCTGGCGGAGATTCCGAAGGGCGGTCAAGGAGGCAAATCAGGGCGCGGTTCTGATCGGTGAGGTCTGGGAAAATGCTAAGGACTGGCTCGGGTGCGACATGATGGACTCCACGATGAATTACGACTTCCGGAAGCATTGCCGTGAGCTGTTTGCGAGGCAGAGCTATACGGCGGAGGATTTCCGGAATGCCATGACGGATATGCTATTACGGTACCCGACGCAGCTGATGCAGGCGCAGCTGAATCTTCTCGACAGCCATGACGTACCAAGGTTCCTGAGCCTGTGTGACGGTAATCTTGCGAAATGGAAGCTCGCCTTCCTTTGCCTGATTTTTTTCCCGGGTGTTCCCAGCGTATTTTATGGGGATGAAAAGGGGATATGCGGAATCCGTGAGGAGGAGTACCGAAGCCCTATGGCGTGGAACACCGGAGCGGAGGAAGAGAGGCAGTTCGTGAAGGAAGCCTTAAGGATACGCAAAGAGCTGCTTGCGCCGGATGCGCAGTGGGTGCCGCTGCGGGAAGAGGCAGAGCCGGAGCTTTTCATCTTTGAGCGGAGGAAGGAGCATACCGTCAGAATCATTCTTCATGTGGGCGAAGGAGAGCTCGATACAGAAAAGTATCTACAGGGCGGAAGGCTGCTGATGCAGGGCGCTGCACAGGGAAACCGGCTTTCAGACTGGGGATATCAGATTCTGGAAATAGAATAAGCGTTAAGATGTACTCAGACGGACAGAATTCATGGGGGTTCTGTCCGTTTTGCGTACTTTTTTTGATTTTCAAATCTTTCTGTTGGCAAGAACGATATGTTATTCTATAATAAGCGGGGTGTAGAACGTAATTTTGAATGCAGGAGCGCATTTTGAAGACAAGAGATTTAACGAAAGGTAAAATTACAGGAAATATTCTGCTGTTTGCAATCCCGCTGATCTGCGGAAATTTATTACAACAGATGTACAATATAGCGGATACATGGGTAGTCGGACGTTTTCTGGGAGCGGAGGCGCTCGCCGCGGTGGGTTCTTCCTATACGCTGATGGTCTTTCTTACCTCTATTATCATAGGTCTCTGTATGGGAAGCGGCGCGGCGATTTCGATGCAGTACGGCAGCGGAGATTATGACAGGATGCGGCAGAGTGTCTATATGTCCTTTGTCCTGATCGGAGGAATTTCGGTCGTGCTGAATCTTCTGGTGTATGCCGGTATGGATGTTCTTCTGTTTGTGCTTCGCGTGCCCGAGGAGATCAGACCGGGCATGAAGGAATACCTGTGGATTATATTTGCGGGAATCCTTGCGACCTTTCTGTACAATTACTTTTCCAATCTGCTGCGCGCCATAGGAAATTCGGTGACACCGCTGGTCTTTCTGGCAGTGTCGGCGGTGTTGAACGTCGGGCTGGATCTGCTGTGCGTGCTTGTTTTAAAATGGGGCATCGCCGGTGCGGCGGCAGCAACCGTCTTTTCACAGTATGTCTCAGGCATCGGCATTCTGATCTATACATGGAAGAAATTTCCACAGCTTCTGCCGAAGCGGGAGCACATGAAGTGGGACAAGGCGAACCTGACAAATATTCTGAACCTTTCGGTCATGACCTGTATCCAGCAGTCGATCATGAATTTCGGCATTCTGATGGTGCAGGGGCTTGTCAACAGCTTCGGAACGGTTGTGATGGCAGCGTTTGCTGCCGCGGTAAAGATTGATTCCTTTGCCTATATGCCGGTACAGGATTTCGGAAATGCATTTTCGACCTTTGTTGCCCAGAATTACGGTGCGGGGGAACAGGAGAGAATCAGAAAGGGGATTCGCAGTGCAGTGGCAATGGTTGCTCTGTTCTGTGCGCTGGTCAGCAGTGCTATTTTCTGTCTGGCGAAGCCGCTGATGCAGATTTTTATTGAGCCGGAGAAGACGGAGATCATAGCGGTCGGCGTGCAGTACCTGCGCATTGAAGGAGCCTGTTATATCGGAATCGGAATATTGTTTTTGCTGTATGGCTATTATCGCGCCGTGAACCGTCCGGCAATGTCGGTCATCCTGACCATTGCCTCACTCGGCACGAGGGTACTGTTGGCATATATCCTGTCTGCAATTCCGGCGATCGGTGTGATCGGTATCTGGATGGCGGTTCCGATCGGCTGGGCGCTGGCAGACATGATCGGAATTATCGTTTATTTACGGAAGCGGACATAACGCGCAGAAAAGGACAAAAGATGGAATTAAAAGAGAAGTACATCCCGAGAATATTGCTGGTCTTCGTGATCGGAGGCATATTTGGATTTATCTACGAAGAAATTTTCTACAGGATTGATCTCGGGTATTTCGTGAAAAGGGGGACGACCTACGGCCCATGGATACCGATTTACGGTTTTGGCGCGGTTGCGATTCTCCTGCTGACAAGGAAATACCGGAGTTCCCCGCTGAAGGTTTTCTTTCTGTCCCAGCTGATTACCGGGACGCTTGAACTGCTGACAGGGATTATCCTGCACCGGAGATTCGGCGTGCGGCTCTGGGATTATAATGTTGAGATCTGGAACTGGCTGAATATCGGCGGCTATGTCTGTCTGAGGTCGGTGCTTTTCTTCGGTGTATCAGGGCTTTTGCTGAGCTATGTGGTCTATCCGCTGCTCTACTATGTCACGGAGCCGATGGAGGAAAAGAAGGTGATCGCGCTGGCGGCGCTGCCTTCCACCCTGTTTATCCTTGACATTCTGGTCAATCTGATAAAGGTTATCCGATTCGGGTATTAAAATATATATAGAAAGAGAAAAGAGTATTATGAATGAGAAACTTGAAAAGCTGAAACCATCGGAAAAGAATCTGGCAACCTACCTCTTTGCGGCAGCCGTCCTGTTCCGGACACTGCCGTATCTTTTGGAGACCCTGATTCTCATGCTGGGCAGGAGGGCGCTTCCGCAGCCGGCGTACTTTGCGCTGGAATACAGCGCCATCCTGATTCTGCCGCTCGCAGCGCTCTGTCTGTGGGGCGCGGTCGGCTACGGAAGCCGCAGGGAGGGGCTTGCCGGGGCGACAGGCATGGCGTTCGCCTATGTGCTGGAAACGGCGGGAGGAACCATATTACAGGAAAAAGTACTGGCGCAGTCCTTTGACAGGCAGCTTCTCTACTACGGCATGCTCGCGCTATTGTTATTGGTCGGACTGCTGGTTCTGCTGTGGGCATTCCCCGGAAGCAGACGGAAGATGAAGGGTAATCTCTGGATTGTCGGCGTGCTCGCAGGGCGGCTGCTTGTGCTTCTGGCGGTGGACAGGCTCGTGGCGCTTTGTGCCGGATGGCTGCAGCCCTCCTTTGGAAGTAATGTGTTGCTCAGGGCGATTACCGCACTGATTGATGCCTGTGCGCTGACCCTGATCTTCAGACATATTGAAAAGGCAGAGGTGACGAAGAACTGGCGGGTGAGGTTAATTGTTGCTCCGGTCGGAATCGCCGCATGTCTGGTGTGTCAGCTCATCCTGTTACATACGAATCCGCTGGACCGGATCAGCGCCGGCATCGCGGAGGATCTGGCATATGGAGCGGCAGAGCTTGCGGTAGGAAATGTGGAGACGGCTTCGGAGTGGTTTCACATGGCACAGGAGCGCAGGGACGCGTGGGAGTATACCACAGGTGCCACCGATCACGACAGACTGTATGATGGCAGGTCAGCGACAACGCTCGAGGCACGTTATCTCTACTGGCAGTATCGTGACGACTTCGATGCAATGGAAAAGTGTCTTTTGGAGGAGGAAGTCGGGCTGGACTATGCAGTGTCACTTCTGAGGGTATATGCCGGACTGGAATCGGAGCTCTCCGGGCGTTCAAAGGCATTGCAGACGGATACCCTGACGCTTATGGTCGCACAGGGAGTCTTTACGGATGATGTGCTTACGATCGGGGATCTGGAGGAACAGAAGTTCAAGCTGACAAAGAAGCTGGCGGACTTTGACAGGATAGATATTTATTGCGAGGCGGTGGATATACTCACGGAGACCGGAAGGATGGGCGGTGTCAGTGTGAGGCAGATGGAGGACATGCTGGAGCTTGCCGAGCAGAATCCGCAGGACCTCAGCCTGCAGTATTTTGCGGTAGTGTACGGCTGTGCCTGTAAGAGCGACGGAGCCAGCCATTACGACAGAACCATGGAAGCGGCTGAGCGCTTTGTGAACTTGTATGAGAAACAGATCAGGGCAACGGATGATCAGAAATACCAGTGCCGTTGGCAGCTGATTAACTGGGCTTTGGAGCTGGGGCTTTACGAGCGTGCGATCGAATACTGTGAGGAAGCCTTACAGGCGGCGGAGACGGAGGAAGTGCTCATGGTGCTCGCCCAGTGCCAGAATGAACTTGGCAGGACAGAGGATTGCTATGAAACAGCACAGCGCATCTTGAAGCAGTACCCGGAGAACAGCGGCGCTGTCTACTATTGTGCCATCGCTGAACTCCAGAAAAATGATATTGATGCAGCGATCCGGAGTGCCGAAAAGCTGAGCAGCATGGTTCAGGAGCTGACGGGTGAGGAGAGGCACCGCGCGGAGGTCATGTTCTACGATGTGATACAGCGGCAGAGCTTTAATGACGCGGGCTATAACACGATGATCTACAGAAAGCTTACAGAGGAGCAGCGGGCACTGATCGACGAGGATGCCTTTTATGCGGATTACCTTGACGCGGCGTACCTTTGTTTCAGCGAGCGGGACTATGAGGCTTCCATGGAAAAGCTTTCCAAAGTGCTGGAAGAGGAGCCGGGGCTGTCTCAGGCAAATTACCTCAAGGGCTGTATTTACTTTGGAATGGAACAGTATGAGAAGGCGGCGGAGGCTTACAGGGAGGCGCTTTCCATCGATGACACGGCGGCTACAGCGTGGTATTCGCTGGCGAACGCTTATGACGCGCTGGGACGCTATGAAGAGGCATACGAAGCGTGTGCGAGAGTATCGGCGCTTCTGCCGGATACGGATCATCTCTTTGACCCCTACGGTGTAGCGATCCATAACAATAATTTAAAGAGAAGACTGGCGCAGGAGCTGGGGATAAGGGAGGACTGATGACATGGATATTGTTTTATTCATTTTAATGCTTTTGATCTTGTTGGCTGAGATCCTTTTCTTTCAGGGAAATACGCTTGCGCTGATCTTTGCAGTGGTGTTCTGTGTGCTGTATCTTGTGCTCCGCATCTTTCTCGGAAAGAAGCTTCAGGGCGTGAAGGGTGTGATTGCCCGCTGGGTTGTGCTGGCGCTGATCGGGGTCTGCATTTTCCAGTTGGGTATCAAAGGAACCGGCGGCGGTTTCATCCTCTATGCGCAGGATATGGATACTATATGCGGGTATCTTCATCAGGAGGAATACGACAAGGCGGCTGAAAAGCTGGAGGAATTGAAGGCGGATTACGGCGAGACGGATTCGGTGCACATGCTGTCAGCGATCCATCATCTTTCCGTCGGACAGAGGGATGAGGCTTATCAGGAATATCAGAGAATTTCAGATCAGGATTCCATGGTCGCTGTGGTAATCGCGGAGCAGATCTATCAGTTGGACGACAGCGGAAGGTCAACGGACGAGCTGTATGATCTGTATTGCCGTGCGGCGGACAGATACCCCGAATGGGAGTATATCCAGCTCTGCGCAGGTGTCATGAAGATTGATTTCAAACAGTACAGTTCGGCGCTCTACTATTTATACAATGCTTACGCCGTGAACCCGGAGAACCCGCAGACCTTGTATTTTCTTGGCGAGGCGAGCTATAAGACCGGAAAAAAGGAGGATGCGCTGGAGTTCTTCAATGCCTCTGTGGAGAACGGTGCAGATGATAAAATCAGATCTCTGATCAAGGGTTATCTGGATGACATGGATTATTGGAATGAGGGGAGTGCAGCGGAATGAGTACAAAAGCGAAGAAGATAACGCAGAGAGTAATTTCTGCTTTTTTGGCTGCACTTCTCTGCTCAATGCTCTGGATGGACGGACATGTCAAGGCCGCCATTATTGCGCAGGAGAATCCCGGACTTTCAACAGCTGTCGGGGCAGTGGCGGCAGCAGCGTCCCCGGCATCCGAGCCGGCGGCCACCAGTCAGCCGGATACCGGATCTGATATACAGGAACAGGTCGATAAGGCATATGCGGCGCTGGATTCCCTGAAGGCGACGACGGATGACAGCGACAGGATGACTTATTACCGGAATAATGGAATTGATCTGGTGAAAGAGGTTCTGTCAACAGTAATCACGAATGAGGTAAACGGGGCGATTGGTGACTTTTGCCTTGTCGCCGGAAACAAGCTGTATACGAGCGGCGGAAGCCTGCTGACCCGCGCGGGAGCCTTGTCTACATCTGCCGGTAATATGCAGCAGGAAATCAACGCACTTGCGGCAAGGGTCGGACAAGCCGGCAGCAAGGGAACACAGAGAAGACTGGCAAACCTCATGGAGAAACAGGCAGGAAAGGCTGACGATGCCTTATCCATGACTCGCTGGGGACAGGTCTATAAGATCGGCGGTAAGATTATCAGCGGTGTATCGATCGGTCTGGATGCCTATGGGATCTACAGCGATTATCAGGGACTGCACGATCTGAAAAACGAGCATGCCTCCCTGCGCGCGGTGGAAGGAGGATTGTATGTGGCGGATATGGGACTGGCGGCGGCATCGATTATCTGTGCGGGAGCAATCTTAGCGGGAGCGACGGTAGCCGCACCCGTGACTGCAGCAATTGCCATCGGAGGACTTGTCGTCGGAATTGCATCTGCCATTGTCAGCAGTGACGGCTTTGCAAACCTGATGAACAACACGGATAACGCCACGTTGCAGTACTTTGATAATCTGGTGTCCAACATCTTCCAGAATATCAAGACCGCGTTGGGTATCGGGTGCTACAAACCCAATATCTATATTTACGGGGCAGACGGACAGACGGTAAGAGTGATTATGCAGACGCCCGGACTGATCGTCAAAAGTATACCTGAGTATGATAGGATTTCCGGCTGGCAGGTACAGGCGCAGAACGACGGACTGCTGACAGACGCTGCCGGTGACAGTTATGATTTCCTGTTCTATGAATCCATGACAGAGAGAACTCTGTTTGACAGGGAGGAGGGCTTCTATATCTCAGCGCAGAACAGAACCGCGCAGTGGGAGGAGATTTTGTCCGCCTATGGCTTTTCTGGGCAGGAGATCAGCGACTTCATTGAATTCTGGGATGCAAAGCTGGAGAAAGAGGACTATATTATGTATCCTCAATACACGGAGACGGTGGACGAGGCAATGCCTGTGGAAATCATCCCTGCGCCGGAGCATCTTATCAGAATGTGGTTCGGCTTTGAGCTTTACGACGGACAGCAATATCAGGAGGCGGAGATTCTGCCCTTCGACCGAACCGGTTACACGGTGGTGGAATGGGGCGGCATGATCTTCTAGCTCTCACAGGAGGTGTGAGTATTCATATGAGCCAGAGAGGGACAGCGAAATTCATATATCATCTGACAATGAGCAGGAGCCGGCGGATGATTACCGCGGAGTATGGACGGACTTCTGGAAGCAGTTCAAGGAAATCAGTGATAACCGTTTCCGTGAGCTGATTGCGGAGTTTCCCGATATCGGGGAGAGTATGTTTGCCCTGAACTACGCCTACGCTCCGGGTTATGTTGCATGGTGGAATGCCATGGAGCAGCTTGGACTGGAACAGCCGTATGCAGAATTCGCCTGCTGAAATTCACGAGTTCGACTGGGATATCCGGTACCGGGATCGGGGCAATGGCAGCTTTGATATAGATATTTTCAGGTGCGGTTTCATTGCCTACACAGAAAAATACAGCGGCAGGAATATGCTTCCGGCGATCTGTCAGGTAGATTACATGATTTCCCATTATATGAATGTAGGCTTTGAGCGGACAGGCACTCTCGGAACGGGCCGCGATAAGTGTGACGGAAAGTACTGCCTGAAGGAACAGTGTGACCGGGATATTGAAAAGAGACTTGCCGAGAGAAAGTAAGAGGAGTTACGGAGAAAGTTTCTCAACTGCAGGGCTTGCAATTATCCGGAGGTTAGTATAAACTAACTCATGAATAAATCATGTGAGCTCCGATCAAGCCGGAGGGCTGCTGAACCTTCGGCCGGGGTTTACTTTTTTGGAAGGGAGAAATTACAATGGATTACTTGCAGATTGAGAAAGTAATAGGCAGAGAGATTTTAGATTCCAGAGGTAATCCCACCGTGGAGGCAGAGGTTTATCTTGCCGATGGCACTGTAGGAAGGGGAACCGCACCCAGCGGAGCATCCACAGGTGAGTTTGAAGCACTGGAGCTTCGGGATGGAGATAAATCAAGATACTCCGGAAAGGGAGTACAGAAGGCGGTTGAAAATATCAATACCGTCATCAACGAGACATTGACCGGCATGGATGCATCTGACATTTATGCTATTGACAGGGCTATGATTAAGGCGGACGGGACAAAGGACAAGTCAAAGCTTGGAGCAAATGCAATCCTTGCGGTTTCCATTGCGTGCTGCCGTGCAGCGGCTATTTCACTGGATGTACCCCTGTACCGTTTCCTCGGCGGTGTGTCGGGAAACAGACTGCCGGTTCCTATGATGAACATTATCAACGGCGGCTGCCACGCACTTTCCTCAGGACTGGATGTTCAGGAATTTATGATTATGCCGGTAGGCGCACCGTCCTTTAAGGAATGCCTGAGATGGTGTGCAGAGGTATTTCATGCGCTGGCAGCGATTCTGAAGGATCGCGGACTTGCAACCTCTGTAGGTGACGAGGGAGGATTTGCACCTGCGTTAAAGTCCGATGAAGATGCGATTGAGACAATTCTTGAGGCAGTTAAGAAGGCCGGTTATGAACCCGGAAAGGATTTCCGTATCGCCATGGATGCTGCATCCAGCGAGTGGAAGACCGGTAAGATCGGCGAATACAAGCTTCCCAAGGCAGGAACAGTATATACCTCTGACGAACTGATTGCACATTGGAAAAAGCTTGTCGAGAAATATCCCATCATCTCCATTGAAGATGCACTGGATGAGGAAGACTGGGAAGGCTGGAAGAAGCTGACAGCAGAGCTTGGCGACAAGGTTCAGCTTGTCGGAGATGATCTGTTTGTGACAAATACAGAGAGACTCTCCAAGGGAATTTCGCTTGGCTGCGGTAATTCGATTCTGATCAAGCTGAATCAGATCGGTTCCGTTTCGGAGACGCTCGAGGCCATCAAGATGGCGCATAAGGCAGGATATACGGCAATTTCCTCTCACCGTTCCGGCGAGACGGAGGACACGACGATTGCAGATCTCGCAGTTGCACTGAATACCTGTCAGATCAAGACCGGAGCGCCCAGCCGTTCCGAGCGTGTTGCGAAGTACAATCAGCTCCTGCGCATTGAGGAGGAACTGGGAGAGGCAGCTGTCTATCCCGGAATCAAGGCCTTCAATGTACAAAATTAATTAGCCATTATCTGATCAATACCATACACATACATAATCCCAAGAGCAGCTCCGGTATTTCCGGGGCTGTTTTTGCGGGCAGATTACACATATATTATGAAAAAATAAGAATTGCCATCGTTGACATTCTTTTGATTTCAATATAGAATTTACCTCGATAAAAAAGATATGAGCGCAGCAGAGGGAGTAGACCATATGATTATTGACGAAGGTTTTTTCGCCGGTCTTGGGGAGGACAGGAGAAAATATGCGTCAGGCGTCATTCTGCCGGATGGAAGCTACAGACTGACACAGGCAGGGCACCTGCACACACTGATGGATATTATGTCGATGCCTGCGAACGAAATATGGGAGAAGATACCGAAGAATGATTCGCCGCTATTCTGGCTGATCGAACATACAGGCTGTGTGATTACGGATGAAAATTCCACGGTAGGACTGGTGATGACACCGGAGCAGGAGACTACCTACAGGGAACTGGTTGCGCATGACATTATTGCAGATAAATACTTTGATCTGACAGAGGAACGAAAGAAAGCTGCTCAGCTGACAGCTGGGCAGAGATAGGGGATAATTGAAATTATGATCGCTTGGCTGGTGTACGCAGGAATTTTGATCTATATGGAACTTGTTTTTCATCTGGGAAGCTATGGGTTTCAGGGATGTAATCCGATCTTTACGCTCGGCGTGATTGCGCTGATTTCGGCATTGCAGGCATTGATAGGAAGCTGCTTTTCAGAGAAAGGGGAGAAAATAGCATCCCGCATCATGCTCTGGCTGCAATTTATCATTTTCGCCGTGCAGGCTGTCTATATGCACATTTTCCGGCAGCCGCTCCAGCTGGCGGCAATGTTTCTCGGCGGGCAGAACGCATTGACGAACTACTGGCGGGAGGCGCTTTTAGGCGTGCTGCAGACAACACCTCTGCTTGTGCTCTTTGCGCTGCCAATTATTGTGCTGGAGATCCTGAGAAAGAAGAAAATCTGGCAGCCTCATTCAGGGCGGGGCATTCAGCGGCTTCGTCTGATACTTTTTTCGTGGGTCGCACTGGTCTACAGCGTGTGCAGTATATTGATCGGCGGCATGACCGGTGCCGACTATGCAGAGCAGTATCGGGAGTATTACGACCCGGCGACTGTGATGCAGGAGATGGGTGTGCTCGTGATGGTACAGAGGGATGGCATCTATGAGATCTCTTCCCTGTTCGACAGAATACCGAAGAAGCCGGACAATGCGGTGCAGGTAGCGGCGGGAGCGACAGTCACAGCGACACCTGTGCCGGAGGAGCCGTCCGACGAAGGGAATATGACAGATGATACGATCGAACCGGACAACACGGATGCTCCCGTACCGGAGAGTACGCCGGAGCCTGATACCTCGCCCCATGCCTTTGAGCTTGATCTGGCAAAGCTGGCCGAGCTTTCACAGAGCGGAAAAGAGGTAAAGTGGCTGGCGGAGTACATTGCGGAACTGACTCCGACGAACCGGAATGAATATACCGGAATGTTTGAGGGCTATAACCTGATCTTTCTGACGGCGGAGGGCTTTTCAACCTATGCCATCAGGGAGGATCTGACACCGACCCTCTATAAGCTCGTCAATTCCGGCTTTGTGTTTAACAACTATTATGTACCGCTCTGGCAGACAAGCACCAGTGACGGCGAGTATGTAAACTGCACAGGACTGATACCGGACGGACAGTTCAGTATGCGGAAGAGTGCCTCCAACAATATGGCGTACACGCTGCCGAGATTCTTTTCTGCGGAGGGAGTGTACTGCCGTGCCTACCATAACAATACCCTTAGCTACTATGACCGCTATCTGTCCCATCCGAATCTGGGGTACGATTTTAAGGCAATCAAGCTGGGAGGTCTGTCCGAGGCGGAGTGGGGAGGCCAGCTGTTTACGGTCGAGCATCCGAAGGCATGGCCGGCATCTGACTATGAGATGATGCAGGGAACGATCGGCGAGTATATCAACGACGACAGATTCCATGTCTATTACATGACCGTCTCCGGGCATATGAATTATAATTTCAAGGGAAATCAGATGTCCGCATGGAATAAGGACGCCGTGGCGGATCTGGATATGACAGAGAACGCAAGGGCCTATCTTGCCTGCAATATCGAGCTGGACAAAGCATTGCAGTATCTGATCGAGCAGCTGGAGCAGGCGGGTAAGCTGGATAACACCGTCATCTGTCTGAGCGCCGACCATTATCCCTACGGAATGACACAGGAGCAGTATGAGGAATTGGCGGGAAAGGATCTGTCGAAGGACATGGATCTCTACCGGAACAGCCTCATTTTGTGGAATAATGCCATGGAAGAGCCGGTCTATGTGGATAAGGCTTGCTGTTCCATTGATATTCTGCCCACACTGTTAAATCTGTTCGGGTTTGATTATGATTCGCGCATGTATGCCGGAAGGGATATTTTTTCTGACCAGGAGGGTCTGGTCATCTTCAACGATCAGAGCTTTGTGAGTGATACCGTAGCCTACAGCAAGAAGCAGAAGACGACTACATGGAAAAAGGAGCTCACGGAGGACGAGCAGACAGCCTATATGACGGCAATGAAGCAGGAGGTCAGGAACCGGTATCTGTTCAGCGCATATATTCTGCGAAATAATTACTATGACATTGTCAGCCAGTGCGTTGTGCAGGACGGTGCGGCGGATGCACAATAAGCGGCGGTAATATGCAGAAGTTCCTCTATTTATCTGGAAAAAGAGTGTGTATAATGAATGTATGCTGAAGGAATCAAATGAAACATGATATAAACTAGAACAGCAGAAGGGAGAAAAGGGTATGGATAGAAGATTATACAAATCAACATCAAATGTAGTGTTTGCGGGTGTGTGCGGAGGCATCGGTGAATATTTCGGAATTGATCCCACATGGATCCGTCTCGCATGGGTGGTTTTCTGCCTCGCAGGCGGCAGCGGTATTCTCGCGTACATCATTGCGGCATGCATCGTTCCGAGCCGTAGCTAAACAGAGCATGAAAGGAAGTCTTCTCTGCCGGACAGCCGGCGGGGGAGACTTCTTTTGTTAGGAGCAGAAAGTTAAGAATAGCTTAAGGAATTTTATCAATTAATTTTAAATTTATCCTATAAGATGTCTATATGCTTGCAGAAAGAGGTGAGATGATGTTGACCAGACAGGAGGCGGACAGGGAACTGGAGCTGGCTGAAAAGATGAATCCGGGGGCATGGATCGATCACAGCAGGGCGACAGGACAGAATGCGGAGCTGATTGCGAAAGCTGCGGGAATGGATGCGGAGAAGGCATACTGCATGGGTCTGCTGCATGACATTGGGCGCCGTGCGGGCGTTTTTGCGATCCGGCATATTTTCGAGGGCTATTATTATATGGACAGTATTGGTCAGCCGGAGATTGCGAGGATCTGTCTGACGCATTCTTTTCCGGGCGGGGACAGCCGTACATATTTCGGCAAATATGACTGTATGGAGGAGGAAGTCAGGTTTCTTGATGAGTTTATCGGAAATGCGGAGTTCGATGACTACGACAGGCTGATCCAGCTCTGCGATGCCATATCTCTGCCGACCGGGGCGTGCATAATGGAGAAGAGGCTGCTGGATGTTGCACTGCGGTATGGGGTGCAGGACTTCGCACTGAGCAAATGGAGAGCCAGTCTGGAGAATAAAAAGTTTTTTGACGAATTGTGCGGTTGCAATATTTACACACTGCTGCCGAACATTGTGGAAAATTCATTTGCTAATCTCTGATAAGGCATTTTGGTTAAGTTGAACAGTTTTGCCATAAATTTTCTACATCAATTTGTGTCGAAAAAATAGACAAATTGCATTCTGAGAGCTAAAATGAAAGAGAATACAGGAAAGGAAAGGAATTCCCTATGAAGAAAAAAATTGTAGCAACACTTGTAATAGCAATGGCTATGGGTGTTCTGGCAGGATGTGGCGGATCGAGTGAAGGACCGATTTCTCCGGTTTCCACGCTTGACCCCCAGCCGATTCTGACAGACGCACCGCAGGGGAGCGAATCGTCGGAAGAGTCCTCTGAACAGCCCAGCGTCGAGAAGGATCCGGTAGTCTATGACGACGGCATGTCATCCGGCGGCGAGACACATAAGATTGGAGACAGAGTGCAGGTGGACGGTAAGCTGCAGAGCTGGCTCACCGGTGAGTGGAAGGATGCATCCGTCGCTGAGAGAAGAAGCATGGCGGTCATGATGCCGAACAACAGACGTGCGGGTTATAAGTCAACTTCTCCGCTGCTGCGTCAGAACGGCATTTCCTACGCGAGCGTGATCTATGAAGCGCCGGTAGAGGGACGTATTACACGTCTGATGGCACTGTTTGAGGATTACGATGATCTGACCACGATCGGACCGGTGCGTTCCAGCCGTGATTACTATGTATATGAGGCTATGGCATTCGATGCCATTTATGTAAACTGGGGTCTTGCACGTCCTTGGGTCGAGGAGCTGATCAACTCTGACAGAGTGGATAATATCAGCGCGACTGTAGATGGTATCTACAACGGATATGACGCTGCATTTAAGAGAGATTCCTCGCTGATTCCCGGTGCAGTTACCGAGTTTACGGGCTATCTTGATGTGGCAGGCTATACAAAGGGTGTGCAGGCAAGAGGCTATGCAACAGACTATGACAGCAGCTTTGGCAGGATCTTTGAGTTTGCCGATGACGGCTATCTCGCGACATATGACGACTGCGCAGATGCAACAAAGGTATACCCGGGCGGAACGCAGACGAATTCCGGCGGATACGGAAGCCATACACCTTGCTTTACCTATAATGCGGCAGACAGGCTCTACTACCGTACCCAGTGGGGATCAGCGCATACAGATGGCATGAACGATCAGCAGCTGACGGTGACAAACGTTATCTTCAAGGTATGTGACGGTTCCGAGAGACTTCCCGATGACCCTAACTACGACTATCTTGCATTTGAGACAATAGGCAGCGGAAACGCTTATATCTTTACCAACGGCAAGGTCGTTGAGGCTACATGGAGCCGCAGCAGCGAGTCTTCTCCCACCCATTACTATGACAGATCCGGTAATGAGATCGTGCTGAATCAGGGAAAGACATGGATCTGCTGTATCTGGGATGACTATGCACAGTATATGTCCTGGGAATAAACCAGGATAAAAAAACAGTATTTTTTAATATCTTTCGCAAAATGAAAGCGGATACCACGGAAATTTTGTTATACAATTACCTTGCATTTTAAGGAGGCGTAAACAAAATGAGGGTATCCGCTTTAAAAAATCAGGAAGAAATTCTGAAAGGAAATCTTTGGAAGGCAATTCTTTCTCTGGCAGTTCCGGTCTTCATCAACAGCTTTATCCAGACAATGTACAATCTGACAGACACCTACTGGCTGGGAAAGCTGGGAACGGAGCAGCTGGCCGCCATCAACCTTGTCACCCCGGTTCAGAACATCATTATAAATTTTGGCTCTGGAATTACGGTGGCGGGCTCGGTGCTGATCGCACAGTATATCGGGGCCGGTGAAAAACGGGCGGCGAGAGGCATTGCAAACCAGATCTTTGTCTGCGCGATGGGCTTTGCGCTGGTCTGTGCGGTGGTATGCTTTCTGTTTACACCGGCGATTGTCCGCTGGCTGGGGGCGGACGGAGAGACCTATCGGCATGCGGTCGTCTATCTGCGCGTTGTGCTGTGGGATATGCCGTTTCTGTTCATGGTCAATATCTTTTCGGCGGTACATCAGTCCCAGGGAGATGCGGTTTCCCCTATGTTTCTGAATCTGTTGGGAATCGTTCTGAATATGATCCTCGATCCGGCGTTGATCGTTTTTTTCGGCATGGGTGTGGCGGGAGCAGCGCTTGCTACCGTCTTTGCGAAGCTGGTACCGGCAGCTGTGGCATTTTATCTGCTGGCGAAAAGCGGGGACGATGTAGCGCTTGACAGAAAATACATGCACCTTGAGAGGGAGGGCGTCGGACTGATCCTGCGCATCGGACTTCCCACAGCGATCGGCGGAAGCACCATGCAGCTCGGATTTCTTCTGATGAGCAGAAATGTTTATGTGTACGGCACGCAAGCTATGGCGGCATACGGAATCGGAAATAAGGTCAACAGCCTTGTGACACTGCCGACGAACGGTATCGGCTCTGCCGTATCCACGATCGTAGGACAGAATATGGGCGCAGGACGACCGGACAGGGCGAGGAAGGGCTATCTGATTGCAATGGGTATCTCCGTTGTATTTCTTCTGGTCGGCGGAGGAATCCTGTCAGTGCCCTCTGTATCGACAGCCGTGGTCGGTATTTTTTCCGATGATCCGGGGGTCATTGCAATGGCAGCTGATTTCTTAAGTATCATGGCCTTCTGGTGTTTTGCGAATGGTGTGTATAATTCCACGACGGGTCTGTTCAACGGCACAGGGCACACGGAGGTGACAATGGCGATCAGTGCGACGAGACTGTGGGTATTCCGCTTTGTCACTCTCTGGTTCTGCGAGAGCGTTTTAAAGCTCGGAGTGCGGAGTGTCTGGTATTCTGTAGTTGTCAGCAACGGTATTTCTGCGGTAATATTGTACATATTATATCTGACAGGAATCTGGAAGAAATCAAAGATCAGGACACATAAGGAGAATAAGAGCAGTGCAGCGTAAGACAAAGAAGGGCAGAATCCTTTTTCTGGTGGTTCTGGCGATAATTATTTTGTTAAATATTGCGGCGTGGGTGAGCAGTTCCTTTTGCGACTGGTACATTGCCCATGTGTTTCCTGCATGGGTAAATACGCTCGGCCGCATCACGGGGATTTTCCCATTCTCTGTGGGGGAATGGATGATTCTGCTTGGGCTTGCGCTCGTGGCAGTGGCGGCAGCGCTTGGGCTGATATGGGCGGTAACTGGAGTGATTAAGGAAATCCGGGCTGTCGGCAGACGCCGTTCCGGGGCTGAGCGGCGGGAAAAACCTGCCGGAAAGTTTCAGCGCTTCACCCTTGGATTTTACCGGTTCTTTGCGTGGGCACTGCTCTGCGTCGGTGCCGTCATGACGTTGAACTGCTTTATTCTCTACCATGCTTCCACCTTTTCGGAGCACTATTTCGGTGAGGATGACGGAGAATACACGGCGACGGAGCTGCTGATGATGTATAACAAGGTTGCCGCGGAATGCAACCGGCTCGCGGAGGTTATGGAGCGGGACAAGACGGGAATGGTTATCTACACCGGTGAAAGTGGAGTACAGATCTCCTACCGCGACGGCGAGGGCTGGAATACCGGACTGGCAGATATGGCGGATGAGGCGAGAGGGCTGATGCAGCAGCTTGGAAAGACTTATTCCCAGCTGGATGGCTGGTATCCGAGACCGAAGGCGCTTCATTTTTCCGATTTCATGTGCCAGCAGTATATGCAGGGATACTATTTCCCGTTTTCCATGGAAGCGAATTATAATGATGTCATGCATATTCTGAACATACCGTCCACGATGTGCCATGAGCTTGCGCATCTGAGGGGCTACATCTACGAGGATGAGGCAAATCTGATCGGCTATCTGGCGTGCGTGCAGTCGGAAAATCCCTTTTTTCAGTACGCGGGCAACCTAAGTGTCTTGACATATCTGTATAATGATGTGTATAAATTGTATAAGGATTACCCGAAGACCTATGAGGCGGCAGTGGATGCCGCCAGGTATGTGGCTGTTTCCGGTCAGGTGTGGGAGGACAACATTTTTGTATCGGATGACGAATGGGATCGCATCAACGGCGATGCGCTGATCGATACTGAGGTGGTTGACAAGGCGGCGGATGTCTTCATAGATGCAAATCTGAAGGTAAACGGCATTGCCGATGGGAAGATCAGCTACAGCAGGGTCGTCAGGCTCCTGCTACAATATTACAGACAGTAATAAACTACAGAAGGATAAGACATCATGAAAAGCAGACAGGTCAGGAACTCAATTTTACTTGTTCTTACGGCATTTATCTGGGGCATTGCCTTTGTGGCACAGAGCGAAGGCGGCAACGCGGTCGGTCCCTTCACCTTTAACGGAATCCGCTCACTGATCGGGAGCATTGTTCTATTGCCGGTCATTGCGCTTCTTGACCGGATGAAGCTGACGAGTAAAAAACCGGTCACGAAGGCAGAGAAGAAAATACTCCTTATCGGGGGCTTGAGCTGCGGTGTCCTTCTGTTTCTTGCAAGCTCTGCGCAGCAGCTCGGAATCTGTCTCGGAACACCGGCGGGCAAGGCGGGATTCTTAACAGCTTGCTATATTCTTCTCGTGCCGGTACTCGGACTTTTCTTAAAGAAGAAATGTGGCGTCAAGGTCTGGACCGGAATTGCGATTACACTTGTTGGACTTTATCTGCTCTGTATGTCCGAGACTCTGCGGCTCCAGAGCAGCGATCTCCTGCTGCTGGCATGCGCGCTGCTCTTTGCGGTGCATATTCTTGTCATCGACTATTTTTCACCGCGGGTTGATGGTGTGAGAATGTCCTGCATCCAGTTTCTGGTCTGTGGCATTTTAAGCCTGATCCCGATGTTTTTTTCGGAAATCCGTGTCGGAGCGGATGTCTGGCTGGCAAAATTGACAGACCCCGGGGCATGGCTTGCAATTCTTTATGCAGGAGTTTTATCCTGCGGTGTGGCTTACACCTTGCAGATCGTCGGACAGAACGGCATAAATCCGACGGTGGCATCGATGCTGTTAAGTCTGGAATCGGTCTTCTCGGTTCTCGCGGGCTGGATCATCCTGAAACAGAGTCTCGGCGCAAAAGAACTGCTCGGGTGCGGGCTCATCTTTATAGCGATTATACTGGCACAGCTGCCGGAGAAGAAAAAAGAGTAAACACAGAGGCGCTTCTTTTTCAGAGAGGCGTCTTTTTTGTGCTTGACAAATAGGTTAGAGTGGACTAACATGCATTATGTGAATGAAAAATAAAAACATTCACAAAAAAGGAGAAGATATGCCGGTAAGAGTTTTTTCTGAGGAAGAGCGGGAACAGATCAGGGTACAGATGCTGGAGGCGGGCTTCCCATTGATCAAGCAATATGGGATGAAGCATACCTCCATATCCAGAATTACAGAGGCAGCAGGCATCGGGGTCGGTACGTTTTACAAGTTCTGGAAGAACAAGGAGGCGTACATGGCGGAGTTGATCCGGTATCATTCGCAGAAGGTCATTCCGACGCTGATCGGAGCGGAGGCATTGTCCGGGCGGCGGAAGCTGGGACGGGACGACGCGAGAAAATATTTGCAGTCGGTCGTCGATGAGAATATCAGTATCTATCCGCATATGACGCTGGAGGACGAGGCGAAGCTATTGTATTCAACGAATGCTTTTATCCCGGATCTGGAGAAGGAAAGCGCTATCACCGTCGGACTGCTAAGCTATCTGGAGAATGTGAGGGAGAATGTCAATCTGGCGCTGGTGGCAAATCTGTGCAAGGTGCTTGTGCTGACGGCAGAATCCCGGGACGAGCTTCATGAGTCGGCATATGAACAGACCTTGGAAACGCAGATTGAGACAATACTGAACCTGATATTTAAGGAGGATGGCAAATGAAGAAGATTAAGGAGACAGAAAAGGGCTTTTACGGCTGCTATTGGCCGGTGGAGGGCGCGAAAAGCGCAATTATCGCCATGCTTGGAGATGACTGTGAGGATTATATGGCGAAGTCGTCTGTGAAATGGATGCAGAAGAAATTTGGAATCAGTATGCTGACCTTAAGTCCGGCTCACAAGGATTACAGTCACCATAATCTTCCTGTGGAGAGAATCGGGGCGGCTATCGACTATCTGAAAAAACAGTAGACAGCTTTTTTGTAATTGTTCGAAAAATAATACCGGATATAAATCAAAATTATTTGCATTTTGACGAGAATTTGTTATAATATTATCAGGTAAATTTCCAGGACAATCTATTTGGGGAGATTTATTACTGAATACATTCACTATCAATAGGAGGAATATTCATTATGGCAAGAAAGATGAAAACCATGGATGGAAACCACGCA
>USGM01000020.1 GCA_900554205.1 uncultured Lachnospiraceae bacterium
CCGCCACACCCGCATCGGTACCTGTATGCCAATTCGTACATTGCGGCCGGGTCGTCAGCTTCAGCCCTCGTCAGAACTTCGTCCAGATCTGTCTTTTCGTACTTGTCATCGTACTCTGTAACCAGTGGCAGTTTCTCATCCAATAGCATTGATTTGTCCATACTAACGCCTCCTGTGTTCCTTATCTGATTTTTAGTACCTTTTTACTTTCTCCTGATGATTCTCCACAGCAGCAAAACAGCAAAAATCACACCGCTTATTACCGGCTCCACGAAGAGCAATCCAACTGCAGCCAGAATTGCCGCTATTAAAAACCTCTTTGGAACCCTTAACTTCACTACCAGTCCTGCACATGCCAGACCCGCAGCGGCAAATAGCAGTCTTCCGGTGCTCGGCGTATCAACGACAGTCTCCCGCTCCATTGTTGAAAAATACACTACTGCTGCAATTACTCCAATCAGGATCGCAAGACTCAAAAGACGTACCAGAATACCCGGAATTGCAAATTTAGGTCTCATGCGAAAGCTCGTGTTTACTCCGCAAATTTCCTCTGCAATAAGCACTCCGTTTCTGTCTGTTTTTCCCCGCACCTGCACAGTGCCGTTATTACTCAGAAAACAATAGCCCGGATCCCCGTAAAAAATGACTTCCTTACCCTGTATCTGCTCCGCTGTATAATTTCCTTCCAAGTACAGACTGAACTCGTATTGTGTATCTGAAAAAACCAGAGGGGTTCCGTAAATCAAAGATTGAAACCATCTTCGCAGAATTCCTCTTCCGATTTCTTCCTTATGTACATTCTGCACGATTCCCGTATAAAAACCGTTTTTTCCCGCTGCATATCCTGCTGGCTTCTGGATGGGCTCTTCCATGGGGCTGGTATTTTTAGGTCTTATGCCAGATGATCCGGCAGGTATTGGTGCTGCCGGTGTATGCTGGGATGGACTCTGCTGCATCTGATTGTTCTGCTGGCGCATCTTGCAGGTGATGCATATCTGCCCAGGTGCACTGACAAATGCTCGTTTACAAATTGCACACTTCGCACTCATATGTCTTTCCCCTTCAGATCAATGTTTTTCCCGAAAAGCTTTTTCGTCTTCTACAAACTTCTTAAATGCCTCTTCCAATTCCTTTGGCATCTGCGGGGCATGTACCCATTCTCCGTTTTCTCCGACAGAAATCCATGGTAATAATTCTTCAGGCGGTATAATCATCATTTTCTTGCAGCCTCCTTTGATATTTGTTGTAGACCTCCGTTGCAAATTCACGCGGATGTTCTCTTGTTTCATATTCGGATATCGCTTCCGCAAAGCATTCCCCCATGTCATGCGCTCCGTAGATACTGATATGTCCTGCCCACTCATTTGGATGAACGCCTTGTTCTTTCAGCGTGCTATAACAGATTTCCGTAGCAATCTGATTTCTGTTGTACCTTTCCTGTACTTCCCGATATGCCTTCTTGTCGTAGCTTCCGATCGCCAGTCCCTGCTCCTCCGCCAACAGTCGAAGATGTAAGACATGGGCCATTTCATGCTTCATAACGGCATCCTCACCCTGTCCTGCCAGCCATGTCTCTCCCTTCCAGTTCGGCGTTTCGAGTCTGGCGATCCGCCGTTCCAGTCCGTCATGTGAAAAGGCTTCCTTATTGATCAGAACTTCTGCACAATATCCGTTTTCCCCCATGACAGGCCCGGCGCACGCAAAAACTCCCTCTCGCAGTTCTGTTGCACGGATGCTTCCTATATATCCCTGTAGTTCCGGATAGGATTCGCACATCTCCTCCATATTGCGTGCCACAAGCTCCTGATACTTTTCCAGTACGCCGTTCAGTTCAATTTTCTGCACCCCACACTGCTCCAGCCGCTCCCTGACATTTTCGTTCGTCTCCTGGACCTCATGTCTGCCAAAGCCGAATAAATACTTTTCGGCTTTTTCCGATGCACATTCTGCAGGTATCTCTGTGTCCTCACCGACATAGTCCCTCGCCATTTCCGTGACAATTTCGTTCCGCTTTGTTTCCGTCATCTCTTCTATCACGGTCTGCGGATATTCTCCCTTGTCTTCCAGATTGCTCCGGTATTCGTCTGCTGCCGCCATTGCAATGCGGGCGCTTTTTTCGACAAAGGATGCTTCATCCATTTTCAAAACCTTGGGGCGGTCATGGCATCTGCCCGATTCCATAGCATCTCAACTCCTTTCCTTAGGGAATAAATACCCCATATATTCCACCAGCATTTCGCTCTGCTTTTCCTTCGTAAGCTTCATATCTCTTAACAGAAATCCCATTGTGCAGAACTGCTTGTCCTTATCCTGCCGCTCCAATCCGTATTTACCTTCAAAATCCTTTTGTATGTCCTTCACGGCATTCAGGGAATAGCCATCCTCTCTCAGCGCAGTCTGATATTTCGCTATGCCGAAATTCTGTACCTTGTACAACCATTCCCTCGATGGACAATCTCTTTTCTCGCAGTACAGACAGGCAATGTTATGCCCCTTACCGTCACGGTAGTAGTCCCTAAACCGTTCCTCTACCGTCTGCCTGATACAGCCGATCAGCTCCGCTCTCTGCCTCTGATCTCCTTTTTTAACCAATGGCATCATAACTAATTTGGGGCGGCTATCTCCCTCCGAAAAGACTGCGGCGCAGCCCCTTTTCAGGGAGCTCAGATAGTCCGTCTGCTTCTCCGTCATGTGCATCGCGGCTCCCATACATTGTCTGTCATCCTCCATGACAGTTCTGTGTACGATCTTAAGATTCGTGTTTTTGATCGTGTCGGCAGCCAGCTTCGTAGGTATTTGATCGGCAATGATAATCCCCTGCCCGAAGCTCCGGATCTCTGCCAGCATGTTACAGAAAAACTCCACGGACTTTACTCTCGAATTATTTCCTTCCCCGGGGGTGACGTTTTTCAGCAGACGATGAGCCTCCTCAAACACGAGTACCCCCTTCAGCCGCTCGGAGGAACCGCAGGATTTTCTGTATTCATATAACTGTACCAGCAGAATCCCTATAATAAAGGCTTTTATATCATCGTCCCCTATGTCTTCCAGTTCAAACACACAGGGACTGCTCAACAGTTCCTCCATGGGGATACTTTGGGGAACATCCAGCAATGCCCCCTTTCCTCCTATCCGCAGAGAATTGATTCTTGCCTTTAACGCAGCCTTGACATTAGACTGAACCTCCTCATCATATCCAAGCCGGTTTGTTACCACGTCGATCTTGTAATATAACTGGCTCAGAGTCGGATAATGCCTGAGCCCTCTTTTATTTACACCGGTGAACAGGTCCCATCCCTTATCCTCGTAGACCTCATAGACGGCACGTTCCAGAATATACGGCATCGGCGCATACATCTCAAAGGCAGCGTTAAAGGTTGACAACAGATAGTCGATATGCGTCTGGAGGGTAATTCCCGGCATGACCTCAAAAGGATTCAGCCGGTACCGCACGCCGTCTCCGGATTCGTTTCCGAGTGTAAAAACGGACATATCCCGGAAGGTATGCAGGTTACTCCTGTTCTCCTCAAGCTGCATCAGTTCTATGTATTCCCGCTTAGCGGACTCAATCACCAGAAACGGTACACCGTTTTTTCTCCATATTTCGCTTAACAGGCTCTTCATCGTATTAGTCTTTCCGCCGCCTGTGATTCCGATAATCAGCGCATGTCTCGACAGATCTTCCAACGATACTCTGTAGTAATTCTGGATGACGTTATAATTTTTCCTGCCTGCCGAGGTAATATTCCCAATCCGTATCGTCCGGCCTGTAGGCTGTTCCCTCACCATGCTGTCAAATTCTACGTATTCGTCTATATAAAACCCCGGTATCTCCTTCTTGGGAAGGCAAAAATAATGTGCCAGATCCCAGCTGTTCATTTCCGTCTGCAGAAGATACGAACCATTTCCCCATTCATCCTGTCTGACCGGAGCACAGGGCTGATTTCCGAGAAACTTCATCCCATCTTCCACATCAATACATCTCAATTGCTCATATCTGGAATCACTGTTTCCTGCAAAATTAGAAATAATGCTGTTCTTTAAAGTCAGCATTTCTGTCTCTGTCCCGGCGGCATAATATGCACATACCTTCCATAAACCACATTGCAGACCTCTGTACAGCATCTGCTGCCTCTGTTCCAGATTTTTCTGATATTTCTGTGCTGCCACGTTGGAATAAGTAACCTGCACACCTGCCTCATTGGTTCTGTTTGTCGTAAGCAGACTGCTGTTCTCCATAATGAGGCTGTCCACCTCTTTGACGGACTGGGTGACAGTAACCTCTGCCTGTCTTTCCGCGAGTACCAGAAATGCAAATTCCTTTCCCTGAAGACTTTTCCCGATCTTATCCAACGGCATTCTCGCGGAGGTCAGGTTGTGCCCTTCCTCCTGCCCCCGACATGGAATTCCGACGACAATGCCGCCATATCTCTTCCCTAAATTCAAGTCCTCATAATTTACTTTTTCCGTAACTTCAATTCCCGGGACATTCGCCAGATAACCGTTCCGCAGTGCAGCATACATCTCGTCATCATCCGTAATACCAATAAAAATACGGACTCCTTGACCGGAATCTCCTGTAATCAGGAAACCCACGTTGCAAAATGGGATCATGCACCCGCTCAGCAGTTCCTGAAAGAGATTCAGATATTGTTCATCCGTCATGTTCTCACTGAAGTTTGTAGTCCCCCGAATCTGAAACCACCACATATTCCTTGCCGCAATATCGGTGGAGTTTAGTTTTACAAAATCCAGCTCCGCTAAATATGTCCTGCATATTGCATCATTTGACGATTCTATAGACATACCATTCCCCCACATAAGACCCGTTCCCTGCCAAGACGGCAATTAAGCAATAATAATTAGGCTGACAGCAGCGATTATTACAATGGCAGCCACAGCAATCCACCACTTTCTTCTCCAAAACATAACCGGATCTCTTTTCGGCTTTGTATTTCGTTTTCCCTTTAAGTCGTTCCGCTGATTATTGTTGTTGATTGCGTCCTCAATCCGTTTTTTTGACTGCATCCAAGATCCACCCGCATAATAGCGAATGATCTTTCTGTACATTGCGTCGCCCTGATACCAGCTGCACAGATAGGGAAAATGTTCCTCGTCAAACGCCTCAATATCCATCAGTCCTTCCATCAGCTTTCTGTTTCTCGGCAGCATGTCCTTTACAGCGTCTGCTCTGATGTCGGACGGACTGAGCAGGAACTGTACCAATGCCAGCAGCTCCGCTTCATTCATCTCGAAGTACTGATCCTTTATCTGCACCTCATAATCTGGAGCATCTATTGCAGACTCTTTTCCCTGTTGCAGCCTGCGCATCAAATAAATATTCTGATAGCTGTCCAATATCTGGCTTCTGTGATTCCATACTATTTTTCTATATTGCTGCATTTCCTTCACCGTCTTCCCTTTCTGCTCCACTGCCCTTTTCAATTCCTCCGGTACTGCCGACGACAAATATGGCTGTAACTCTGCCAGATATGCTTGATAGTCACAATACGCTTTATAGCTGGAGAAAAAAGGAATTCTTCCTATATGATCACCGATATTTTTTATCAGGCTCTCCGAAAATACCTCATAATTACTTTTATACTTAATGCCCGAATAGACGCTTTCGATCTCTCGCACTGCCAAGCGGCGTGACTGCAAAACCGCCTGCAGTTTCTGCTTTTCCTCCTGTGTATGGAGCTTTATCCGCTCGCGCGCCTCCTCCACTGCCTCCTTGATCTGTTCCTCCATGTGCAGACAGATTTCGGCAAATTTTGCTCCGCGCACTTTACTCCTGCGAAGCTGTATGTATTTCTCTTTATATTGTGCAATCAACTCTTCGTCGTCATATTTTGCCTTTAAAGGCTCTATTACATTTTCCATCTCCCAGTTCATGAAGACCGGCAGTTCAAAGCTGACACAGTTTATGGCTTCCCCCAGTGCCAGATAGGCATTCATCCGATTGTCGAAGCAGAAATCGCGCTGCTGCTCCAATATCTCCCGAATCAGCTCGTTGTACCTTAAATCGTAGTGCTCCTGTAAAAACCGTTTATTCATAATCTTACAGAACACCTGATAAACAGGCATTTCCGGCTGTTTTGTCTGTTCCTTATACGCATAGGCTGCGATTTCATCCATGATGCTTCCAAGGTCTTGCTCCTGCCATTTACGCGCATTCTTAAATATAATAATATGATCCTCTACCGATGCATTCTGTATGCCGAATACCTTTTGAAAGGTCTCGAACCATCCCTTCTGCACTTCATCCGTACTTTCCGTAAAAGCCCTGGCAAGCTCGACCATTCCTGCAGGAATACGGCTTAATTCCCTTTTGCAGTCCATATTCTTCAGATCTATTGCATCCTGATCCAGAAGCCCCGCCTGCTCTCTCGTATAGAGCAACAGCTTAACCCTGTTGGAGCCGCTTCTGTCCGTTTTTCCGTAAGTGCAAAAGCCTGCTGCCTTCCTTATGTGATACGGAATATATCTGTAAACCGCTGTGATGACCTCCATGGCCCGCCGGTTATAAGCATCCCCCTCCACATCCAGTATCACCTTCACCTGCCGCGAAAGACTGTCCGCAACGTTTAAAACAGCAGCGACCAGAACCGTAACTTTATCCTTTTCCAGGAAATCGCCGTCGATAGATCCGGCTTCCTCACATCTGCCTTTAAAGGTGTCAATGTCCTTATGTAGGTACTCATTCACCTCGGTATCTCTTATGTAAGTTCGATGAAGCAGATCAAAAAAATGTTCTCCATACAGTTCCGGCGTAATATCCAACAGTTGAAAGTGCGCCCAATAGGAGGGAGTCAGGTAATTCCTCATCCTGCCGCTGACGGAAAGCAGAATTTTTTCCTCCGGCAATGTCTTCGACAGATTTGTGGTTGCATAGGTCAGGGCCAACGGCTCCCTCTCTACCGTAGAATATATTGCCGGATCCCTTGCGAACTCGTAACCCAGATAACCGACAAGCAGCTCCCTTTCCTGCATATCCGTCATATCCTTTGATCTGGCTATTGTATGATAATTTGTTCCGTCATTTCCGTATAGTAACTGCATACCCGATAACCCTTCCCTTCCATCAATATCATTTGACAAACAGATCATCATGCTCCCCGGGTTCGTAAGATTGACGCACCACTTCCTGCCTGTGCAAAAATCCCTTTTTCTCAATCTTCGACACGAATCTCACAGGCTGAAGATATTCCATACATGTGATTGTCCAAAGAAAGGGCAGACTGATTCCGTAGGGCATTTTCATACTTTCCTCGTCACGGCTCTCAACATTTCTCCCATAAGCCGCCACCGAGAAAAAGTTTTTGTAATCAAATATCTTTTCCAGCTTCGGCACAAGATTTTTTACATTGTCCGATAAAAGATACCTTTGTACCCTATCCGCTATCGCATTGAAAATATCCAGCCTGAACTGTCTGTTTTCCAGAAGGCAGTCGGCTCCTATATTTCGCCCGCAGGAATACAGCTTCTCCTCCGCGGAGATCAAATCGCTCTTTGTAATCACGATGGCGGTCGGCACCTTCGTCTTCCCTGTTCCCATCATATTAACCATATTTTCAATATTTGACAGTACCATATCCATGTCCATTTCCACCCTGTCTGCCATCTCGGCGGAATCATTCGCGTTATGCAGCCGTATATCGATCTGGACAGGGTCTATGCACAGCCAGAACGCATCTGCACAATAGCAGATCCTGCGATGATTGATTATGAACCGTCCGTTTGCGGCTCCGTTCTCCCTTTCCCTTTCATCGCGCGGCACAAATACCTCACCTGGCAAATCGACAAAGTAGAAGATAATTGTCGCTCCGTTGATCACAATCTCCAACGGAAACAACGCTACCTCTCCTTTGGATTCGTCTGTTTTTGTTATTTTCTTTCCTCTCCGGTATGCCTCCAGAATGTTGTTTTTGAAATTGACATATCTTTTATCCACCGTGTCCCGGATCACAATATTCGGGTATTTTGACTGCCCATACAATGGATTGATTTCTTCCACCAGCGCGGCAAGGTATGCTGTCTTTCCGACTCTCGAGCTTCCCAGCATCACGATAATTTTTTCTTCATATCTTCCCGCATCGGTAAAAAATGCTTCCCCGCACTGAGGACAAACCATATGATTGTATGCCACGACCTCGTTATCCACATAAGTAACACGCAATGCGGAGATAAAATCCTGTCCCCTGTCATCTGTCTGGTTCAGAAATTCGCAGGAACATTTCAGAAGAATCTCCTGTGGGTATTCTCTGAACAGCTCAAGCAGCTTGTGAAGATATGCCCTCTTCTTTTGCTCATCGTTGTCTATTTCTCTATAGAAGGCGAGCTTAAAACCCAGTTCATCAATGAAGCTCTCCTCCGATCCCTTTTCTCCTTCTGCTGATGCCTTGTCCTCACCTACATATTCACTGATTTCCTTCCAGAAGCTGTCCTCTGTCTCTGCCTCTTCGGCCGCCGTCTTCTGTGGAAACGTCACATGATAGGTTTTTTCAATAAATTCCTTTACCTTCTCAACGCTCAGTTCAATGCTGTCTTCATAATCGATGATTCGCTCATTCAGCATCTCACTCCTCGTTAGATACATACCGATTCTTATTTCATCGAATATCTCCGATGCCTCCCGGTAAAAGGCATTACTACTTCTCAGCGCTACTCGCTTCAGATGTTCTTTTATAAATTCATCAAGGTTGACCGCCATTCTATCCGCAGTTACTATTTTTCCGCAATTCGTACAATGTACTTCGTAGTAATTCAAACTTCCGTCCTCCACTTCCTACTTTTGGCGCAAACGATAGATCTTATCAAAAGGTGCCTTGATGTAAAGCATAAGCTTATCCGACGGGATTCCGCCCGGAAACATTAACCGGGTACCGGAGGTTATTTCCTCCCATATCCTGCATTTTACGCCTTCCCTTTCTACCATCAGTATTCCTTCCGGCAAAGAAACTCCCATGGCCGGGAAGTTGATTACCGTTCCTTCCCTTGTCTCCGTTCTCTTCCATGTAATGTCAAACCTTTCCCCGAGAAGTACATCATCGGCAACGACTCTTTCCCCCCACGATCCGTCCCTCCTGCCGGGCAGGAAGGTAAAGGTATATAAGCCCTGCTCTCCCCTCAGCGCTCTCGTCTGACTCCCTATCTCCATATGCGGAATTCTCGACACCTCTCCAAATCCGATTCCGTCCCCATCGGAGGAGTCTTTCTTCTTATATGTAATTCTTACCTTTTCAATCTCCTCGCTGTCCCATTTCCAGCTTACTTTTATCTGTCCCTGTTCGCAGCAGACCGTAATGTCCTTTATCATTTCGTTTTTTCCTAGCTCATATTGTAAATTTGTGCCAAATTCCTGATCTCTTTTATGCAGAACAGCTCCATTCGGCTGCAACCCTGCCAGTTCCTACCCTGTATGCTCAGATACGGCAGCTTATGTGTCCAATCCATTTCGCTGTGGTATTTCGCATTCAGATACAAAATTTCCTCCTCCCGGCTGTCATAGGATGGTCTCAGCCTTGCCGCATAAAAAAGCTCTAATTTCTTATCTCTCTTTAATGTCTCGAGCCTGCACAGAAAGGTATTTAACACCGCATCCGTGTTATGCTCGAGGAAGTCACATACCTTCTGCTGTAATTCCTCTACATTCAGCCGGATGTTCTGCAAAACACTTTCATCCAGAAGATCATCCTGCCACAGCAATTTCTGATCTATTTCTTCCCCGAACACCGTGACCGGCTCCGCAAAGGAAGACTCCTTGTCATTCCATGCCATCTCCCTGCGCAATACCTTAAGCTGGTTGCACTGCTCCAGATTTCTTGCTTCGATCGTACTAAGCTTTTTCTTAAATTCCGGTGTTTCCAGCAGCTCCAGCAGACTTTGGATCAGCCGTAGCCTTCTGGTATAGCGGAAGGCCTCCCCCTCCTTCGTCCACACTCTTGCACGGAGAATCTGTATCATGTCAGCTATCGTGCTCTGTCTGTCAGGCACAATACATTCCTTTATCCGTATTTGCTCCCGGCACATTTCCCGTTCCTGCTCATAACGTTTATAAAGCTCTTCCAGCACCGCCGCCAGCTGATTTTTCACAAAGTAAAAATTTCCGATCTGCCGGTTGAAAAAGGAATCCAACCTTTCCTGTTCTATGCCATCCTCCAGATTACTTTCCAGAAAACGGGTATAGCTGTCCGTCTGTCCGTAAAGTCTTACAGACAGATCAGCAAGACTGATTTGGGTCCTTTTCAGCCCCATCCATTTCGCCCTTAGTATTTCTTCCGTCCCAGACGAATATAAGACCGGCATCTTCTCAAACCGGTCGAGCCACCGGCTATTGTCAAATTCCGTAATCTGCCCGATTGCTTCCGCCACCTTATCCCTGCATACCTCGGGCGTCGCAGTCCTCTGACTCTGTCCTTCCAGCATCGAAATAAAATGATCCGCCAATAATTGCTTCAGCACGTCAAGCTTCCAATATCCCAAAGTATAAAAACAGGCTGTCTCCCTCTGCACGATGCCAAAGCGATTTCCATCCGTATGACTGCAGCTGAGAAAAATGTGCATGGCAATCGCCTGGATTCCTTTCCAGAACCTTTGGAAATCCGTGCTGTAGACATTGTTCGGCGTAATAATTCCCACAGGATATCTGTTTTCCCTGAAAAAGGCATCCATTTCCTCCCTTACGGGAACGCCATCCATTACTTCATAATCAAAAACACAGTAATAGCGGATGCTGTATTTCCCGCCAAACCCTTTTTGTCTGCACTTCTCCTGTAAAAGTCTCAGAAAAGCCTGCATTTCCTCTGCACGAAATTTCTCTGCCATAAATAGAATGAAAAAGCTGAAATCGTCAAATACCGGGACATTTCCCTTCTCCACATTTTCCCTGTGTTTTCGGACAGCCGCATCAATTCCATCCGCTGCCTCCTCCATGCCGCGAATATGACACAATATCTTTGCGGATTCACTGCCCGTCTGCATATTCAGTTCCTTTTCAAGCATATCGCAGATTGTCTGCGGTACCTCCCCATACACAATGCAAAACGGCATCTTATCCATCTCTGGCACCCGTCCGTCACCCCTGGGCGCTGCACTGTCTATGATCTCTTCCAGCCTGTAGTTTACCTGCCTGCCGGACAGTGAATCCTCCTTCATGGTCACTCAGCTCCTAAACTTATTTTTTCCCCTTCTGCTTACCCAGCAGCTCCGTATAAAAGTCCGCATATTCCGCTGTCATCGCTTCTTTCCCTTCATCCTTAAGCGCCTTCTTCAGGTCAAGCTTTTTCAATGCCTCCCGCACCTCTTCACAGTTCTGTATCAGGGCGTCTGACAAAGCCCGGTACTTTTCTCTCGCCTCAGGAGAATGATCATTGTTCAGCTCCGTACAGTAATTGTCCAGATCCTGCAGCTCCTCTTCCGTATACTTGTCGATCAGCTTCTGATAAGCCCAATATACATAAAAGCGGTTTTGAAGAGTGGTATAGTCCTCAAAGTAGGAGACCTCCTCCTCTTCTCCGTTCTTTTTCTCTAGGATGACCGCCTCCTCACGGAACTGAAGGATTCCTGTCCTTGCATAATCGTAGAACCTTGCTATGTTTTTATTTCTCGCCAGTCTTTCCATCTGTTTTTCATTTTCCTGCGCCACAGTTTTCTCGCATATTTTATAGAGCTCGTAGGTCTCCTTCAGGCGCTTATACAGGAATACATTCAGGCGCAGCATTTCATAGAGCTTATCATCCGTCACCTGCATATAGACCGTAGGAATGTTGATGGTATACTCCTCCATCTCCCCCTGAAAGCTCTGACACAGGCTCTTCCACAGAGCCGCTCCGCTCTGAATGAGGCCGTTTTCATCTTTCTCGAAATTTGATACATAGTCCCGACTGCACCACTCCAATACGGCTTCCCTGTCAGCGTAAGGGCTGTTTCTTCGGAAGCATTTCGCCATATAGAGTCCTGTTGTCTGATCCCTCTCTATGAGTCCGTTTTGCAGATAGCACTGCGTGTCCTGTTGTACCTGATTCAGATAATTTTTTTCCCGTGGGTTCTGATCTGGATTTGTCCATACCTCCGGCACGGTCAACGCAGGAAAATCCTTCCAGTTATCTGTGGAGTTTTCCCGCAGATGCATGCCGGAAATTCCATTCTTTTCATACACAGCCTCATAATAAGCAATATCAGAGTTGGCAAACAGAGGCACACCGATAACCGTGTTATACCAATAAATACTGTTGGCATCACTGCTTTCTGCCACCGCCGCGCCATTCGCCTTGGCAAACGCTTCCAAATCTGTCTTCATATTCGTTGCACTGTTCGGTATCACTACATATTTATGGGACGCCATGCTGCTTAAGGAGAATACCGGAGAGACCGGGAAGATCACATCCGCTTTGCTCTTCAATTCATTACAGAGCGCCATAATGCCTGTCGAAAAACCACCCTGTCCATATTTAATCTGAAGAAATTTTTCCAACGTTAGGTTTGGAACCGCTTTATATCTGTCTTCCATGAACTGAACGAATACCTTCATGGGCTCAAATTCCTCTGCGCTGTCCGGACTGTCAGCCCACTTTCCCTCTGTCTGGATGATCTTCCCCTCCAGTGCCGTTGCCAGTCCCTCCGCTGTCTCCCCAGCAAGCATAGCATCCAGATAATGCAGTACCTGCAATGTTTCATTATCCGTGCTGCTGAAATCGATCAGTCTTCCGGCATATTCCGCCTGTGTCAATTTGCCCTCCATTACGTTCTGGTAATTTGCGCTGACAATCTCCTTCATATAGGTGAGCACATCTATGTACTTCTGCAGCGCCGTGAGCTTATGCTCCAGATGCTCCAATATCTGCTTCATGCAGTCCTTTACGATATTTTCATAGAGATAAATCCGGTTATCACACACCAGACTGGCAACGCAAAGCTCCCTGTATTCTTCAATCAGGGCATTTCTTTTCATGCCGCCGCCCATGACTCCGCCCAGTGAGCTTACAATTTCCCGCATCCGCATCTCGATCTGGCGCTGCATCTCCTGCTGACCTGCAATCAGACCGTTGATGGAGGGGACATACTCATTCCGGAGCCGCTGGCAGATACCGTTGAACTTATCCCCGTCTATCACTCTTGCAGAAAACAGTTCCCGCAGGAAATAGATGCCTGCATCTGCATCCTGAAACAGTCTGTAATACCTTTCATCCAGCGCCCCCACAATCCTTTCAAGGCTATTGTTCTTTGCAATATCCCAGGCATTATACAGATCCACATTACGGGTCATCCACATCTGCTTGATCGCGTTAAACAAGCTTCCGGAAATGATCTCCGCATTTTTCTTGTCTATGGGACCGCCGAGTTCTTTGCTATATTGAAGCGGCATCACCGTGGACTGACTCTCGATCGCTCCCGCCTGCTCCTCCGGCAGCATATGGATCTCTGTCAGCAGATTATCCACATTCTTCTGTCCAGGGTGCTTATCCCACGCACTCTCCAGCTTCTTCATAGTTCCCTGCGCCAGATATGCCATGATCTGTTCCATGGGAAGAATGATCTCTCCTGTACCGATCACGAGATATTGATAATGTGCATTTCTCGGAACCGTGTTAGACAGCTTGACAACTGCATTTGCAATCTCACTAGGAGAATTATCCAAAAAGGAATTTGCTAAGAAGAGATTGTTTGCCTGATTATCCGTAACCAGATTTACAATATTATCCACAACAACATTGCGCGTAAATTTGTCCGGTTCCGCCACCAGCCCTGTATCTTTCTTTCCTGAAACCAGCACACAGCTATCGAAGATCCTCTCTGAAGAGACCACCGAAAAGCCGGGGACATACTCCGCCCTGAATTGTGCCGCACCGCCCATTTGTCCGATATTCATTAAGGTATCGATTTCTTTTAGGGCCGCATAGCTGTTATAACGCAGATGGTCTCCCGTTGCCTCCTTGGGATAGGTATCCGGAAGGAAGATATATGCATACATTTTTACACTCCACTTATTTCTCTTACAGATTTCGCGGACAATATAGGGAATGTCAATGATCGTCCCGCTTCCGGTACCGCCCCCCACTCCTGCGAAGATATAAACGATCAATTTTTCCTTTGCAGGATTTTTTATCTGGCTATGCAATTTCTGTAATTTCAGGGTCAAAGTATTTTCCACCCTCTTAAATGCTACATTTCCAAAGAGCAGATACCTTCCCGCCTGACGGATTCCGCCGGCGCCGTCCCCTTGCAATTCCGCATTTATTGTAGGACTGATCCATTCCTTAATGTTCTCTGGAATCAAATTCCTGTTTTCCGGTTTTAGTTTATCAGCTGCCGACGCATCATAAAGCTGGCAGGTCTCCATTTCCTGCGGAGCGTCGCTTAAGCCGACCTCCCCATAACCAGCCTTTACCAGTTGATCCATGTCGTCCTTTGCCGTGTCTATGATCAGATACTCGAAATTATCCGGTTTCTTTTTATCCTTCGGGCAATCAATCTTCTTATACACCGCTGTCTTGATACCGGCTACCGTCTTGCTCCCCTTTCCGCCAAGTCCTATGAACAGGAACTTACTGTCTGCGGGAGTCGCCTTTCTCCGTCCGGTCATGAAATTCTCAAAACCGCCCCCATTGGCAAAACTCATTTTGTCCAGTCTTTCCTTTTCCTTTGCGCTTAATGCCATGTCTGCTGTCCTCCTACATTTTCTTGTATTTTATGTTGATCTGTTCAAACTCGTTTTCAGATGTCGAAAAACGCACTCCAAATTCCTGCTCTGTGATGTTACTGATACCGTATTTATTCCCGCCGTTCAGGTCGACTACAATTTCATTCCGTTCCGTCACACTGTTCATGTGCATCAGTTTTGCCGAAGCGCTCTTACATTTCACCGTGATAGAGAAGGCTGCATCGTTCGCAAGTACCTTTACATGCGCCGACTCGGTCTCCATTTTCATCAGGCATTCCGTAAACCGTTGCTTTTTCTCCTCATCCGTCTCCATATAATATCCGGCGATCAGTCTTAACAGACTGCTCAGTGCAAAGCCCCGTTTTCCTACGGACTCCGCTGAAATTGAACTCAGAATGTCAAACTCCTCCGTATCGAAAATGCCGTATTGATTTTTCGCGGCAGAAAGAACGCTAATCTGAAAAGAACCATAGAGCCTTCTTTTTCTTCTGCGGCAGAGTATGATGATCCCGACGAGAATAGCAACAGCAAGAATTACTAACAATACTTTTCCATATGCCTGCATAAAAGACATTACAACGATCGTTATCCTCTTTTCGGTCTTCTCCACTGAACCATTCTCGGCAATAATCGTGATTCTTCCCTCACCGATCTTCTCCGCCTTCAGCAACAGTGTCTGCTCCTGTAGTTCCGCCTTAACAAACTCATTTGTATTAGAGACGGAATAGTTAATTTCGCCGTCCCCGTCAGGATCATAGAAGTACTGTTCCAGATCGAGTTCCTTGCTTTTTCCCGGACGCAGCTTTATCTCCTCGAATTGCTTCTTGGTCAAAGGAGGGCTTTTCACTGCTTCTATACTAAAGCTGTCACTGTCACGGTAGAAACCGCTTCCATCCACATGTACGCTGACTTCATATTGCGCGATTTCCATCGCATAGAAGCCTCCCTCTAAACAGTCGCCGTTCCACCCCAGCTTCAATTCTTCCTGCTGCTGTTCCTGAGAATTTTTGTTCTGTATCGTCAGATACCCCGACATATTCTGGTAAATTGCTTTATCTGTTATCTTTTCGCCACGGGAATACAGATAAACCTGTAAATTAATCTTTTTTCCCTTTACAACGACTGTATTTTCAGCCTCCACAATCAGATCAATATCATAGTTATAGATGAGGTTTACTTTTATATGGTCTCCCGTTACTCCTTTTACCTTTATGCTCCACTCGCCAACATCGGGAGTGAACAGCTTCAAAAGAGAGTATTTTGCGGAATTATTGAATTCCACCCTCGTATTTTCCTGAATATCCACCTCCGTTCCAGAAGGATCAGTCAGGCAAATATCCTCGATCTGCATAGAAGACAGAATCACAATATTGGCCTCCATAACGCTACTGTTATCTATCGTAAAATGCATCTCATGATAATTTCCGTCTGCATCAAATTCATCAATATTCTGCTTTTCAGACTTATCTATCTGCGCAAAGATAGAATTAAAGAAGTCCGGCAAATCATTTACATCTGTTGCAATCTTGTACTGCCCATCAGTAGACGCCGCGATGTTTCTCAGCATTTCTTCATCTACTTTTCCATCCGCATTGAGTCCGATGCAGTAGATCTTGTACCCCTTCTGTGCAGCTTCCTGAATGGCAGTGTTTACATCATTCAGCGAATCTTCTATCGTTCGGTTTGGTGTACCTGCATCAATGTCTGTTTTCCCATCTGTAAAAAGTATAATTACCTTTTCGTTCCGAACATCACTTCCATCCAGAACAGATACCGCTTCTAACAGTCCCGCTCCGGTATCCGTATGCGCGGGGGCAGAGTAACGCACCCCATCCAATACCTCCTTCAACTGATTCTTATTCTCCTGTTGGCTTGTATCTAACAGACCGGAAGAAACGACCTTGTTAGAAAATTCCACCAGTGCAATCGACGCATTGGATGTCTTTTCCATGTCTACGAATAGTTTCGCCGCCTCAATCGCCAACCTTTCCTTATCCGCCTTGCGCATGGAACCGCTCTCGTCCATCACCAGAACCACATCTGTACCTCTATTCTGTTCGGAATCTCCGACCATGACTATGGGCGGCTGTTGCTCTGCATCTGTCGCTTCCTCATCCCGCTGCTCTTCTCTTCCACAGCCGGACAAAATCGTCGTCATAAGCAATACCAGAAAAATCCATTTCATTTTTCTCGTTTTCTTCCCGCGTTGCATATCTTATCTCTCCGTTCCTTTTTATAAATTGGTTTATTTCCTTCACAAAGGCAATTATATCATCTACAATCCTATATTTCAATGTTTTTATCATCTGTATTCCAACATATTTCATACAGATATTAGATACAATATAGCAAGGGGTGTTGAATATGTATGAAGAAAAATTTGCAAACCGCTTGAGCCAATTACGCATAAAGAAGGGTGTGTCGGCTCGTGATATGAGCTTATCGATCGGGCAGAATCCCGGTTATATTAACAATATTGAAACAGGGAAATCACTTCCTTCTTTGACCAACTTTTTTTATATTTGTGATTATCTGGAGATCAGTCCTATGGATTTTTTCAATTTTGACTCCTCATATCCAAAGGAAATAGATGCGTTGTATACGGCGTTGAACCAACTGACCGATTCGCAATTTCAGATTGTATCGGAATTAATAAATGAATTTAATCAAAACAAATAACAGAATCGTCCGCAGGTAAATTTGCGAACGATTCTGTTATTTTCATATCATCTCAATTCTATTACACCATTTTAATGTGAACTGCTACTCGCAGCTGCCGCCGCGCTTGACGCTGCTGCCGCACAGACAGCAGTCTGCTGTGCAACCACTAAGGCCAACGTACCGGTCACTGCCGTCGTCTGCATCAGCTTTGCCTGAATATTGTCTCTCGCCACAATCATGCCCGCATACATCAGGCACTGTTTATAGGGAATCCCGCTGAACATTCTGAAGCCCTTCTGCTTCGAGAGCCATGAATGCACAATGACAACGTCCGTGACCAGATTGTCCAGATCCCCTCCCGTCATGGAAAGCACACCCAGCGTCGGCAGTTCATAGCCGACACCATAACGGAAGCCTGCAACCATCAGCTTTCCGAAAAAAGTGATCGTCCGCTCGCATTTCTCTTCCGGCGTTCCGTCAAACAGGGCAAGCACATTGCTCAGCCCCTGCACGGAATGAGAGGTGCGGAACTGCTTTCTCAGAATCCGGTAGCATTCCTCCGAGTCCCGAATCATCTCACTGTCTGTCTTATCCATAAGTGCCATAAGCGCACACAGCGCACTGTCCTCGCCCGATGTCAGGAAGGGATGTTCCGACTTCATCTGTATATAAAGTCCCCTTGTCCGCTTCGCGATCTCCTGATATCTCTCCGGCTCTGCATTTTCAGCAATCACCATTGCCGTCAACGGCAAATAGATCGATGACAGGAAATCCTCCTTCAACAGACTGTAGACCTCCAACGCTCTCGACAGCAGCCCTTCCGGATCGTCATTCAGCGCAAGCATTGAGATAATGATAGGGCGCGCTGTGCTTCTGAAATTGGAAAAGAAGCCCACTTCACTGTTCAGCATCGTCTTACATTTCAGCAGCTTTTCTTCATCCACGACCGCGTCCTTATTCGCATACACACCCGCACAGGCGAGATGAACCACGCTGCTTTCCATCGGGAAAATCCTTTTGATTTTCATCTTATTTTCAACCAGATTTTCACTGCGCGTCAAAATTGTCGTCGTCATAATGCACTCTCCTTTTCTCCTGCCCCCACAAGTGGATGTTGAATATCATCAACCACATAGTCATACGATATTTCTACTACATTGTATTACAAAATTCTTTTTTCCACAATATAATTCCAAGATTATTTACTCATGGCGCAATGCTTCGATCGGGCTTAGCCTTGCCGCCTTTCTTGCCGGATAAATGCCAAAGAAGATTCCCACCGCCGACGAGAACAGACTGGCTCCGATCACCGTTCCGACACTGATTCTCGCTGTAAAGCCAATCAACGTACAGACTCCGGTTGCCCCGAGCACGCCGATCACAATGCCGATAATGCCGCCAAGCAGTGTAATAATGGCTGACTCGGACAAAAACTGCAGCAATATGGACCCCGTTCTGGCTCCGAGTGACTTTCGGATACCGATCTCTCTCGTCCGCTCCGTGACAGATACCAGCATGATATTCATAACGCCAATGCCGCCGACCAGCAGGGAGATCGCCGCCACGAACACGACAAAGATCGTGACATAACTCAGAATATCATTCATCTGGCTCATGTAATCGTTAAAGTTCTCCACCTTGATAACATTTTTTCCCCGGACATCATGACGGTTCTCCATCAGCTTCACCGAATCGGCAGCGACCTGGCTTGCGTTCTCCGCGCCGTCACTGATAATCAGCAGGGCATCATTCACGATCTCAAAGCCAGCCTCCCTTATCGCCGAGAGCGGCGCCTCTATGGAAACCGTCTCCGTGCCCGCCACAGTCACCAGCACGGAAGCGTTATCCTTCCGTATTCCGATAATGGTAAACTCCTGCGTCGATCCGTACATGGTGAAGTCAAAGGTCATACCGACCACGTTCGTGGTACCGAACATTGCTCTTGCACTCGCCTCTGTCACAACGCAGACCTTGTATGCAGAATAATAATCATTTTCATTAAAGTATCTTCCCGCGATGATCGGATCGCTGCTCACATACTCAAGCCCCGGCATGCCAAGCGACATGGATGCCGTATAGATTCCCTTTCTTCCGGTCGCCGTGCCGCTCAGCGTCCACCTCGGTGTCACCGCCTTCACGTTTGCAACCTTCGTCTGCAAGGCATCTATATCCTCATCGGTAAATTCCACAGAGATGCCCTCATCATTCTGCCCGTCGGAGTACACATAGATCTGTCCCCCTACCATGGCATTCAATTCACTGTTGATGCCACCCTTAACTCCGTTGCCGATGGAGATAATCATAATAACGGAGGAAATACCAATGATGATTCCCAGCATCGTCAAGAAGGAACGTCCCTTATTACTTCTGATATTCATCAGGGCAATCTTTATATATTCCAAAATCTGTGCCATTTCTCCTCACATTCCGCTGCATTCGCAGCCTGCCGTTACTGCTCTGTCGAACCACCAAGTACGGTTACCGCCATACCCTCCTCAACACTGCCGACCGAACTAATGATGATCTCATCTTCCTCGCTGATTCCTTCCAGAATCTCCGTGTACTGGTCTGTGGATATACCGCAGACAATGGGTTTCCTCACTGCTATCCCATTCTCTGCCACATACAGGAAATCCTCGTCCCTGTCAGCGTTAATCACTTCCACCGGCACCAGAAGCGCCGCCTCTGTTTTTCTTGTATATACGGTGATCTTGGCATCCATCCCCAGAATAATGGAATCCCCTGTCTCTAACAGGTGAATTTCGACACCTACCATCGGTGTTCCCGAGGAATTTGCCTCAGCCATTCTGTTGATCTTGCTGATCTCACCCTGATAAGTCTTTCCCGAGATTGTGACATCCGCCTTCTGCCCCAGCTCCAGCTTTGCCACCTCGTTCTTCGATGCCCGGAATGAGATCTTGAGTCTGTCGCTGCTCTGCAAGGTCAGAAGCTGCATTCCGCTGGTCACTCCCGCCCCCGCAACGGCGTTGCACTCCGTAATGATTCCGTCAAAATCTGCGACGATTCCGGCTTTCGCCTTCTCATACTCTGCCAGAGTGTCCTGATAGGAAAGCTCTGAGAGTTCCTTGTCAATCTCCTGCTGTTGTTTTGTGTAGGAATCCTGTATTGCGTTTTCGCTGCCGGTCAGCTGGCTTTCCATCTCCGCCTTGTCCTTTTCATACTGCGTCAGCTGTTCCTGTGCATCCGAAATTTTCTTTTGAGTTTCGGTTACATAATCATTATTTGAAACATTATTTCTTGCAATCTCAAGATTCGTCATAACGGTATTGACATCCTCGATCTCTTTCTTTTTCGCTGCAAGCTGCTCCGCGTAATCTGCCGGCAGTCCCTCCGGATTCTTTGCCAGTCCTTCCAGCGCGGCAAGCTCCTCCTGCAGCTGCTTCAGTCTGTTATTCTGGTTTGCTGTCTCCTTAACGATCGCATTATTGCTGTCTCGCTGATTCACATTCAGTTCATTCTGCAGGTTGCTTATGTAGGTCTTTGTGTCCGCGATCTGCTGATTCAGCACCTCCAGATTCGCTGTCGCCTCCTTCTTTTTCTGGCGGTTCCTGGAATCCGTCTTTGCTGCACTGTTGTAAACCGCTTCGCTTCTGTCACGCTGAAGCTCGGACTGCCGGATGCTGCTCTCCATCTTTTCCAGATCATAGCTGATCAGCACATCTCCCGCCTGAACCAGATCTCCGGCAGCGGCCTTCACCTCGCTGATCGTTCCGCTCACCGGTGAGAAAATAACCTTCACTTCCTCGCTGAGCACTGTTCCGTTGGTCGTTATCTTTTCCTGAAGATCACCGCGTTCCGCATGTGCTGTCGTCACCGGAATGCCCGCTCCGACACTCCCCATTCCCAAAATGATCCGAAAGCCGATGAACACCACAGCAAGCACTCCCACGACGATGCCAACGACCAATTTCCCTTTTTTCTTTTTCTTCTTTCCTTCACTGCTCATTTTCTTCTCTTCCTCTCGCTGATTATATGCTCTATATATTGTTGTCTGTCACTACTTGTTTTCCGTTCCGCTTCTGGTGTCGCTCTCGATTTTTCCGTCCTTGATCTGTATAATGCGCTTTGCTCTGTCCGCAATCTCATTGTTATGCGTGATCAGTATCACCGTCCTGCCCTCCTCATACAGCTCCTGCAGGATAGCCATGATCTCCTCCGTGGAACGGGAATCCAGATTTCCCGTCGGCTCATCCGCAAGAATGATCGGCGGTGCCTGCGCAATTGCTCTCGCAATGGCTACTCTCTGCTGCTGTCCGCCGGACATCTCCGCCGGTTTATGCTCCATCCGCTTTCCCAGCCCGACCTTCTCCAGCGCCGTTCTCGCCAGCCGGACTCTTTCTCCTCTCGGCACGCCCCGATAGATCAGCGGTAGCTCAACGTTTTCCAATGCGGTCAGATTAGCGATCAGATTAAAGCCCTGAAAGATAAAGCCGATCTCCCTGTTTCTGATGTCAGACAGTTCATTATCCGTCAGCTCCGAGACATTCTGTCCGTGCAACCGGTACTCGCCGCTGGTCGGCACATCCAGACATCCGAGCATATTCATCAAGGTTGACTTACCACTGCCCGACTGTCCGATAATTGCCACAAACTCCCCCTCGTCAATGCTGACACTCACATGATCCAGCGCCCGTACCTCATTCTCTCCGGGATTATAGATCTTACAAATGTTATTGATCTCGACAAGTGCACTCATTTTCCATCTCCCATTTTATGATTTCAGTACTCTATTCTATGTATGACTGTATTACTGTTATACTGTACTATTTGCATAATACAGCAAGTGTGTGGAAATGTCAATGTCTATTTTAACAGAATTGGGGCAGCCAATATAAAAAGTGATGCAGCTTCATAATCTTCAATAAAGCCGCATCACTTTCCAAATAAATTTTATGTATTTCAGTTGCTTCTATTTTACAGCGGTTACCGTTGTAACCTCTGTTCCATCCGTCGAATACAATTTGCTATTGCAGACCACATATCCGCCTGATAATGTAATTTCATGTGTGTTAGAACTACCATGCAGACTCAGAAAATGTAAGAACGAATCTTCTCCTATACCAGGCAGAGCAGTGCCATCTCCCCATTGGAATATTTTTCCATCTGTTGTGATTCCCGCACCACCTTCATACAGGATATATCCGTCGCAGACACCCCAATCTCCACACCAGCATAAAAAATTCATATTGTTATATCCCTGTCCGTCTATCTGTGCTACTGTAACAGGATCATAAAGCTTTTGTCCATCATTTCCAATCACGGTATAATACATGTTCCCATCTGCCCCTCTCAGTTGAAGTGCAACGTATTCGCCATCATTGGATAATCTGAAATTTGTGACTTCTGCACCAAAATCCGGAAGAGCAATCCCTTCTATACCTTTAACACCATCATTTTGCACTGTATAATCCATAAATCCATGATTAAAAGTAATTGCTGTTTCCTCCTCTTGAATCCCATAATAATCAAAATCCAGGCTAGCCTCCATCAGATAAAAATCAGCATTATACATCTTACCATTTTCGGTTGCCAGATTCTCCAGTGTTGCCCGGTCAGCAATTTCGCTATAATTAAAATTTTCTGCATTAACAACCGTCAGTCTTTTACTGCCATAATCATATAATTCCAATCCGGCGCATCTGTCCATGTCATGAACAATAAAAATCAACTGATTACCAATAGAATTATTAATATTAATTGTATTATGTTCATTGGCATTCAGTATTAATTGTCCCATATTTATATTATCGTGACTTAACTGACTGCCGCCATACACACCATCGGACAAACAATAATAGAATCTTTGCGCATCCATCCTGCCACAATCTTCAGGTATTTCAATCTGTGCAACCGTTTCAAACTTATCATTCAAAATACAGGCATAAGCAGTATTCGCAGTTAATCCGCTCTCTTTCCTCTCATATATCGTGCTGCCATCTCTGGTAAAATTAACATTATATCCAGGATAACTTTCTCCTGTCAGATTATCAGAGCACTCATACAGCATCGATCCGTCTGCACCCAGTATCATAAATCCCGGATTAGCAGACTGGTCAGAGTGAATTACTATCGCTTTCCCATCAAAAATATCTCCTGTTTCCATTCCTTCCGGCAATTCATATACAACCTGAAGCTCCTTGTTGATGAGTACATGCTTTGTACCGGTATCACCGGAAACAGTTGCCCACGCAATTCCACCATAAAATCCGGTGTCCATCTGCGTCAGCTGATACTCTGTCGTGTTTTTCTCTTCTACGACAGTTGATTCCTCTGTGGCAGGCTCTGTAACAGGCTCTTCTGCAACAGACTCCTCTGTAACAGACTTCTCTACAGTTTCTTCTACACCGTTCCCCTCTTCCACTGCTTTTGTAGCATTCGCTTCATCATTTCCACAGGCTGCAAGCATCAATGACATGGTGCCAATCAGAAAAATCTTATAAAGTTTCTTCATCACAATATTCTCCTTCGTTTTTTCGATTGTAAATTCTCACCAAGTATAGCCCGCATACGGGCAATTGTCAATAGAAAGGCTATAAAATAAAATTTTTGCATACACTATTTTTCCAAGGTGAATGCAAAAAATGATAATATATGATAAGTTGTGGAAAACAATGAAAGAGAAGAATATTTCTCAATATAAGTTAATCAAAGACTATCACATAAGCACAGGGCAGCTTGACAGATTGCGTAAAAACGAAAATGTCAACAGCTATACCCTGAACCAGTTATGTAAAATTCTGAATTGCAGACTTGAAGATATTGCAGAATATGTGGAAGATGAATATGAAATCTGAGTTTGCGAAGGTTGTTCAAACATCACCGATTTTCCCGAGTAAATTACCAATACTGTGATACATTCCCGAATAAATGACAGGGTCAAGTTTTGTCAAATCCACATCAAAATTATCTCGACACATGAAATTTTCATCAACCTGAATATTCCTGATTTTGCAAAAATTTCTGCAAATTTGATGCTTTTCCATACATACGACAAAACCATTACTAAAATCTATGCAAAACGCAAAATTTAGTAATGGTCTGTCAAGCATATTCAACGGTCCTTTCTTTCTTGCTGGTGAAATGTCAGACATCACCTATACATATCCTCCAAGGATACCAGTCTAACTTCACCTTTCTCAGCAAGTTCCTTTAAGCCATTCGTAAAACCACTTTTTGAAAAAATATAATAATGATACCCTTTCCCTTTACCGAAAACTCCCGCATATTCCTTCATTAGTTCCAATTCGTCTACACCAATCGGTTCATTTTTATACTTACATGAACCAATAAGATATTCCATTCCCTCTGCCGGAGTACCAACAATATCTATTTCCACTTCCTTTTTTCGCTTAGGATCAGTTCCCCACCACTGACCAATATCGGACAACAGGATAGGTACGTCTTCTGCATATAAAAATAAATATTCTCTGCACATCTGCTCAAAAACATGTCCCATATAATCCGCATAGTGCTTTTTAATAACAGAATCATAAATATACTCTATTCTCCCGGCACTGATTGCGGATGTGTTCGGAAGTACAAAACGATACCAGAATTTGAAAAAATTATCTCCGATTGCATAAATTGTTCTCTTTCCCGGTTTCTCAGCAATCGGGGTTTTCTTTATCAAAATGCCAAGATCCAATAATACCTTCAGGTACTTCGCACAAACCGGTGCTTCTATTCCGATCTTGGTAGAAATTTCATTGGAACGTGACGCTCCACCCGCAACTGCTGTAATAACCGAATTATAAATCGCTGGCTCCCTAAGTTCCTGCTTCAACAGATTTTCAGGCTCCTCGAACAGATAGCTTGATGTATTAAAAAGGTTCTCCTTTAGTGCCGCATCCACATCATTTACAACAGCAAGTTTATTGATATAATGAGGAATTCCACCGGTAATACCATAGACAAACGCCTGTTGCTCGGCTGTAAGTGACGGATTAAATTCTTTAATTTCTCTATACGACAATGCCTGAATCTTCAACTGTCCGGTACGTCGTCCATACAACGGACTTTCATATCCCAAGACTTGATATTCCATAAAGCTCATGGATGACCCACATAAAATCAAAAATAGCTGCCCATTTTTCCAAGTATGGTCTATGATATGTTGCAAACGGGAGGATATAGATTTACTTGCCTTTGCCAGATATGGATACTCATCAATTACAAGCACTAACCTCTCACTTTCTGCCAGCTGCGTAATCTTGGTAAATGCCGCATCAAATGATGGATAGACTGGAGCCAAATCCGTTCCCGGATTCTCTTTTTCATATATTGCCTTTGAAAACGCCTCAAGATTTTCCTGTGCCGAGGCGTTAAGCGCAGAAAAGAAAATGGTAGGTTTATCTTTACAAAATTCGTTAATAAGAGCAGTCTTACCCACGCGGCGACGTCCATAAATTACAATACATTCAAAATTTCCCCTATTGTATCTTTTATTTAAATCCCGAAGTTCCCTTTCTCTGCAATAAAACATGAAACCACTCCCTTATATCAACTCGTAAGTTTTCAACTCGTAAGTTGATTATATTGTTTTTCAAATAAAAAGTCAATATAAAGCAACACTTTTCTTCATCCCGAAACATCACCGATTTTCCCGAGTAAATTTCCAATACTGTGATACATTCCCGAATAAATGACAAGGGTCAAGTTTTATCAAATCCACATCAAAATTATCCCGACACACGAAATTTTCATCAACCTGAATATTCCTGATTTTGCAAAAAATGTAGTTGACTCTCCCGTAACCACAGATTTTAACACCTCGCATTCATATATCCAGCGACTTGCCTCCAAAATGGGCACATCTAATCATTATCTTTTTCACTTGTAACACTTACCCATGTAATCGGAGCAAAGTTATGCGTTCCGTCCTCATTGTTCGTTCCAATGATAAAAGCAGGCTGAACACCCATTGAAAAGTGCGTACCTATCGATTTTCTCTTTACCGTTTTCATTTATGTATCTCTCCTCATTATCCCTAAATACTCCTCATAGGCAAACACCCTGTTTCTCGCGGCATTGGTTGTCTCCTGCAAAATTCCAATTTCCACAAGCTTCTTCACTGCTGTAGCCACGGTATTGTAGCTAATCTCTAATTCCTTGGCAGTTTTCTTAATATCAATAATCGGATATTGCTCAATATAATCAAAAACTGCTCGTAAATTGTCTTTGCTTCGAGTTGTTTTCGGCAGCTTTTCTATATTTCTATCATGCAACGCAGAAAGCTGACAAATTGCTTCCAAAGAATCCGATGCGGCTTTACTCACCGCTTCCAAAAAGAATCTTATCCATTGTTCAAAGTTACCACTTCTTCTGACTTCACTAATTCTATCATAATATTCCACTTGGTTTTTTTTCAAGAAATAGGATATATAGATAACCGGCTTAGCCAGCAGCCCTTGTTCCATCAAATACAGTAATATCAGAAGTCTTCCGATCCTTCCATTTCCATCTAAAAAAGGATGTACCGTTTCAAACTGATAATGAATCAATGCCACTCGAATCAATGGATCATAATCCACGTTCTCATTGATAAACTTCTCCAAATCAGACATCGCATTTTGCATATCTTCTACATTTGGCGGCACATATCTTGCATCTTTTAACGAGCAGTTGGCCGGTCCGATCCAATTTTGAGAATATCTAAATTCCCCCGGCGTCTTATCCTGTCCACGAACCCCTTCCATTAGCACCTCATGCACTTCTCTTATCAATCTACAACATAACGGCAATTTTTCTAAACGTTTCAGCGCATACTGTGTTGCTTTCACATAATTGATCACATCCGAAACATCCAGATTTGTATTTGTTTCCACTTCCGGGTCCAGTACATCATCAAGAGTGCACTGTGTCCCTTCTATTTGTGAAGAAATCAATGCTTCCTTTCTTACATACATTGATATAAACAAATCAGCGTTGGAAATTAACTGTGATGCAGTATCAAGCTTTACGAGTTGTTTATTTGCGTCTACTAAGAGTCTCACGATTTCCTCATCCATTTCAATTTCCGGTATCGGCGGTAATGGATTTGGTTTAAATGATTGGTAAGCAGCCTCCCCTGTTAAATTGTCAACATATTTTCCTGCACGATTCATATAATTCTCCCTGTTTTGCAAAACAAAATACTTGCCTGATTATGCAGGCAGAAATTTTTTACCTCATTTTGAAATACATACACTTATTATATCCTGCTTATTTCAAAAAGTCACATAGTTTTTGAAATAAAAACAAGTTTCGCACAATCTAATTTCAAAAAGTATGAAGGAGGCTCTTACAAGCAAGCTTGTATCGCCTCTCACCACATTCTTGAGAAATGCAGCTCGATTCCGCTTTGCATTCCGTCCGTGCTCAACCTCCAAATGCTTCGCATTCCGTCCGTGCCCAACCGCCAAATGCTTCGCATTCGTCGGTTGCACGGCTTTCGCCTTATAGTCCCCGCATAAAAAGGAGGCTCTTACAAGCAAGCTTGTATCGCCTCTTTTTTATGTGGGGACTGCACGGACTCAATGCTCCAGCATGTTTTCAATAAAGATTCCGTATCCTCTGGTGCTGTCCTGGACGAGGACGTGGGTGACTGCGCCGATGATCTTGCCGTTCTGGATGATGGGGCTGCCGCTCATTCCCTGGACGATGCCGCCGGTGAGCTCCAGCAGGTCAGGGTCCGTCACCTTTAATTCGATTCCACGGTTTACGTTGTCGTGGTCAAGGTGGATGTCCGTGACCTCGATGTCATAGTATTTCGTCGTTCCGTCCACCGTGCAGAGAATCTGCGCCGCCCCGCGCTGGATCTCCTGCTTTAAACCGATCGGAAGCGCATCCCTTGTTCCGAGCGCCAGCGCCTTAGAATTACAGGTGCCAAAGATGCCCTGCGTGCTGTTTTTCGTGATGGTTCCTAAAATATGAGAGTCCGAGTAGACGATCAGCCCGGTCATCTCTCCGGGATTGCCGACCGTGCCCTTCTTGATGTCAATAATGCTCGTCTCATAAAGCGTTCCTCCGTCCACATGCATCAGTGTGCTTGTGTCCACATCATTGATTCCATGTCCGAGCGCCCCAAAATTTCCATGGCTGTCAATGTAGGTCATTGTTCCGACACCCTGCGCATTATCTCTGATCCAGACACCGATCTTATAGCTCCCGCTCTCGTCCTTCTCCGGCTGAATCGCCACCTCCATGGTCTCGCCATTCCGCTCCACCGTCAAAACGACCGGATTTCCTCCGCTCTCCTCGACCATTTTGATCACTTCATCCTTCTTTTCCACATCTGTTCCGTTGACCTTACGGATATAATCGCCGGACTTCACAATATTTTTTCCGGGCGAACAGCTCACGCCGCCCTCACCCTGAAACTCGCCCGTTCCGACGACGAGAACACCGTCCGTCTCGATATAGATGCCGATCGGCGTTCCCACAGGTATCAGCTCCTGATCCTCGATGACCCGGATGCCTACCTGCTTCACCGGGAGAAATCCGAACAGCTTCACCTGCATCTGATAGGAGGACTGCGCATCCATCTTCATAGTGACAGTCTTACTCAGGTCAATGTCTACGGCTCCCTCCGGTATGTTGCTCTTCCCGCCCTCACTTACGCTGACAATATCCGCCTTCGCCGGGATACCCAGTCGAAAGGATTCCTCTTCCCCGGCGCGGACATTGATGACCGAGGGAATGCTGCTGTCTATATAATAGCAGACCATCCCCGTGAGAAATGCACAGCTGATGACAAGAAGCGCCACAAGCATTGCCCGGTAAATTTTCAGCCGCCTGACTCTTGCCTTCCAGTTCTGGAGAATGACGACCATCTCCCCGCCCGCCTGAGCCTTGATTTCTGCCTGCTCCCGGCTTCCGCCTGCTTCCTTGTCCCTGCCCTTTTCCTCTATTTCTCTATCCATACTCTACACGCTCCTCAAATACAAACCATACAAAAAGAGACCCTGCCAAGGTCTCTTTGCATTTGTCGTATATAGTATAGGTTTTTTTAATCTTTTTTATGCTGCTTTGCCTGTCTGCGCATCTCTCTCGCATTGGATAAGGCCGCCTCGGAAAGTGCATCACTGCCGAGCAGTCTCGCAAGCTCGCAGAGAGCTTCTTCCTCCTCCAGCAGCCGGATATCCGTAATGGTATTTTCTCCCGTGCTGCTTTTTTCAATACAAAAATGTCTGTCCGCCATCGCCGCAATCTGCGGAAGATGCGTGATACAGATGACCTGATGCGCATGGGCAAGCGTATCCAGCTGCTCTGATACACGCCATGCCGTGCGGCCGCTGATTCCCGTATCAATCTCGTCAAAAATGAGCGTGTCGATCTCGTCCCTTCCCGCCAGCACTGTCTTGATCGCCAGCATGATACGGGACAGTTCACCGCCGCTTGCGACCTGACCGAGCGGCTTCAATGCCTCCCCGGGATTCGTCGAGATCAGGAACTCCACATCATCCCAGCCCTTCGATGTCATATTCTGCTCGGGGCGCACCGCAATTTCAAATTCTACCGTGAGAAAATTCAGGTGGACAAGGGCATCCCTAAGCTGTCCCTGTAGAATCACGGCATTTTTCTGTCTGATCTGTGTCAGCTTCGCACACGCCTCCTTCAATCCCTCCTCCGCCTTTGCCAGCTGCTCTGTAAGCTCCCTGATATAAACGTCGTAATCCGTCAGCTTCTCCAGAAGCTTCTGCCTTTCCTGACCATAGCGGATCACATCCTCAATCGTGTTTCCGTATTTACCCTTTAAATGATTCAGCAGATTCAAACGCTCCTCGACAGAAGCGAAATCCTCCTCATCAAACTCACAGTCGCTCAGATACTCCGCGACATCCCTGTTGTAATCCGCAAGCAAGTTGTCGATTTCTGCCAGCTGTCCTTCCAGTTCCTCGATCCTCGGGTCAAAGGCTGTTACCCCTCTGATGGCGCGCAGCGCACGGCTGAGCGCACCTCCCGCACCTCCCTCGCTGTCGTTCCCCGTCATCTGGTAGCTCTCGGACAGGCTCTCCGTAATCTTCTTGCTGTTGCTCATGATACGATAGCGCTGCTCCAGCTCCTCATCCTCGCCCGGCACAAGTCTGGCTTCCTCGATCTCCTGCCACTCAAACTCGGCGAGAGACTGTTCCTTCGCCTTTGTCTCCTCGTCCATTGTCCCGCCGGACAGTTCCTTTTTCAGGCGCCTGCACGTCTCAAATTCCTCCTCCACTGCCCGCGCCGCGCCCTCATACTCCGCTCCGCAGAAGGAATCGAGGATTTCCATATGCTTCTTTTTGTTCAATAGAGACTGGTGCTCGTGCTGCCCGTGAATATCAATCAGAATCTCCGCCAGCTCCCTGACCTGCTTCGCCGTGACGGTCTCCCCGTTGATCTTGCAGACGCTCTTGCCGACCTGCATCTTACGGCTGATAATGACCATCCCGTCCTCCGATGCATCCAGTTCCATCTGTGCGAGCTTCTCCCGCACCCTTTCACTGTCCGCGTCGAAGACCAGCTCCACCAGAGCGCTGTCCGCACCCTTCCGCAGCATTTCCTTCTCGAACTTTCCGCCCAGCGCAAGATTGACGCTGCCGATCAGCAGGGATTTACCCGCGCCCGTCTCACCGGTCAGAATATTCAGCCCTCTTCCGAATTCTACCTCTGTCTCTTCCATCAGAGCAAAATTTTTCACATGTAAACTTTGCAGCATTTTATCTTCTCCCCACAATGCCTCAATGGCGGTCAGCCTTTACCAGTCCCTGTATCCTCTCCATCAGTGCCCTCGTCTCCTCCACGCTTCTCACCGCGGCAAAGATCGTGTCGTCACCGGCTATGCAGCCGACCAGCTCCGAAAATTTCAGCGCATCCAGCGCAGCGGCTACCGCCATCGCCATGCCGGAGACCGTTTTGATGACAAGAATATTCTGCGCCATATCCATAGAGACATACCCGGCTTTCAGCACACGGATATATTTGTCTCCCATGTGACCGTCCTCCTGTTTTAGGACGGCATATTTCTGCTTGCCGCTTCCGGCGGGAACCTTCGTCAGCCTCAGCTCCCGGATATCTCTGGAAACCGTCGCCTGAGTCACGGCAAAGCCGGCATCCCGGAGCCTTGCCGCCAGCTCCTCCTGCGTCATACCGCGCGCCTTGCGCGCACGGATCAGATTTTCCTGAAAGCTCATCGCCGCTCTCCTTTCTGTTTTCTGTCCTCATCGTAGCGCATTCTGCGGTGGCAGGCAAGAAAAGCTCTCGGGATTTGCGCAACGGACGGTTGCATCAGCCGTTTTTCGCGGCCCTTTCGGCGCGTTTGAGCTTGTAGAGCTCCTCGGCGGCGAGCCGCGTCTTGGCGACCACATCGCCCTTCCCCTGCGGGAAGCAGTAGTAGAGCACGTCGCGGTCGCCGATGCAGATCATGTCGCCCAGCTCATACCAGAAGTAGTCGGCGTAGAGACTGTAGCTGGTCTCGGGCTTCTGCGTGAAGTCCAGTTTTCCGCCGCAGCCCGTGAGGCGGAAGCCGTTCGCATCGTGGCGCAGGCGGCCCTCGCCGACGCGGCAGATCTGCCGGAAGTTGACCATCACGCAGATGCTCACCGGAGCGTCGAGCAGATAGCTGCCCTGCTCCAGCTCCTCGCGCACGCACGCGCGTTCCCACGCATACCAGTCGGGAACATGGGTGAATTTCGCCTCAGCGTTCTCACATTCGAGCGCGCCCAGCTCCGTCAGGCGGTAGCGCACGCCGCAGTCGCGGCAGATAAGCTCCGTGCCGCGGCCCTCCGTTTCGCCCTCGGTGCCGCAGTGCGGGCATTTGTAGAGCACGCGGTTGAGACCGTCGGCGCGGAACGGCTCGTTCACGATGACGCCGTTTTCCTGCTGCCAGCGGAAGTTATCAAAGGAAAATTCATCCGCGAGCAGCGCGTTGATCTCGTCCGCGCTCTTTTCCGCGGCCTCCTCGGGTGAGAGCAGATAGCGCAGTTCCGCGGAGACATTGACCCTGCGGTTCTGCAGTCCGTTGTAGAGCGGGTCGCGCGCGAACGCGCCGCAGGTACGCAGCAGCACGACCGGCACACCGAGCGCCTTGACGCACTTGCCGAGGCTCTCCGGCAGCGGCGTGGCCGTGCCGTCGAAGCTGTAGCTCGCCTCGGGGTAGAGCAGCACAGACGTTTTGAGCGTCCGCACGCAGTAGAGCATGTCGCGCACGAGCGCCGCGTCCGAACAGAACTTGCGCGTGGGGATGCAGCCGACGCTGCGCATCAGCCACTCCTTGCCGACAAAGCCGTCCGACGTGCAGACGATGTTGAACGGGCGCGGGTACAGCACCGCCTCCGCGATTTTGAGGTCGAGAAAGCACGAGTGGTTCATCAGGACAAGGCAGGGCTCATCGCTTTTGATCTGCGCCATGCCGATCTTCTCGCAGTGGAAATGCGTCGCCAGAAGGTCGGGCGCGGAGGCTGCGCGCAGGACCGTCCGGAACAGGAGCGACGGCTTTTTCGGCTTTTTGTGCACCTGCGGCGGCTGGGCAAGCGCCTGTTCATATGTCATATCGACGACTTTAATTTTCATTGGGCTTCTCCGGCACCACGTGCACGTTCAGGTGATCATAGGTCATCTCCACGCCGTGCTTCCCGAATGCG
>USGM01000021.1 GCA_900554205.1 uncultured Lachnospiraceae bacterium
TTCTTTCGCGTGATGTCGCCGCCGTAGCACTTGGCAAGCACATCCTTGCGCATGGCCTTGACCGTCTCGCGGGCGATGATCTTGCCGCCGACCGCCGCCTGAATCGGGATTTCAAAGAGATGCCTCGGTATCTCGTCCTTCAGCTTCTCGCACATCTTTCTGCCCCTCTCGTAGGCGGAATCCGCATGTACAATAAAGGACAGCGCATCCACCTCCTCATGGTTGACAAGGATGTCCAACTTCACCAGCTTTGATGGCTCGTAGCCCTTGATGTCATAGTCAAAGGAAGCGTAGCCTCTGGAGCGGGATTTCAGCGCGTCAAAGAAATCATAGATGATCTCATTCAACGGCAGCTCATATTTCAGCAATGCCCTCGTTCCCTCGATATACTCCATACCGAGATAACGTCCCCTGCGCTCCTGACAAAGCTCCATGATGGAACCGATAAATTCACTCGTCACCATGATCTCCGCGCTGACGATCGGCTCTTCCATATGCTCGATCTCCGACGGGTCAGGCAGATTTGAAGGATTGGTCAGTTCGATGACATCCCCGTTCGTCTTATATACCTTATAGACAACGCCGGGCGCCGTCGTCACAAGGTCGAGATTGTACTCTCTCTCCAGTCTCTCCTGAATGATCTCCAGATGCAACAGTCCCAGAAAACCGCAGCGGAAACCGAAGCCCAAGGCGATCGACGTCTCCGGCTCATAGTTCAGGGAGGCATCGTTGAGCTGCAGCTTTTCCAGCGCATCCCTGAGATCGGGATATTTCGCACCATCCGCCGGATAAAGTCCGCAGTAGACCATGGACTGCACCTTGCGGTAGCCGGGCAGCGGCTCCTTGCAGGGGTTGTCCGCATCCGTCACGGTATCGCCGACAGCCGTGTCCTTGACATTCTTGATGGACGCGGTGATATAGCCTACCATGCCCGCCGAAAGCTCGTCACAGGGGATAAACTGTCCTGCTCCGAAGTAGCCGACCTCGACAACCTCCTCCTTCGCCCCGGTCGCCATCATCTGAATCGTCGTGCCGCGCCTTACCGTACCCTCCATCACACGGCAGAAGATTATGACGCCCCTGTAGGAATCGTACACCGAGTCAAAGATCAGCGCCTGCAACGGTGCCGCCGGGTCTCCCTTCGGCGCAGGAATCTTTTTTACAACCTGCTCCAGAACCTCCTCGATGCCGACGCCGTTCTTCGCAGAAATCAGGGGAGCGTCCTCCGCCTCAATACCGATGACGTCCTCGATCTCCTCCTTTACCCGTTCGGGATCCGCGCTCGGAAGATCGATCTTATTAATGACCGGAAATACATCCAGATTGTGGTCGAGGGCAAGATAGACGTTTGCAAGCGTCTGCGCCTCGATTCCCTGTGCTGCGTCCACGACAAGGATCGCACCGTCGCACGCCGCAAGGGAACGGCTCACTTCATAATTAAAGTCCACATGTCCGGGGGTATCGATCAGATTGAAAATATATTCCTCTCCGTCCTCTGCCTTGTACACCGTGCGCACCGCCTGCGCTTTGATCGTGATTCCCCGCTCGCGCTCCAGCTCCATGTTGTCCAGCACCTGATCCTGCATCTCGCGCTTCGTCAAAAGACCTGTCTTCTCGATAATGCGGTCTGCCAGTGTTGATTTGCCGTGATCTATATGTGCCACAATACAGAAATTGCGGATTTTACTTTGATCCATTACTGCCATTTGTACTTCCTCACTTCTCGCTTTACTATCAACTCCATATCCTTAGAATTGTAGCATACAGAAACATTCATTGTCTAGTAAAACGTCGCGCCTGCAGCGAAAAACCACCGCCCTGCCTAGTCGCTCCCCGAGAGCACCATGTCGAGGATATGCGCCAGCGGATCACACGCGTTCATCGCCTCCTCGACCGTATTGTTCTGCGCACCAAGTTCCACGAGCAGATATTTGTCCCGAAGATGCATATTGTAGCGATAGCCTTTAAGATAGATCTTCCGGGTCAGTCCGGGGTAATACTCCGCCGCCTTCAGCTGCATCTGGAAGGAAAACGCAAGATTGTCCTGCAGATTTTCATTGTAGAGATAGGCAATGTTTCCGGTCTTCTTTGTTCTGGACAATCCATTAAAGAACATAAAACGCGCCGTCGGTCTCCCGTCGAGATCCATGACCAGTCTGGTCTCCTCCGCCATCTCGTCCCGGTGCAGGTCAATCACGACCTGTATGGACGGATTCTCCTTAAGCAGCTTTTCGATCTCCGGCAATGCCTTGGAATATGCCTCGTTTCTGACCGTGTCGTACTCCGCCGTATGGTGAAGAACCTCGTAGCCATATGTATTTGTCAGAAGCTCTGTCAGATACTCTCCGACGCCGACGATTGAGGTAGACGGATCTCCCGGCACGGAATCGGCAAAGGTCTCCCTCGAATGAGTATGGTAGATCAATATCTGCGGCCCCGGACTCTCCTTGTCAATCCGCATTTCCTTTCCGAGGAGCTTTTCAATATCCAGCTGGCTGCTTCCCACGGTAGTATTGGAATCGACGGTGTAAAACTGTTTCAACAGGGTCTCATAATCCTTCAACGCCTCCCTGTCAATCTGCGCCTGCTGCAAATGCGGCAGAAACGGGATGCTGCCCGCCGTTTCGCTCTGTCCTGCCCATGCTGCTCCCTCCGGCACCACCGCTTCCGCTCCTGCCGTGCCTTCCTGCGCGCCCTGCCCGGTTTCTGCTGTTCCTCCCGAGATGTCCTGCCCGGTTCCTGCTGCGCCTTCCTGCACGCTCTGTCCGGTTCCTGCCGTTCCTCCTTGCGTGTTCTCCGTGAAGTACTCTCCTTCCGCCTCGGCGAGAAGAATCTCCCGCATGGAAACCTCTCCGGTGCCGTATTCCTCCGCCCCATCCACCAGATAACCGTAGAGCGGAAGAAAACTCTCCATTTGCCACTCAAGAATCCAGCGGACACCACTCTTCTCAGTGCCTCCCGCCAGAGCACATGGCATAAATATATTGTAGAGAGCCTTCCTCGCCGCCGAGGCAAACTCTCTTTTCATATTCTCCCCGAAAGCACTTCCCTTCGCTGCCTGCTGTTCTGCCGCGCGGCCCGTCTGGCTGTCGGTACTTTTGTCCGGCTGCTCTGTTTTTCCACCGGTCATCATACGAAATGCCAGAAGTAATGCCACCGCCGCGACAGCGAGGACAACGCGCAGCTGCCTCGCGGTATTACTCTTTTTTGTCACCGGGCACTTCCTCCCGACATGTCTCTTCGTACCAATATATGCCCTCGGCCGTCCGGCTATTCAACCGCATTTCTGTCCCGCTTCCGCTGACAGCTCTCTCAGCTCATGCGCATCTCCATGGCGATGTTGATTCCCTCCGAAACCGTAAAGCTGATCCTTTTGATGACGGCATCGATGTCCTTTCCTGTCATATACATGTTGTTCAGCTCGGGAAAAGGGGGCTGCTGTCTGCTCATATACTTTACCGCATCCACATTTTCCTCCCCCTCAAGCAGCTTCTCCATGGCATCCATGACGATTGTCGCCGAATCGACAACCGTGGGAATGCCGATTGCGATCACCGGCACTCCCAGACTCTCCTTTGTCAGGGCATTTCTGTGATTGCCGACACCCGAGCCGGGCTGTATGCCGGTGTTCGTGATCTGGATGGTCCGGTTCAGCCGCTTCGTGCTTCTCGCCGCCAGTGCATCCACGACGATGAGAATGTCCGGCTTTGTCTCACTGACAACTCCTTTCACGATCTCCGCGGTCTCCATTCCCGTCTTTGCCATCACTCCCGGCTCCAACGCGCTTAGCAGGGGCATCCGGTTACAGCTGTACGCCGCCTTTCCGTACTCCCGGACAATGTGTCTGGTGATATAAAGGTTATCCACGGTCTGCGGCCCCAGCGCGTCAGCCGTTACCTCTCTGTTGCCCAGTCCTACCACAAGAATATTCTGCTCCTCTTCCTCCTCCGGCAGCAATTTTAAAAGCTCCTCCGCAAGGCATTTCGAGATTTCCCTGTGATAATCCTCGTCCGGTTCCACCATCGCCGGTGCCTCCATGGTGACATAGATCCCCATCGGCTTTCCCATCGTCTTCGCCGCGTTCTTGGTGTCGATCGTCACCTTTGTCACCCTGACATCCTCCGTCTCCCGATAATATTCCTCCACAGACACTCCCCGGAGCTCGCTCTCCGCTTCCCCGATGCTTTCCCTTGCTTCCAGAGCCAGATCCGTTCTCACTTGAAAATTACCCATCACTTTTATCCCCATTTCTGCGCACGTCCTTTGCGCATAGCGAGTTTGTGTCAAGTGTGCGCAGACACAAATCTCGTGATTCAAAAATTCAATTACTTTTTAAGGTAGTTTTCGCAAAAAAACGCAGATTATGTATTGACAAATTTTCTATTATTTACTAAACTACAGTAGTATGTTTGCGTTAGTCCTCCGTGTCTGGCTAAGGCGAAACAACTTAAATTAAAATATTTCATTGTATACAAATTGGAGGTGTACGACTTGGCTAACATTAAATCCGCAAAGAAGAGAATTCTGGTAACCCGCACAAGAACTGATAGAAACAAGGCAATCAGATCCAGCGTTAAGACCGCAATCAAGAAGGTTTTCGCTGCTGTTGAGTCTGGTGACAAGGCTGCTGCTCAGGCAGAGCTTACCGCTGCTACCAAGGTCATTGAGATGGCTGGAAGCAAGGGTGTTTACCACAAGAACAACGTTGCCCACAAGGTTTCCCGTATCAGCAAGGCTGTAAACGGAATGGCTTAAGTTCTTAAATTGCTCATATAGTAAAAACAAAAGTACCCATACCGTCATGTGGGTACTTTTTTGTTGCGCTTTTTTTACCTGCGCTTCCCGCCGATGCCTCTCTTCCGGGTTGTTCCGCCTGCATCGCCAGCCGCCGTACATGCATTTCCACACCATCCCCCATTTCCGCAGGTACAAATCCGCTGGCCATACCTGCTTTTTTCCGCCATCCCGCGTTTCCGCAGGTACAAAACACCCGCCCACTCAACAGTGGACGGGTATTATATCCATCAATATCCGTTTTAATCTTTTCAGATTCCATTAGGTCTCCGCAGACTTACCGCCAAACCGCTTTCTTCGGCATCAGTGTCTGTGTCCGCCGCCGCCATGGCTCGCACCGCTGTGGCTGACATGATGTCCGCCACCTCCGGAGCTTCCGCCGCTGCTGCCGCTGCTGGTCTCAATGCGTCTCTTCACGACATTCTTTCTGATGAACTGGTCGCCCTGATTCTTGATGCTGGGTCTTCCGCCTGCCACATAGGCATTGACTGCAACGGTCTTCTTCGCCTTGTTCTTAGAAAGATGGCTCGCCGCATAAATTGCAGCTACAACTGCCGAAACGACTGCCGCGATGAAGAAATAGCCTGCTCCCGGCATCGAGCTTCCGCCCTCCAGATGATAGCATACCTCGTCGATATAGTTCAGATATGCCAGATAGGGATTGTCGTCATAATACTTATCTACCGCATACAGAACATTCTCCACATCCTGCGTTCCGAGGCTGTCCTCAACCTTACCGCTTGTAGAGAGCCATTCACCTCTCTGTCCCTCATACCGGTTATCGATAAGGATCGAGCCATCACCCTCAAAATTCTTATTAAAGCCGTAACCGGCTGTATCCCAGAAGCTGTCTGCGATGTCTGTCATATTGTGCTGCCAGTCTGTAGAGTCGCAGCCGTACTCTATCGCAAGATCGCCTTCTACCGGCTCGCTGAATGTCATGATGACGAAGTCCGCCTGATACTCCTGCTCCTTCTTGGCAATGTAGTCACGCAGCTTCTGCTCCTCGCTGTCCGTCAGGACATCCGCATAGTCATAGACACGCTCTGTCGGTGCCGTAGTATTCATACGCACAACCGGCTCTCTCATGGAATAGCGGATTCCCATCACAATTGTCAGCACAAGTAAAATTCCTACAATTACAAACCATATGCGGAAGTAGTGTAAATACTGCTTTCTCGCCTCTTTTTTCAAATTGTCACTCATCGTCTCTCACCCTCCCTATAACCACGCTATCAGCATCGGCACCATGACCAGAATTGCTGTGATGCAGCCAAAAAGGGTTCCTGTATATGCCCATACTTTTTTCTTTGATATCGGCGCTTCACCGATAATTTTTCCCGACTGACCGTTGACATAGAAGGGATATTCTTTTCCGGCATAGGTATAATCATACTTCCAGACAGGCAAAAGACCATATGTAGCGCTGCTGTCCTCAACTCGTACATCCTGACTGATCGTGCGAACAGTGCTGTAGCCTGAATAGCTCTCCTTCAGCATTGCCGTCGCATCGTCGTTCATCTTCTTATGCGCGCGCGGCTCCGTCACCTCGGATGTCATGTTGTACTTCTCGCCGTAGAAACCGGACATATACCTCGGATCAAACTCCGTCATCTGGCTGTAGTTGTACGGCTCCATCAGATCCATCACATCATCCGGCATTGCCTCGGAGGCATCCGCAGGAATCTTGTCAAAGCTGATGTCCATGTCTCTGTCAACAGCGTAATAGGAAGTCTCTGTATACTCGGTATTTCCGCTCGTCCACGTCTTCACCTTTGTTCCTTCGCCGTGGAAGGTGCAGTGCGTCTTGTAATCATAGAACCAGTACGGCACATAATAGCCCTGCATGCCGTTCAGCCGCACCTCGGACAGGAAGTCCGTGGGCGCGAAGAGATTCTTCTTAAACTTTTCCCTGATCGACTTCTTACAGCTCTCCTTGCCGAGCTGGAACGGAAGAATCAGCTTCGGCGCATATTCGCCCTGAACCCGCTCATTCAGGATCAGATAGCTGTCACAATAGGGACACTGTGTCGCCGATGTATGCTTTTCTACCGGGACCTCGCCTCCGCAGTTCGGGCAGACAGCCATTTCCGGAGATGTGCCGTTGTCGAGTTCTTCACTCTTTTCACTTTCGCAGAACGGGCAGTACATGGTATGCTTCTCCGGGCTGTATACCACATTGCCTCCACAATTTTTACATTTGAAATACATACTTACATTCCTCTCTTGTAAGATTATTCTGTCACACCTGCATTTAGAATAACATATTTTTCCGATATATGCCATATGAAATTACAACAGATGTCACAAAGTCTAGGGCATTGCCCCAATGCCCTAAAGACTCTGGGCATAGGAAAAGCCCTGCGCCGGCTTCCCGGCATCAGGACTTTTTCTGAAATCATTCAATCTCACAACAATTACTTATAGTTGACAATCTTTCCGAAGTCAGCCTTCAGAGATGCGCCGCCAACCAGTCCGCCGTCGATGTCAGGCTGTGCAAAAAGCTCTGCTGCGTTGCCCGCATTGACTGATCCGCCATACTGGATGCGCACTGCATCTGCGGTTGCAGCATCGTACATCTCATTGATGCAGTCACGGATTCCCTTACATACTTCCTGCGCCTGCTCGGTGGTTGCTGTCTTACCTGTGCCGATTGCCCAGATAGGCTCATAGGCGATCACAAGCTCCTTCACCTGATCAGCGGTTACTCCAACCAGATCAGACTTGATCTGCAGACAGATCCAATCCATCGTCACACCTGTCTCTCTCTGCTCCAGAGTCTCTCCACAGCAGAGGATAGGAGTAAGTCCTGCCTCGAATGCCTTCTTGACCTTCTTGTTCAGAAGAGCATCGTCCTCCTTGAAGTAATCTCTTCTCTCGGAATGGCCGATGATGACATACTTTACGCCGGCATCCTTCAGCATAGCTGCCGAAATTTCACCGGTATATGCGCCCTTCTCCTCGAAGTACATGTTCTCGGCACCAACCTCAACGTTGGTTCCCTTTACTGCCTCAACGACCGGAACAATGTCGATTGCAGGTACGCAGTATACAACATCAGCGTCATCTGTCTTCACAAGCTCCTTCAGTTCTGCACAGAGCTTTACAGCCTCGCTGGGAGTCATGTTCATCTTCCAGTTTCCGGCAATGATCTTCTTTCTTGCCATGATAGTCTCCTCATTTCCGTGTATAATATTTATAATTCATTACTTGTCGTCCGCTGCATCTACGCCAGGAAGTACCTTGCCCTCAAGGAACTCAAGGGACGCACCGCCACCGGTGGAGATGTGGGTCATCTTGTCGCCAAAGCCAAGCTGGTTTACAGCTGCTGCGGAATCTCCGCCACCGATGATCGTGGTTGCGTCGGTCTCAGCCAGAGCCTTTGCAACAGCGATGGTTCCTGCTGCCAGCGTAGGATTCTCAAATACGCCCATAGGTCCGTTCCATACAACAGTCTTTGCGCTCTTTACAGCGTCTGCATACAGAGCAGCCGTCTTAGGTCCGATGTCACAGCCCTCTCTGTCTGCGGGCATCTTATCGGAATCATAAACCTCTACCTCTACAGGTGCGTCGATAGGGTTCGGGAAGTCGGTAATGGTTACAGCATCAACGGGAAGCAGCAGCTTCTTGCCGAGCTTCTCAGCCTTCTCCATCATTTCCTTACAGTATTCAATCTTCTCGTCATCAACCAGAGACTTACCGATCTCATAGCCCTTTGCCTTCAAGAAGGTGTATGCCATACCGCCGCCGATGATGAGGGTATCGCACTTCTCGAGCAGGTTGGAGATAACGTTCAGCTTATCAGCTACCTTTGCGCCGCCAAGGATTGCAACGAAAGGTCTTACCGGATTCTCTACTGCATTGCCGAGGAAGTTGATTTCCTTCTGCATCAGATAGCCGACAACATTCTCGCCGCCCTTAGCGGTAATGAACTTCGTCACACCTGCTACGGAAGCGTGTGCTCTGTGGGAGGAACCAAATGCATCGCATACATACAGATCAGCCAGATCAGCCAGCTCCTTGGAGAACTGCTCGCCGTTCTTGGTCTCCTCTGCGCCACGGAAACGGGTATTCTGGAGCAGAACAACGTCTCCTTCCTTCATGTTCTCTACAGCCTTTGTTGCATCGGGTCCGGTTACATTGTAATCAGCGACAAATACAACTTCCTTGCCGAGCTTCTCGGAAAGTCTCTTTGCAACAGGTGCAAGGGACTCCTTCTCGTTGGGGCCTTCCTTTACCTTGCCGAGATGGGAGCAAAGAATTACCTTTCCGCCATCGTTGATCAGCTTCTGGATTGTGGGAAGTGCTGCCACGATTCTTGTATCATCTGTGATCTCGCCATTCTTCAGGGGTACATTGAAGTCACATCTTACCAGAACTCTCTTGCCCTTTGCGTTGATGTCATCAACGGATTTCTTGTTCAGTCCCATTTTGTCAAACCTCCATAATTGAATTCAAATCTAACAGTTATAAACAAACAAGGGGCCCGGTCCTAAAGACCGGACCCCTATAGTCCATAGGTGCAGCGGCTTACTGAAGCTCGCTGAAGTACTTGATGGTACGAACCATCTGAGAAGTATAGCTGTTCTCGTTGTCATACCAAGAAACAACCTGTACCAGAGAGTTGCCATCTTCCATCTTGGAAACCATGGTCTGGGTTGCATCGAAGATAGAACCGTAGGTGCTTCCAACGATATCGGAAGATACGATCTCGTCCTCGTTGTAGTCGAAGGACTCTGTCTTAGCAGCCTTCATTGCAGCGTTGATGCCTTCCTTGGTAACCTCACCCTTAACAACAGCTACCAGAATTGTGGTAGAACCTGTAGGGGTAGGTACACGCTGTGCGGAGCCGATCAGCTTGCCGTTCAGCTCAGGGATAACAAGGCCGATTGCCTTTGCAGCACCGGTAGAGTTGGGAACGATGTTGCAAGCGCCTGCACGGCTTCTTCTCAGATCGCCCTTTCTCTGAGGTCCGTCAAGGATCATCTGGTCACCTGTGTAAGCATGTACAGTGGTCATGATACCGCTCTGGATAGGAGCGAAATCATTCAGAGCCTTTGCCATAGGTGCAAGGCAGTTTGTTGTACAGGAAGCTGCGGAGATAACGGTATCTTCGGGCTTCAGTGTGTTGTGGTTTACATTGTATACGATGGTAGGCAGATCGTTTCCTGCAGGAGCAGAGATAACAACCTTACGAGCACCAGCAGTGATGTGTGCGGAAGCCTTCTCCTTAGAGGTATAGAATCCGGTACACTCCAGAACTACGTCAACCTTCAGCTCGCCCCAAGGAAGCTTGGATGCGTCTGCTTCCTTGTAGATGGTGATGGTCTTGCCGTTTACGGTAATGTTATCCTCGCCTGCTACTACGGAATCAGCATACTTGTACTTACCCTGAGAGGAGTCATACTTTAACAGATGTGCCAGCATCTTGGGGCTGGTCAGATCGTTAATAGCTACAACTTCATATCCCTCTGCATCAAACATCTGTCTGAATGCCAGACGACCGATACGGCCGAAACCATTAATTGCTACTCTTACTGCCATTTTAGTTTCCTCCTAAAATATATTATTATATCATTTCGACCTCTGCGGCATCTGCTTGTCCAAGCCGCCCACAGATTGTCAAAATTTTATCAGCAAAGCTATTTTACCTAATTTCGCCTCATAATTCAAGATGTAAATGAAAAATATTTGTTTTTATTCCCTTTTCGGTGATTTTGTTTTATACTAAAGGACAAACAATAAAGAAAGCAAAACGTACCGGGACAAAAATTTTGCTCCACAGATGAGGATTGCTGCCATGAAATATATTTGCCCTATGATTCTGTATACCTGCTGTATTCTGGCATTTTATTTTGCTCTTCATATTATATGTTCCCATTCACGGCGGGATTATTCCCACCGGCTGCTCGCCTATATGTGTATCGGCAGCGGGGTCTGGAGTCTCGGCTTTGCCGCAATGAGTCTCCAAAGCTCGCCGGAGTTCGCCTATTACTGCCGTGCCTTCGGTCTGATCGGAACCTTTCTGTACCTTATATCAGTCCAGTTTCTGATCTGCTACATCTCACAGATAAGAAAATCCCTCGCCGTTCTCTTCAACGGCTTCTCTCTGCTTGGGATTCCTGTCTGTCTCCTGATTATCGATAAGAGACAGTCCGTCTATTTTCCGGGTCCCCTCGGCATGACCTATTCCTTTATGCCCGGCTTTGCAAACAATGCCTACACTGCTTACAGCGTTATCATTGCCATCGTCTGCCTGAGCATCAGCATCTATATGATACACTCCTCATCATCCAGACGTCTGCGCTTTTTCGGCAAATGCTTTCTCATGATGACAATATTCATGATGATCGGCACGATACTGGATACGCTGCTTCCTTTTCTCGGCATTCCCGCCATCCCGGGCAGCACAATGACCCAGTTCTGGGGGCTGCTCCTGCTGTTTATCGCCGCGCGCGTGAATGACCGCTCGAAGATCAGCGTCGAAAATATATCCAGCTTCATCTATTCCTCGATCTCCACCCCTGTTCTGGTGTTTGATCCGGGATTCCGGCTGAAGCTTGCCAATGATGCGGCGACATCGTTCCTCGACCTCCCTCCTGCCCTGCTGTCCCAGCAAACCATCTCTATTTCACAGCTCTTTCAGGTAGAGCAGCCCTCCGTTTTTGCGTTTTCGGAAAACAGTACCAGTCTGGACTCCCTCTCGCTGCGCAACAATATCTATTGCAATCTGGCGATCAGCCGGATCACGGACCGCTACCGGGATGTCATCGGCTATGTCATTGTCATCACCGACCTGTCGGAGCGCCTTAAGACGATGCAGAAGCTGGAGGAGGCAAAGCTCGCCGCCGAGGCTGCGAACCGCTCCAAGAGCTCTTTTCTCGCCAACATGTCACATGAAATCCGCACACCGATGAATGCCATTCTCGGCTTTTCGGAACTGTTGTTAAAAATGGACATCGGTCCCAAGGTACGGGAATATGTCTCAGACATCCGTATCTCCTGCCAGAACCTGCTTGCCGTCATCAATGATATTCTCGACCTCTCCAAGCTCGACTCCGGCAAGATGGAGCTGAACTGCGGCAACTTCTATTTCCGTCCGCTGCTGCAGGATGCCTTCCACATCATTGACATTCAGGCGCGTAAAAAGGGCTTACAGTTCCTGATGGAAATCGCCCCCGAGGCTCCGCAGGAGCTTTACGGTGACAAGACCAGACTGCGCAGCATTCTCATCAACCTTCTGGGCAATGCTGTCAAATACACTCCCTCCGGTCACATTTCCTTCAAGGTAAAGGTACTGGAGAAAACAGAGAGCAGCGCGAAAATCCAGTACATTATATCCGACACCGGAATCGGTCTGACCGAGGAAGCCAAAGCACATCTCTTCGAGACCTTCAAGCGCTTTGACCACGAGAAAAACAGCAGCATCGAGGGTACCGGCCTCGGACTTGCCATTGTCAACGGCTATGTTCAGCTCATGGGCGGCATAATCGATGTTGACAGCGTCTACGGCAAGGGTTCCACCTTCACCGTCACACTCAGCCACCGGGTGATCGACGGCACGCCTCTCGAGGCGTTTGATGTCTCCGAGCAGGAGGCAAGCTCGCTGAATACCGCAGGGCTCCGCTTCTGTCACGGCGATGTTCTTGTCACGGACGACAACCAGATCAACCTTAAGGTCATAAGGGATACTCTGGAATATTATGGTTTAAAGGTGGACACTGCCTCCAGCGGTCAGGATGCCATTGAGCTCTGCCGCAGCAAGAACTACGATCTCGTGTTCATGGATCAGATGATGCCCGGCATGGACGGCATAGAAGCCATGCGGAAGATCCGCGCACTCTCCGACTTCTACAGTGCAGGCGGTGACGGCAAGATCATTGTGCTGACGGCGAACGCCATCACCGGCATGCGGAAGGAACTGATGGATAAGGGCTTCGACGAATATCTCGGAAAGCCTGTGAACTTCCACGAGCTGGAGCGTGTGCTCCTGCAGTTCCTGACCACCTCCGAGGAACCGCCCGCTCCCGAGATCTCCCCGAAGGCAACCTCATCCCTGCGTGATCTGCTGCCGGAGATTGACACGGAAAAGGGCATCCTGCAATGCGGCGGGGACGAAGCCCTGTACCTGAACATCCTGCATCTTTTGCGCGACTCTGCGGACGAGCAGCTCTCATACCTCACAGAGCTTCTGCGCACTCGGGATTATGAAAACTACATTATACATGCCCACTCACTCAAGGGACAGCTTCTGAATATCGGCTACACCGAACTGTCGGCGGCTGCGAGAGAGCTGGAATATGCCGCAAAGGGGAAACGCTATGAGGAGCTTTCCGGGCTGACGGATGCCTTTGTCGACCGCTATCTGGTCCTCTCTGAACAGTTGGACAACGCATTTGCGAACTTAAATTAAAGGAGGAATCTTATGTCTATCACAGCAGACTGCCACTTACATTCATCCCACTCCGGGGATTCCGACACCCCCATGGAGAGCATGGTTCTCGAAGGAATCTCCAGAGGACTTACCACCATGTGTTTCACCGAGCACATGGACATGGAGTATCCGGATTCTCCCGACGGGCCGGGAAGCATGTTCCTTCTGAATGCAGACTCCTATCTCTATGAGCTCGCCTGCCTGAAGGAGAAATATCAGGACAAGATCCGTCTCCTCTTCGGCCTCGAGCTCGGACTTCAGCCGGAGATTATACGGAAAAATGCAGTGTATGCGAAATCCTATGAATTTGACTTCATTATCGGCTCCACCCACATCTGCAAGGGAAAGGATCCTTACTATCCGGCATTTTTTGAGGAACGTGACGAAGCCGCCGCATTCTGGGAATATTTTGAAGAGGAGCTTGCAAATATCCGGAAATTTTCTAATTTCGACGTCTGCGGACATCTGGATTATGTTGTACGCTACGGTTCGACGCAGGACAAAAATTACAATTATGAAGCCTATAAGGATATCATTGATGAGATTCTGAAGGTTCTGATCGACAAAGAAAAAGGACTGGAATTAAATACCGGAGGCATCAAAAAAGGGATGAAAGACTTTCATCCCTGCATGGATATTCTGAAAAGATACAGAGCGCTTGGCGGCGAAATCATCACCATAGGCAGTGACTCCCACGACACGGCTCACATTGCAGAGCATTTTGACCGCGCCGCAGAAGTCTTACAGACCTGTGGCTTCCGTTATTACACCATATTTGAGAAACGGCTTCCCGAGTTTATCCGCTTATAAGCTATTCGCACAGCACAACGACCTGTCTGGGCGTCGTCTGGGCAGGAATGCTGCGTGTTGAATTCTCATAGACCACAACAAGATTGTGATTCGCGGGACTTCCCTGAAAATACTGGTTGTTCGTCGTGCGCACATCCACGGAGCCGTCCATGTTCAGCTGTAACGTCTGATCCTCATTGACCAGCGAAGTATTGTAATATCCGACATTGATCATCCGGTCGGACATATTCTGCGCGGCAACCACTGCATTGTACTGGGGCGGGTAGATCAGCGGCATCGGCGCATCGGCGGCATACCAGAATGTGCACATCATTCCGACTGACAGCGTCTGAAAATCCACAACATAGGTGGACGGTGTCATAATGAAATTGACGGTATTGCCGTCCGTATCCTCTATTGTCACAAAGATCATACAGCCGTTGGCTCTGCGGTTCCCGATTCTCGTCGGCACCATGTCCACGATCGTTCCCGTGACAGAACCGAAACAGTTTCTTCTAAGCGGTATTCTTCCACTGAAATTGAAATCCATAGCGTTACTCCTCACTGATATTCTTATGCAGACGATCTGCAATCCTCTACCTCAGTATATGTTTTCCCGGTGAAATGGTTACACAATCGTTCCCCCGCCAAGAACATACTCCCCATCATAGAACACCGCCGCCTGTCCCGGTGTCACGGCGCGCGCGTTCCTGTCAAAGGTACACTGCACCCTGCCGTCCGGGAGCTTCTCCAGCAGACAGTCCTCTCCGCCGTGGTTATACCGTATTTTCGTCTTTGCACGAACCGGACCGGAAATATCTGCCACGGACATGAAATTCACCCGATCGCAGATCAGCGTTTTCACGAGAATGTCCTCATTGCTCCCGATCACGACCTCGTTTGTCTCCGGGCGGAGCTCCGTCACAAAGACGCGCTCCCCCATGGGCAGCTCCAGCCCTCTGCGCTGCCCGATGGTATAATGTGTGATTCCTTTGTGCCGCCCGAGGATTCTGCCGTCCGCCGTCACAAAATTTCCGGCTCCCGGCACACGGTCTCCCGCCTCCCTGTCGATGAACCCCGCATAATCATTGTCCGGCACAAAACAGATCTCCTGACTGTCCGGCTTATGCGCCACCGGCAGACCGGCATTCTGTGCGATCTCCCTGATCTGCTCCTTCGTGTAATCCCCGACCGGCATCAGAGTATGTGCCAGCTGTTCCTGTGTCAGATTGTACAGCGCATAGGTCTGATCCTTCGCCGCCGTCACGGAATTTCGGATCGCAAAGCGCCCGTTCTCCAGCTTTTCTATCCTTGCATAATGTCCCGTTGCAATGAAATCCGCCCCGATCTCAAGGCTGCGCTTTAACAGCGCCTCCCACTTCACATACCGGTTGCAGGCAATACAGGGGTTCGGCGTATGTCCCGCCAGATATTCCTCCACAAAATAATCGATGACATGGCACTGGAACTCCCGCTTAAAATTCATAACATAATAGGGAATGCCTATCGTCTCCGCGACGCGACGTGCGTCATCAACGGCAGAAAGGCCACAGCAGCCTCCGTTCGCCGCCTTGTTCTCCTCTGTCTCGTCCTGCCAGATCTGCATCGTAACACCGATGACATCATAGCCCTGTTCCTTCAAAAGGTATGCCGCCACGGAGGAATCCACTCCCCCTGACATACCGACAACTACTCTTTTCTTCATAAATTCTGTTTTCCGCGCTCCTTACTTATCGCCGTTTTTCCTTGTAAAAGCCTCATAGAGCTGGGACATGTCCCGCAGCTTCTGCACGATCTGTTTCAGCTGCTCCACCACAAAATCCAGCTCCTCCTGCGTATTTTCCTCCGACAGGGTCAGACGCAGCGAGCCGTGCGCCTCCTCCTGATTTCTCCCGATGGCAAGCAGCACATGAGACGGATCCACCGAACCGGAGGTACAAGCCGAACCGCTGGAAGCACAGATTCCCTTCATGTCCAGCATAATCAGCACCGACTCTCCCTCTATGAACCGGAATGAGAAATTTACATTGCCCGGAAGCCTGCTCGTCTTATGACCGTTCAGAGAGCAATAGGGAATTTCCTCTTCGATCCTGCGGATCAGGTAATCCCGCAGGAAAAGCTTTCTGGCAGTCTTCTCGTCAAGGGTGCGCACCGCCCTCTTCACTGCCGCCTCCAGTCCGACAATCGCAGGCACATTTTCCGTTCCCGCACGCCGGTTCCTCTCCTGCGCACCGCCGTGGACAAACGCTTGCAGCTTCAGTCCCGACCGGATGTAGAGGAAGCCGATGCCCTTTGGCCCGTTGATCTTATGACCGCTGGCGCTCAGCATATCGATGTTCATCTCGTCCACGTTGATCGGCAGCTGTCCGAATGCCTGCACGGCATCGGTGTGAAAGGGGACACCATGTCTCTTTGCCACCGCGCCGAGCGCAGCAATCGGCTCCACCGTTCCGATCTCATTGTTTGCAAACATGATGCTCACCAGTATCGTATCGGGACGTATGGCAGCCTCCAGCGCCTCCGGGCTGACCAGCCCGTCCCGGTCCACCTCGAGGTAGGTGATGTCAAAGCCCCTCTTTTCCAGATATTCACAGGTATGAAGTATGGCGTGGTGTTCAATCCGCGTCGTGATGATATGTCTGCCTTTTTCACTGTATGCCTCGGCAGTCGCCTTCAAGGCCCAGTTGTCGGACTCCGTCCCGCCCGCCGTAAAATAAATATCCTCCCACTTCGCGCCAAGCGCAGCTGCAATCGTGCGTTTTGCCCGGTTCACCGCGCTCTTCGCCGCGGAGCCGAGCGAATAAACCGCGCTGGGATTTCCGTATTGTTCTGCAAAATACGGCAGCATTGCCTCCACGACTTCCTCTGCCGTCCTCGTTGTCGCCGCATTGTCCAGATATATCATAGCAGCTTCCTCGCCTTCTCCCTAAAGTCCTAAAAAACATCTTCAATATAGCATCCACCCTGTGTTCTGTCAACTTTGCAGCCGGAATATATATGGAGAAAACCCCTATGGTGTTTTATGAAAGCGAAATCCAGACATCCGCTCGTCGTCGGCACCTTTATCCTCACACTCACAGGAATCCTGTGCCGCATCATCGGCTTTTTTTACAGAATCTACCTCTCCCGCCTGTTCGGCGAGGAAGGCATGGGACTATACCAGCTCCTCAGTCCGGTACTGTCACTGTCCTTCTCCCTGACAGCAGCAGGCTACCAGACCGCGATCTCCAAACTGGTCGCAGAGCAGTCGGCAAAGTCGGAGACACCGTCCCTGCGTCCTCTGGCGGCAGGCTTAGGCATCTCCCTCCCGCTGTCCCTGCTCTGCAATACCGGCATCTACTTCGGCGCTGATTTCATTGCCGAAAGCCTGCTCCGGGAGGCTCGGACCGCGGGAATGCTGCGCATCCTCTCCTTCTCCGTCCCCTTAAGTGCTGTACACTCCTGTGTCAACGGCTACTTTTACGGAGTCAAAAAAGCCGGTATTCCGTCCGCCTCCCAGCTGCTCGAGCAGCTGGCAAGAGTCGGCTGTGTGTTCCTCGTCTCCGGTCAGGTCATCCGCGCGGGCCAGGCACCCTCCATCAGCGTCGCTGTACTCGGTCTTACGCTCGGAGAACTCTGCTCCATGCTATTCTCCCTCGCCGCCGTGCAGCCTGCCCGCAGCCGCGTCCCCGCCCCGCTCTCCTCCGGGCTGTACCGCAGCCTTCTCGCCATGGCGCTTCCGCTCACCGCGAACCGCATCGTCCTCAACCTCCTGCAGAGCGTCGAAGCCGTCTCCATCCCCTCGATGCTGCGCGCCTACGGCTATGACAACATCACCGCCCTGAGCGTGTACGGTGTGCTCACCGGCATGGCGCTTCCCTTTATCTTCTTTCCCAACGCCCTGACCAGTTCCGTCGCCGTTCTGCTACTCCCCGTAATCTCCGAAAATCACGCGCTCGGAAACCGGAAGGTCGTCGCGCAGACCACAATCAAAACCGTAAAATACTGCGGACTGATGGGCTTCTGCTGCATGATCGGTTTTCTGCTCCTCGGAAACTGGGCGGGCTGCACACTCTTCAAAAGTCCACTCGCCGGATATTTCATCACGGCTCTCGGCTTCATCTGTCCGTTTCTGTACCTCGACACCACTCTGTCCAGTATTCTGCAGGGACTCGGCAAAGCAGGACAGATCTTTTTCATGAATGTCGTCTGCCTGCTGATGCGCCTCGCCTTTGTCTTCCTCGCCATTCCACGCTTCGGCATCCGCGGCTACCTCTGGGGACTGCTGGCAAGCCAGCTGACCCTCGGCATCCTCTACCTTGTATGCCTGTACCGGTTTCTGAAAAAAGAGACACCGGCTGGTTAATCCCAACCGGTGCCCCTTTTTCAGAACTTCTGTATCACAGTGCCATCCGCATTATTCTCGATCTGCAAATTTCTTGAACTGCCGACGAAATACTGATACTGTTGAAGAACCTTATCCTTCCGCATATCGTCGATCGCCTTCTCCACATCCAGTGAATGGATGTCGCTGTCCTTTCCGAGATAGCCGAAGCTCTCCTGCTTGTTGAAGGTTATGGAAATATCTTCAAGCTGCGCAACCTTCCGTACAACCGGTGCAGCGACATGGGTGTCTGCCGCCGTCAGGCTTTCCTCGCGGATGACTGCGTCCGGTCTGACATTCTGCCCTATTCCCGTCTCGGAAACATTCGGCACTCTGAAGTTTCTTAACAGCCCGGCATAATCATTGATTCCGCCGATTCCCATGTACTCACCTCCCGCTTTTATCTTTCATAAAGTATATCGGTCACATTTCGTGCGTCATAACCCTATTTCAGCATTTTTTTCAATTCATCCATAAAGGTATTGACATCCTTGAACTCCCTGTAAACAGAGGCAAACCGGACGTAAGCAACCGCATCCAGATCCTTCAGCTTATTCATAAGGAGCTCACCAATTACACGGCTGGAGATCTCCTTCTCCTCCCTGTTCATGATCTCGTTCTCGACCTCGTCTACCAGTCCCGTGATCTGCTGGGCGCTGACCGGTCTCTTGTGGCAGGCTCTTAGCACCCCCGCCTCGATCTTCGACCTGTCATAGGTCTCGCGGTTATTATCCTTTTTAATAATGATCAGAGGAATCGTCTCTATTTTCTCATAAGTCGTGAAACGCTTTCCGCACTCATCACACACACGTCTGCGCCGAATGGAATTATTATCCTCCGCAGGTCTGGAATCGATTACTCTGGTATTTTCATGATTACAAAAAGGACATTTCATCTTTCATCCCCACTTTCTGGTAAATATGACTAAAAACGTCAGTTATTTAATTGTAAATTTAACATACTCAACAGCGAATGTCAACCAGAATGATGTCTGGCCCTATCTGGCAGATGTCCTTAAACGGGATCACAATATTTGGCTCACAGTTTAAAAAGCTTAGAATCCTGTTATTGCCCGGAACCATGATCTTACAGATGCATCCGCTGCACGGGTCAAATTCCAGGTCGCACACCTTTCCCAGCTTCTTGCAATCCTTTACGTTAATGACATCCTTACATTTCAGCTCTGAGAACAGCATCGCCCATGTCTTCCTCTGACTTTTTTACAATATATGTCTGCCCGTGACCGGTGAGAACACACAGCCTCCGTCCGGGGCGAAAAAACGATCCGACGAGCGGAATAATTTTCTTCCGCAGGTACATACTACCACTATCCGTTCAGAAATACACAGGCGCAAAGAGCGCAGAAACGAGGAGCACATGACACAGGGTAAGGTTGAAATCTGCGGAGTGAACACATCCAAACTTCCGCTGCTAAAGTCAGAAGAAAAAGAAGCTCTGTTCCGGCAGATCGAGGCCGGTGATACAAAAGCCAGAGAAACTTATATCGAAGGAAATCTGCGTCTGGTGCTGAGTGTCATCAAGCGCTTTTCCTCCAGCAATGAAAATGTTGACGATCTGTTCCAGATCGGCTGCATCGGACTCATCAAGGCAATCGATAATTTCGACTCTTCCTTAAACGTCAAGTTTTCCACCTATGCCGTTCCGATGATCATCGGCGAGATCCGGCGCTTCCTGCGCGACAACAGCAGCATCCGCGTTTCGCGTTCCCTGAAGGACACCGCCTACAAGGCAATTTACGCAAGGGAGACCCTGACAAGACGCAACCTGAAGGAGCCCTCCATCGAGGAGATTGCCTCGGAGATCGGTGTCGCCAAGGAGGACATTGCCTACGCCTTAGACGCGATCCAGAATCCCATGAGCCTGTACGAGCCGATCTTCACCGACGGCGGAGACACCCTCTACGTCATGGATCAGATCAGCGACAAAAAGAATAAGGAAGAGACGTGGGTCGAACATCTCTCCCTCAGTGAAGCAATGAAAAAATTAAATTCCCGCGAGCACGAGATCATCTCCCTGCGCTTTTTCGAGGGCAAAACCCAGATGGAGGTTGCAGAGGCAATCGGCATCTCCCAGGCGCAGGTCTCAAGGCTGGAGAAAAACGCGCTCCGAACCATGCGCGGCTATCTGACAGGCTGAAGCTCCGGCGCTGTCACCGCCGCCCTGCCGCCTTCCCGATCAGACGAACCAGCCAGAACAAAATCCCGCCGAGCAGTGCGCCGAGCGTATTTGTCAGAATATCGTCTATCTGGAAATAGCCTCTCCCCGTCACCAGCTGCATCAGCTCAATTCCGAAGCTGGTGACTGCCCCGAGGAGCAGGCAGCGCCAGATTGTTCCCGTCTGTCTGAAATTCCAGCTGTACAGAAAACCATAGGGAATGAAAAGCAGAACATTTTCCACCACGAACGCATTGTTCCTCGCATTGATTCCCCATGTAGAAAAAAGTTGCAGATCCATTGCACCGGATCTGCTCCCATTCTCTCTTGATAAAAACGTGATGACCAGCATCACCGCTATATAGATGCAAAACAACATGACCGGCAGCCGTTGCGCCGCGGGCTTCTGATGTCTCTTCTGTGCATTGTCAACGAGCTTTAACACCACAACTGCCAGCGGCACCCCGATCAGCATGCCCCACGGAAGATAGCGCAGTGCATACATCATATCTTCACATATATATTTAAACATGAAAAACTCCTCTATCTGTAGCTGTCCCAATGCTCACCGGCGTGCTCCCATCTCTCCTTCTCCTCAAAAAGCCTGTCGTTCATCCACGCAACAGCGTCTGTGACCCCATCTTCGTCAAATGTAAACTCGGCTCTCTCCTTTTCCTCATCTGCAGTGGTAAAAAAATTAAAGGGCTCCGGCCATACCGTACAGCGCAGCTTCTTTCCGCCCTCTTCATCATTCACACCCTCCAGCCGGTAGCGCATTCCCTGGTGGCATCCGGTATATTCTGTCTTTTTCAGGTATTCCATGGAAAGAATGTCTTCTCTGTTAATCATAGTGCCCCTCCCCTTATCCTTTACAGTATACCCCATGAATATACCTTGTTCAAGTCCAAAGCATAGGACATTCTAAATATAAGTGCTCATCTCCTTTTTCAGCTGGCGCATGATCTTTTTCTCCAGTCTGGAAATGTATGACTGGGAAATGCCGAGGAGTGAGGCAACCTCCTTCTGTGTCATCTCCTGTCCCTCTCTGGTGCCCAGACCGAACCGGAGATTCACGATCATTTTCTCCCGGTCAGATAGCTTGCTGACTGCCCCCAGCAGAACCTTCCTCTCCGCCTCATTCTCAATGTCCCGGTAGATCACATCCTCATCCGTTCCGAGAATATCCGACAGAAGCAGTTCATTTCCGTCCCAGTCCACATTGAGCGGTTCGTCCAGCGACACCTCCTGTCTGGTTCTGCTGTTGCGCCGCAGATACATCAGAATCTCATTTTCAATGCACCTCGACGCATAGGTTGCCAGCTTGATATTCCGCTCCGGCTTGAAGGTGTTGATTGACTTTATCAGGCCTATCGTCCCGATGGAAATCAGATCCTCGACCCCGACGCCGGTGTTGTCAAATTTCTTCGCAATATAGACGACCAGCCTCAGATTGTGCTCGATCAGAATTGCCTTTGCCTCCGCATCCTCCTCCGTTCCGAGGTCACTGATCACACGACTCTCCTGCTCCAGTTCAAGAGGCGGCGGAAGCACCTCCGCCCCGCCTATGTAATGGATCTCTCCCCTTCTCCCGAAGAGAGCTTTCTCCCGACGTATCATTTTAAAATGCATTTTTCCCGGTAGCGCAACTTTTAATATCATTATTCCTCTCATTCTGCCTCTTCTCAGGCCTTCCCCTTTTTCCTTCTGTCAAAACACGGGGATTGATTATCATTTTTACAGATTCAGCCTCCGGCGTGCCCGCCGACGATATTTCTTCGGGGCTTACCGCAACATACACATCATGAACCACCTTGCACACTCCGTCCGTCTCCACCCGCAACTCCGGCAGAAGGTACCCCTCCAGAATCCCGTGCCGTTTGCCGATGCTGTGATAAGGAATCGCTCTGTAGCCTTGTCCTCCGCTCCCCCACAGGCTCCTGAACACCTTTTCTTCAACTATGGATACCGGTTTCCCACTGATCGGTTCCACAAGCGCGTTTCCCGAATCGATCAGCGCCGCAATCTTCACGCTCGCGCCCTCTCTGGCAAGTGTCACCTGACAGACCGCGTTTTCCTGCCGTGTCTGCGCATGAAACCTTCTCCAGAACAGCAGAAAAATCCCCCCCGCCGCCATCAGCCCGGAGGCGCTCGTCAGCACCCCCTCCGCGAACCGGAAGCAGCGGATCAGCAATAGCAGCACACCGCCCATGCTAAAGGAGAAAAAAAGCATTTTCTCGGTCAGCTTCAGAAAGCTTCTCAGCCCCCTCACAGAAAATGTGATGGGCAGCATCAGCAGCGCAGCAGCCGCCCCAAGCAGCAGCTTCCACGGCAGTGCCATTCCGATAACGAAAAGCAACAGATAGCTTCCCGCTCCAAACAGCGCCCCGACAAGGAGCCGCCACGGTACCGCAGACGAAAGTGTGCTGTGATCCACCAGCATCAGCAGGTAGAGATTCATTGTGAAGTTAATCAAAAACAGACTGTCTACATAAAGTTCATAATGCATTGGCTTCATCCTTTTCATAATGATTATAAGGGCATGCCCTTATGGAATTTGTCAAAAGGAGTCTGAATGCCGACTTATTTCTTCGACAAAAAAAGCTGCACAGAACAATGTCTGTACAGCTTCCTTACATACCTTATGCTTTTTCTGGACACTATTTTCTCTGAAGGAAATCAGGAATCTTTAAGGTCTTCTCCTCCACGGAGCTTCTGATGTCAACCGGCTTCTGAATCCCCGGTGCAGGTCTCTGCGTCGTCGGCTGCGTAGGCTGTGTGCCGGCTGTCGGCGGAATATTCACACCCTTCATGGAAGTAGGTGTGAGATGGGAGGTCGGCTGCCTGTACGCAGTTCCGGCGCCATATCTGGGCTGAACTGTCGAATTTGCAGACACATCCTCCAGACCTGTCGCAATGACAGTGATCGTACAGCTGTCGGACTTCGTCGCATCATACATTGCACCGAAAATAATGGTAATATCCTCACCCGCAAGATTCTGAACATAGCTTGCCGCATCGTTGGCATCCGCCAGCGTAATATCTCCGGATACGTTGATAATGATATGGGTAGCTCCGCTGATGGTCGTCTCCAGAAGAGGGCTCTCAACCGCCATTTTAACAGCCTCAAGCGCCTTGTCATCGCCCTTTCCTTCGCCGATTCCGATATGTGCAATTCCCTTGTCCTTCATTACCGTCTGAACATCAGCAAAGTCAAGGTTGATCGTCGTAGGTACGTTGATCAGATCCGTAATTCCGCGCACTGCCTGCTGGAGAACCTCATCTGCCTTCTTGAGGGCTTCGGGCATTGTCGTGCGTCTGTCTACAATTTCAAGAAGCTTATCGTTCGGAATAACGATAAGTGTGTCCACATTTTCCTTGATGCGCTCGATACCGTTGAGGGCGTTGACCATACGTGCCTTCGCCTCAAAACGGAAAGGCTTCGTCACAACGCCGACCGTGAGAATACCCATCTCCTTCGCCAGCTTTGCAACCACCGGTGCCGCACCGGTTCCAGTACCGCCGCCCATTCCACAGGTGACAAATACCATGTCCGCGCCCTTAAGAGCCGCAGAGATTTCCTCCGTGCTCTCCTCGGCAGCCTTCTCGCCAACCTCAGGCTTAGCTCCCGCTCCGAGTCCCTTCGTCAGCTTCTCACCGATCTGCAGCAGCTTCGGAGCCTTGCAGAGCTGCAAAGCCTGCTTGTCCGTATTCACCCCGATAAAATCTACTCCACCAATCTGTTCATCAATCATTCTATTAACAGCATTATTACCTGCACCACCAATACCGACAACTATGATCTTGGCTGCAGACTCAGCGTCATTCGTCTTAATCTCAAGCAAAGGTATGTCCTCCTTCTAACCTAATCTGAACTCATATAAACTATCATATAATTATTTCTTGAATTTAGCAACCATTTTCTGAAAAAGTTTATTCGGGCTTGAATGTGTATCTCCCATCCCCTTCCGACTGCGTATTCATCTGCAAAGTGCCCTTTTTCCCCTCCAGACTCGGAAGCAGTTCCGGCAGAAGCATCAGCTTGTCCTCCATGGCAAGGCTCTCGCTCCCCAATGCCACCTTCACCTCCCCGAAGTATACCGTGACCTCTCCTGCCCGGTTAAAATACAGCTTGTCCGCCTTCAGCTCGTACTTGTTCAGAAGCTTTGTCACATTCAGGATCTTGTTGAAGATGTCCTTATCCTCCACCGGAAGCGCCTGTCCCACCACGACATGATCAAATTTCAGACCCGTGACCTGCGGCACTCCCGCCGTCCTGATGCTGGAACTCTCCACCACATAGCCGTCCTTGTCGAAATACATGTAGGTGTCCATGAACCGGACATAGCCGGTCAGCACCTTCTCGTAGACAATGATCTTGATCGTATCCGGCGCAAGCACCTTCACATCCATCGTATCGACAAACGGAACGCCTTCAATGCCCTTGTTCCGGTATTTCAGCGAAAGGTACAACGAATTGTCCCCCAGAAATCCGCTCATGACAATGTCCTTGATCTCGTCCTCGGTGTAATGGACATTTCCCTCCACATACACGGTGCTCACCGTGTATGTGGTCTTTATATAGTAGCCTCCGCCGAGCAATATGACTGCAAGCACCGCGATGACCAGCAGTATCACGCCAAACTTCTTCCTCTTATACACTTATGACACGCGCTCCTAACTCTCTGAGATCTCTGCAGATATTTTCATATCCGCGGTATATATACGGGCACCCGGAAACTGTGGTTCTCCCGTCTGCCATCAGCCCGGCAACGACCAGTGCAGCGCCGCCACGCAGTTCCTTCGCCGTAACCTGCGCGCCCTTCAGCCCTTCCACGCCTCTGACCCGCACCCTGAACGCATCCAGCTGTTCCATATCGCCCCCCATCCCCCTGAGCTCCTCCACGACCCGGAAGCGGTTCTCAAAGATGGTCTCTTCCACAAGCGTCTCACCGTCCCCGATGGTCTCCACCGCAAGTGCAAGCGATTGAAGATCTGTCGGGAAGCCCGGATAAGGTGCCGTCACAATACGCTTCACAGCCAGCGGTCTCTCCGGTCCCTGTACATAGATTCCGTTGTCGGAGCTGCACAGCTTTCCGCCCATCTGTTCCGCAAGCTCCAGCACTGCCGTAAGCTCGCCGACCGGCGCGTTTTCCAGAAAGATATTTCCACCGGTTCCCATACACGCCATGAGATAGGTTCCCGCCACAATTCTGTCCGCCGGAACCTCAAAGTCCGCCCCGTAGAGCTTTTTCCCGCCACGGATCGTAAGCCTGTCGGTGCCCACTCCGTCAATCTCCGCTCCGCAGAGCTGCAAATATCTGCAAAGCGCCTCGATCTCCGGCTCCCTCGCCGCACCGTCCAGAATCGTATCTCCCTCCGCCATGACCCCGGCGAGAATAACATTTTCCGTCGCTCCGACGCTCGGCTTCGGCATATAGATCTTGGCCCCGTGCAGTCTGTCCGCAGTTGCACGGAGCAGACCGCCCTCCTCGCTGAATTCCACTCCCATCTGCTCCAGCGCCGCAATGTGCAGGTCGATCGGTCTGGAACCGATGACACAGCCCCCCGGATATTCCATCACCACCTCATTGCATCTGCCCAGCATCGCGCCGAGCAGACACAGAGACGATCTCATCCCTCTCACTGCCTCTGAACAAATATCACCTCTTCTGACCCCGGAGGAATCCACGGTCAGTCCATTCTCCTGCCAGTTCACAACACAGCCCAGACTTTGCAGAAGACTCGCCATGGCATAGACATCCGCAATTCTGGGACAATTTCCGATGTATGAAATTTCACCATTTAAAAGCGTCGCCGCCAGAACCGGAAGCGTCGCATTTTTGGAGCCTTGAATACATACCTTTCCCTGCAGGGCGACACCGCCCCGAATATGAATCGTGTCCATAGCTCTCTGCCTTGAATAAGATTACTATATTCTATGTGCAGAAGCCTGTACGCGTTCCCGAAATCCGTCTCCTATAGTTCCTTCAGCTCTATCCGCTTTGCCACGCTTAAGACCAGCCCGATCTCTATCAGCAGGAACATGACGGACGAGCCGCCGTAACTGATAAAGGGCAGGGAAATACCGGTATTCGGAATGGTATTGGTGACAACGGCAATATTCAGGATCGCCTGAATGGCGATATGCCCCATAACGCCGACGACGAGCATCGCGCCGAACAGATCGGAGGCATTGTTGGCAATCACCATCATACGCCAGAGAAGCATAATGAACATCAGGATTACGGCAATCGCGCCGAAAATGCCCAGCTCCTCACAGATGATCGAGAAGATCATATCATTCTGCGCCTCCGGCAGGAAGCTCAGCTTCTGCATGCTCTGTCCGAGTCCCTTTCCCCATATGCCGCCGCTGCCGATGGCATACAATGCCTGCAGGGTCTGGAAGCCCTTGCCCTGCGCCTTGCTCTCGGGATCGAGCCACGCCACGATTCTCTCGCTTCGGAAACCGCCCTCTCCGCCGGAGGAGACAATCATAAATACCAGTCCGCCCACAGCCGCCACGCCGAGCAGTCCCATGATGACAAACTTTTTGTAATCCGGGCTCGCAACAAATACCATCAGCACCGAAATGCCCATAATGATGATGGCGGAGCTGAGGTTCTTCGTAATCAGGTAAACCTCCGCCACAATGGGCAGCGGCACTATAATCATAAACAGGAAGCCCTTCCATGTCCGCACATTTTTCCCGATCTTGCACACCATGACCGCCAGAAAGAGGATCATGCAGAGCTTTGCCACCTCCGCCGGCTGCAGATTCAGCCCGATGCCAGGAATACGGACCCATCTTCTTGCACCGTGCGATTCGACGCCAAGCGGTGTCAGAACCAGCGGAACCAGTCCCATTGCCACAAGATAGCCCAGAAATGCGAACCTCTCCCAGAAATGATAGGGGATATTCGCCACAGCCGTCATCAATACCAGTCCGAGGATGATGGCGATCAGCTGCTTTTTCAGGTAATATGCGGCGTCCCCGAAGCTCTGAAACGCCTCATAGGAGCTTGCCGAATAGATCATGACCAGTCCGAAGCCGAGAAGGAACAGCACGATAAACAGAAGGCTGTAGTCGAAAAAATACTCAGATTGTTCTTTTTTTCTTCGTTTTGTCGTTCTCTGTGTAGCCATAGACACTCCCCGTTCTACAGGCGGCAGACATATTCCTTGAATAATTCGCCCCTGACTTCATAATTCGGAAACATTCCCCAGCTTGCACAGGCAGGCGACAGGAGCACAGCGTCTCCCGGCTCGGCAAGCTCCGTGCAGAGTTTCAGGCACTCGTCGTAGCTGTCGGCAAACTTTATCTTCTCAAAGCCATGCTTCCTCGCACACTCCGCGATCTTCTCCCTCGTCTGTCCGATCAGCACCAGCCACTTCACCTTGCCGCCAAAGCTGTCTATCCACTCGTCATACTCGCTCTGTTTGTCGAAGCCGCCTCCGATCAGAACCGTCGGCTTGCTCATCGCCTTGATTCCCTGAATCGCAGCATCGGGATTTGTTCCCTTGGAATCATTGTAATAGTCCACACCGTTCTTCGTCGCCACAAACTCAATGCGGTGCTCCACCGCGTGAAAGCCCCTGATGACGGCAAGAACCGTCTGCTCCGGCACTCCGAACGCCTCCGAGATTGCCAGCGCCGCCATGACATTTTCGACATTGCAGATGCCGACAAGATTCATGTCCTTATGGATGTCCATGACCTCACGGCTTACGCCGCCCCTGCTTCTCATGATCTTATCCCCGCTCAGCCAGTAGCCGTCCGCAAGCTCCCTCGCCGATGAGAACCATGTCACTCCCGCCGGACATCTGTCCCCGAATGCCCTCGTATATTCGTTCTCATAATTCAGCACACAGGTATCCTGCTTCGTCTGGTTTCGGGTAATATTCTCCTTCGCCGCCACATACGCCTCCATTGTGTGATGGCGGTTCAGATGATCCGGAGTAATATTCAGTATCGCAGAAACCGCAGGATGGAAATCGCAGATTGTCTCCAGCTGGAAGGAGCTGATCTCTCCGACGGTCACCGTCTTTTCCGATGTTTTCAGGCATTCGGAGGTGTAGGCGTTCCCGATGTTTCCCACGACAAAGACCTGATCCTCCCCCTTCCATGCCTTCATGATCTCGCCGACAAGCGTTGTCGTCGTTGTCTTGCCGTTCGTTCCGGTGATGGCGATAACGCTTCCCTTTTCCTCCTGAAAGCCGAGTTCGATCTCGCCCATGACTCTCGCGCCGTGCTCTTTCAGCGCCAGCACAAGCGGTATATCCACCGGCACGCCGGGGCTGAGCACAACGGCCTCGGTCGACTCCAGCACATCTGTCGGGAGCTCTCCCGCGATGCAGACCGCCCTGCTTTCCGCCGGGAGCTTCGCCCTCATCTCCTCCGAAGTCAGCTTGTCGCTGCTGTCATACAGGACTACCTTCTTCCCCATGTGCTCTAAGAGCTTTACCGATCCGACCCCGCTGATGCCGGAGCCTATCACCAGATAATTTTTCATCTTTTACGTCTTCCTTTTCTATTATTTTATGTCCAGTTCCCTGAAAGCTACTTCAATCCAAGCAGCGCGATCAGACACATCAGTGCCGTGACCACCGTAAATACAGCCGTGATCCTCGTCTCAGACCATCCGCAAAGCTCAAAGTGATGGTGCAGCGGAGCCATGCGGAACAGACGCTTCCCGCCGGTCAGCTTAAAGAAAGCAACCTGCAGAACTACAGATATGACTTCGATCATATACACGACCCCGACGATCGCTATGAACAGCGGCAGCTGCAGCATATATCCGCACGCCGCCACAAAACCGCCGAGCGCCAGTGAGCCGGTGTCTCCCATGAACACTGCCGCCGGGTATACATTAAAAAGAAGAAAGCCAAGCAGTGCACCCGCCACTGCACTGGTCACAGGCTCGAGCCCGCTTCCCGTTCCAGCCGCAACCGCCGTAAAGAAGACCGCGACAATCACCGTGACGCTGCCCGCCAATCCGTCCAGACCGTCCGTAAAGTTGACGCCGTTTACCGTGCCGAGCACAATAAAGAACAGAATCGGCAGGTTCCATGCGCCGAAATTCCAGAACATCCCATGTCCGAACGGCACTCTCATCGCCAGACTGACATCCGTGAACTTCAACAGATAGCATGCAAATATCCCCGTGATCAGGAGCTGACCTGCCAGCTTCTGCACGGGCGATAAGCCCATTGATCTTCTGCACACGACCTTTATGTAATCGTCGACAAAGCCGACCAGTCCGAAGCCGACCGTCAGGAACAGAATCGGCGCGGTCTGCGGATAATCCTCCAGAAAAATCAGCGAAGTCACCGACACTGCAAGCAGGATCAGAATTCCTCCCATTGTCGGTGTCCCGTTCTTTTTCAGATGCTCTGCCGGTCCGTTCTCCCTCACCGTCTGCCCGACCTTCAGCCGTCTCAGCCACGGAATCAGAACCGGCCCCAGCAGGGCGCTGACGCCAAACGAAATGATAACTGCCAAAATACTGACCTTACTCATCATTGATTATACCCCATTATTCCTAAATACGGAAGAATATTTTCAAAAAGCTGCCGGATGACCGGCGCCGCCACCTGTCCGCCGTAGTAAACGCCCTGCGGATTGTTGATGATGGCAAGCGCGATGACCTGCGGGTCGTCCGCCGGTGCGAAGCCGATAAACGATGAGATATACCTGCCGCTTCCTCTCGGCAGAGTCTGACTGGTCGCCGTCTTCCCGCCGATGCGGAAGCCCTCAATCGCGCCGTTCTTTCCCGAGCCCTCCGCGACCACCATCTCCAGTATCCCACGCATTGTCGCACTGGTCTCCTCTGACAGAATCCCCTGTCTGACCGGGTAGGTAAAGGTCTCCTGCACATTTCCGTCCGCGTCCAGCGTCTGCACCCCGAAGTGCGGTGTGATCCGGTTTCCGCCGTTGATAATGGAAGATGCCGTTGTCAGCAGCTGGATCGGCGTGATCTGGAAGGACTGCCCGAAGGCAACCGTCGCCAGCTCCACATTACCCATGTTCTCTTTCTTGTGCATGATAGTTCCCGCCTCACCGGGCAGATCGATCCCTGTCTTATCCTTAAGCCCGAACGCCTCAAAATATTCATAATATTTGTCAATGCCGAGCCGCAGTCCGACCGAGATGAGCGCCGGGTTGCAGGAATTCATCATACAGTGGGTAAAATCCTGCGAGCCGTGTCCCGCAATCTTATGGCAGCGGATTTTCCGGTCGTCCACAACAATGAAGCCCGGGCAGCTGAAGGTGCTCGCCGTCGTGATGACGCCCTCCTCAAGCCCTGCCGCCGCCGTGATGATCTTGAACGTGGAGCCCGGCTCATAAGTGTCGTTGATGCACCCGTTTCTCCAGATGCCGTTGAGCAGATTCTGCTTCTCCTCGGCGCTGAGCCCCTCCGGCGTTCCCTCCGGCAGACTGTAGGGATCATTCAGATCAAATTCCGGCACATTCACCATCGCGTAGATCTCACCGTTCTGCGGATTCATGACGAGAATGGACACGCTGTCTGCCTCCTTCGTCGCCATCGTCTGCACTGCCAGCTGCGTCGCGTAATACTGGATGTTCATATCCAGACTGGTACAGAGATCGCTCCCGCTCACCGGCTCGATCCGCCGCTCTCCCGCTGCCTCCACCTCCAGTCCCTTCGCGTCCGTCACCGTGAGGATGGTACCGGGCTTTCCCTGCAGATACTCTTCATATTTGACTTCAAGCCCGATGATGCCCTGATTGTCTCCGCCGGTAAAGCCGAGCACCTTGCTCGCCAGTTCGCCGCAGGGATAATATCTTTTATAGTCCTCATCCACCTTGACACCAGGCAGGTCGTACTCCCTGATCCTGTCGCCGACCGCCTTATCGACATTGCTCTTGATGCGTTCCATGGAAGAGTATTTTTCCACCCTCTTTTTCACATATTCCTCTGACAGCTCCAGCTCCCGGCAGAGGATCTCGATGACCTCCTCCGCGTCCTCGATCTGGTTATGTATCACGGAAACCGTGCAGACTGTCTTGTTGTCCGCGAGGACATTGCCGTTGCGGTCCAGTATCCTTCCCCGCGCAGCCTTGATATTTCTCTCCCTCTCGTGAAGCTGCTCCGCCTTCACGGCGTAATGCTCCGCACGCCATATGCAGAGGTATACAAGTCTGCCGAACAGGAACACGAGGATGCCCGCACAGATCAGAAATATTGTCAGTATCTTCTTTCTGTGAAAAATCTTGTTGTTATCCGTCAGCATAGAAAACCTCATAGAAAAGGGATTGATATACTCTATTCCCCTTTTTATGAGGTTATGTCTTTCGTATTAATTGATGTTGGGATTCACCGGCCCGTCCTCGCCCATGACGTTCTCGTCTCCCTCGACAAGGAAGCCCTCCTGCGCGTCATATTTATAGCCTGTCTCCGGATCAACCCTGTAGCCTGTCACGGGGTCGATCGGATAGCTCATCCATGCCGGCTGTTCCTCTCCCTCCGCCGGCTGCTCGGGCTGCGTCTCCCCATCGCCTTCTTCAGGTGTCGTGTCTGGATTCTGCTGTCCATACTGCGTCGTAATCTCGAGATTCAGCGCCGCAAGCTCCTCCCTCTCGGTGTCTGACAGCTCCTCCGTCATGAAAATATTCAGATAGGGAAGCACTTCCGTCAGAATGCTCCGCACCAGTCTGGTCGCATGCTTTGCATCGCCCTGATGGCTCACATTCGGTCTGTCGACCACAACGTAAATTGCGATCTGCGGATTGTCCGCCGGGGCGTAGCCCATAAAGGAAACGACGTGCTCATCCTTGGAACGCTTATGTGTATTCTGGTCAATTGTCTCCGCCGTACCGGTCTTTCCGCCGATCAGGTACCCTGCCGGGCGTGCAGTCTTTCCGGTTCCCTCCGTAACAACGGCATTGCAGTACTGCCTGATATAGGCGGAGGTCTCCTCAGACACCGTCTGCTTCAAGATTCTCGGCTCGATATTTTCCACGGTCGCACCGCTGGCATTTGTAATCTTGCTCACAAGGTGCGGCTCGTAGTAATAAC
>USGM01000022.1 GCA_900554205.1 uncultured Lachnospiraceae bacterium
GGCGGCTCCAGAGTGCGCTGCTTGTGGTCAGGTGCATCCTGCACAACTGTTGCTTGAAAATGGGTTAATTTTGGAAAATTTGGGTTACAGCGTGTGACGTTGCGTAGGATGCACAACTGTTGCTTGAAGATATATAGATTTTGAAAATATTGGATACTTGAGAAAGAGTGATATAAATCAGGAGGGTGGACGTGAAAAAGTATGATACGTCTCAGTTTGAGAAGGATCTTGCGGAGTTGGGGATTGAGCTGACAGATCGGCAGATAGAAAAGTTTTTGTTATATTATGAAATGCTTGTTGAGTGGAATGGGTTTATGAATCTCACTGCAATTACAGAATATGACGAGGTTATGAAGAAGCATTTCATTGACAGTCTCTCTTTGATTAAGGCTTATGATCTGAGTCAGGAGAAAAAGGTAATTGATATAGGGACAGGTGCAGGATTTCCCGGTCTGGTTTTGAAGATTGCTTTTCCACAGTTGGAAATTACACTCCTTGATTCTTTAAATAAGAGAATTCAATTTTTAGATGCAGTCATTCAGAATCTGTCTTTGACGGGTGTTGAGACAGTACATGGCAGGGCGGAAGATTTCGCAAAGCCGGAAAAGCTGAGAGAGTGTTTTGATCTTGCAGTGTCCAGAGCGGTTTCCAATCTTTCAACGTTGTCCGAATATTGTTTGCCTTTTGTAAAGCAGGGTGGTTATTTTATATCCTATAAATCCGAAAAAATTTCTGAGGAGACAGAAGCTGCTAAGAATGCGATTACGCTTCTCGGGGGGAAGATTCGGAAGCAGGTTGATTTTACCTTACCTGATTCAGATATTTATAGAAATTTTCTGTTGATTGAAAAGGTATCAGCTACGCCAAAGAAATATCCCAGAAAAGCAGGTTTGCCTTCCAAGGAACCCTTATAATTTTGTTATTGCAAATTTAATTTTACTTATTCTGTTTTTTAGTATATTATTATAGAGAGATACAAGAGTTTAATGTCAGTCAAATATATGTTCTTTTAGGAATGGAGCTAATTTTGAATATTGATGATTATAATGTACTTAATGATATATTAGCAGATATGCGTCATGAACTTTCTGAACAGAATGAGAAAATGAATTATCATCTGCAATGTATAAAACAAGATGATATATTTATACAATCATTTACTAATTCTGAGCCGGATGACTTTAAACTTTTTTCTCCTCGGAATGCCGAGGATGTTCACAGGAGTGAAATAGAGAAAACAACATCAGATAAGGAAAGTCATCAGAGAGAGTATGATGTTTCATTAAATAAGGTTAATGAGCTGAAAGAGAAGATTGAAAAGGTTGAAAGAATATTAGAACATAAAGATGATAATCTTGCTCTTTTGAACTTGTTAGAGAAGGACAGGCAAAGAATTGCAGGAGAGTTACATGATACCTCTCTTCAAAACTTAGCTCACCTTGTACATAAAATAGAATTGAGTTCTTTATATATTGATCAGGATATTTTAAAAGCAAAATTGGAATTGTCTGTTGTAAATAAGATATTGAAGGAGACGATAGGAGAAATCAGAAATACAATTTTTGATCTTCGTCCTATGACCTTCGATGATCTGGGTTTGAAAGCTGCAATTGAAAGACTATTATTTTGTGTCAATGAAAATAAGAAATATATCATTGAGCAGAAGATAGAAGATGTTTCATGTGAAACATCTGATCTTATTCTTCTCTCGATATACAGAGTTGTACAAGAATGCATGAACAATATTCAAAAGCATTCCTTAGCTCAGAATATCTGGATAAAATGTAGACAGAAAGAAAACAGATATATTATTGATATTAGAGATAATGGAAAAGGATTTGATGTTGCAGAAATTCCGGCTAATAAGCATTTTGGACTTTCATTGATGCAGGAACGTGTTGAGTTATTGAAAGGTAGGATGACACTTTCATCTACAATTAATAAAGGTACCAAGATACATGTTGAGATTCCATTGAATTAGATAATAGGATTTATTTGAATAAATACAGAATGTGAGGGATTCGTATGAGTATAAAAGTTATGTTAGCAGATGATCACGTATTGATGAGAGAGGGAATACGTCAGCTTTTGGAGTTTGATGGAAGTATAGAAGTAATAGCTGAGGCAAATGATGGTGAAGAGTGTATTGAAAAGTTAAAGACTGTACATCCTCAGATTTTATTGCTGGACATCAATATGCCGAAGAAAAATGGAATTGAAGTTTTACAGGAAATCAAGAATAAGAATATTAATGTTAAGGTTCTTATTCTGACTGTTCATGGTGAAATTGAATATTTGTTGAAAGCTGTTGATATTGGAGTAGATGGATACATATTAAAGGATTCGGAGTCTTCTGAATTAAAGAAGGCAATTAATGCTGTGATTAATGGAGAGAGTTATATCCAGCCTAAGTTGATTCCTGCATTGAATAACAGATTAGTAGCAAGAGATGTTGATAAGGATAAAATAGACTTATTAACTGCTAGAGAGTTAGAGGTACTTATTCAGGTTGCCAATGGAAAGTTCAATAAAGAAATTGCTACATCATTAAATATCAGTGAACGTACTGTAAAGAATCATATATCAAATATTTTTAAAAAAATAGAAGTCTCTGATAGAACACAAGCAGCTGTTTTTGCTATTAAGAATGACATCATTAAACTTTTCTAACCCAAGATGTTGTGGTGAGAGTAGTATAGTGGATGAAGAATGTTTCACGTGAAACATTCTTCATTTTTACTTTTTGAGAACACTAGATAATGTTTCACGTGAAACAATTTACCCCAAGATATAGTGAGTGGGAGTCTGAAAAAAAGTGTGAAACATTTAAAGAAGGTAACCGTGAAACATTGGTTATCAGAAATCCAGTAAATAAAGAAAAAACTAGATATTGTGGTTCCATATATAAAGGTAAACTTTGCCTGCAGAGTAAAATAAAAAAAGTAGATATATCACTTATTTAGTGATATAATTGAAAAGCGAGTAAAAAGGTTGGAAAATAAAATTTTTCAATCACGAGATTTGTGTCTGCGCGCACTTGACACAAACTCGTCATGCGCAAAGAACGTGCGCAGAAATGGATGTAAACATGGGAAAAATTATTGCTATAGCAAACCAGAAGGGTGGAGTAGGAAAGACTACTACTTCCATAAACTTATCTGCATGTATTGCAGAAAAAGGGAAGAAGGTTCTTGTAATTGATACCGATCCGCAGGGTAATACAACCAGTGGATTCGGAATTGATAAGAATGATCTTGATAATACAATTTATGAGTTAATCTTGGGAGAGTGTTCTATCAAGGATTGTATTATTAAGGATGTCGTTGATAATGTATCGGTTTTACCGTCGAACGTTAATCTTGCGGCAGCCGAGATTGAACTGATCGGTGTAGATAAGAAGGAATACATATTAAAGAATGAAGTCGATTATATCAAAGAAGATTATGATTTCATTATCATTGATTGCCCGCCTTCTTTGAATATGTTGACGATTAATTCCATGACAACAGCGGACAGTGTACTTGTCCCGATTCAGTGTGAGTATTATGCTCTTGAGGGATTGAGCCAGTTGATCCATACAGTGAATCTGGTAAAGGAAAGACTGAATCCTGATCTTGAAATGGAGGGTGTTGTCTTTACAATGTATGATGCCCGCACAAATCTTTCGATGCAGGTTGTTGAAAACGTAAAGGCTAATTTACATCAGAAGGTTTATCAGACATTGATTCCGAGAAATATCAGACTGGCGGAAGCGCCGAGTTATGGAATGCCGATCAATAAGTATGATGCAAAGTCTGCCGGAGCAGAAGCGTATATGCAGCTGGCGGATGAAATTATAGGATGAGATAAGCAGCGGCACATAAGTCTCCACAGTACGGAGACTAAGTGCCGGCGGCTCCAGAGTGCACTGCTTGTGGTCAGGTGCATCCTGCACAACTGTTACGTTGCATGAGTCACGCAATTACCTGAGTGATTAAGAATAGAAATGGAGAAGAAAATGCAAGGTGGAATGAGGATTACCGGGACGGGGAGTGCGCTGCCGGATAGGAAGGTCATGAATGCGGAGCTTGCCGCTGTCGTGGAGACGTCGGACGAGTGGATCAGGGAGAGAACAGGAATAGGGCAGCGGCATATTTCCACCGGTGAGACAGTGGTATCGCTGGCGGTGAAGGCGGCTCTTGCAGCGCTGGAGCAGGCGCAGAAAACTGCCGCGGAGGTCGATCTGATACTGCTTGCGACCTGTTCCCCGGAAGCACTTCTGCCCTGTAGTGCCTGTCAGGTACAGGCGCAGCTCGGGGCGGTAAATGCGCTTGCGTTTGACCTGAATGCAGCCTGTTCCGGCTTTTTGTTTGCACTTGCCACGGCAAATGCCTATCTGCAAACGGGAACATACCGGAATGCTCTGGTGATCGGCAGCGAAGTACTCTCAAAGCTGATCGACTGGACGGACAGAACGACCTGTATTTTGTTCGGCGACGGCGCAGGTGCGGTATTTCTGGAGAGCGGCGGAAGCGGGCTGCTCGGGAGTGCGCTGCATTCCGACGGCGGCAAGGGGCAGGTTCTGGCATGCCGGGAGAGAAGCCTGCAAAATCTTTATTATCAGGAGGAAGCTATGGAGGCATGTCACGTTCAGATGAACGGGCAGGAGGTATATCGTTTTGCCACCAGACAGGTGCCCGTATGTATTGGCGAGGCGGTGGAGGCAGCAGGGCTTTCCGTGGACGACATCGACCTTTTCGTGCTGCACCAGGCAAATGTGCGCATTATTGACGCGGTGGCGAAGCGGCTTGGCGTGGACAGGAGCAAATTTCCGACGAATCTGGAGCGGGTGGGAAATATGTCCTCCGCATCGATTCCGGTGCTTCTGGATGAGCTGAACCGCGCGGGCAGGCTGCACCGCGGGGATCGCGTGGTACTGGCAGGTTTTGGGGCTGGATTGACTTATGGGGCTTGTGTACTCGCGTGGTGCTAAGGTATAATGTAAACGCCGACGGCTCCAGAGTGCGCCGTTTCGTAATGACTTATTGTAAATAGAGAGGGAGAGTATGGAGAGAGGCACAAACCGGGTTTTAAATGAGCTGCTGGTGAATCTGTTCAACAATGTCATGGAGACAGAGGCAAAGGCGGTAATTACAGAGGAATTTAAGGACATCAGCAACAACGATATGCACATCATGGAGGCGATCGGTATTGACGAGCCGAAGAGTATGTCGGTCATTGCGAAATATCTGCATGTGACGGTGGGAACACTGACGACCAACATGAACAGTCTTGAGGACAAAGGGTATATTGTCCGCGAGAGAAGTGTGACGGATAAGAGGGTGGTACTGGTGACGCTCACTGAAAAGGGGAGGAAGGCGTTTTACCATCACCGCAATTTTCACAGACACATGATCCACAGCATGATTAAGGATCTGGACGAGGAGGAGATGCGGGCGCTGATCAGCTGTCTGAATAAGCTGAATGCGTTCTTTGACAAGGCATGACCTGCTTGCAGGATTTGGTGTCATGAGTTATAATCCCGTCTTTGACACTTAAAGAAAAGTATAGTGGCAGAATCCATTGATTTTACTTGGATTCTGCCACTTTTGATGTCTTAAAGTATGTTGTATGGAGACATCACTTCAAAATTATTTTTATTCAGTTCTTTTGGCTGATAGTATTTTTTGTCCAGGCCAAGCCCGGTTAATGCATTCAGGGCAGTACACGCATCAGAACTCGTGTAGGTTGACATATAGCACATATCCTCAATGTTTGCCACGTCCATATTTTCCATGGTCTCTATCAGTGTATCTGCTGTGTAATGAGTCCCATGCAGATCCAGCTTTTTCTCCATCAGCCGGTAAATAAGCAGTGCTGTGTAGCAGATCATAAAATGTGCAATGATGCGTTCCCGTTTCTGATGAAAAACCGGACGTGCTGAGAAGTTTGTCTTCATCATCCGGAAACAGTCTTCGATCTTATAGCGGTTTGTACTGACTTCTAAAATATCTTTAGCAGAATCATCCAGATTTGTTGCAACCGCATAAAACCCATCATATTTCTCTTCTTCAATAACGGACTGATCAATGGTATATTGATCGGTAATCTTTTCGCCGGATTTTGTGGACGAAGTACGTTTGATAAAACGTGTGACATCATGTGGCCCTTTTTTGTAAGTCTCCGGATCCAGATTTTTCAAAAGCTTTTTTGCACGCTCAATCTGCCGGTTACGGATATACCGCTGGTATTCCATCATTTTCCTCGAAAAAGAAACAATGATTTTCTGGGGTACAACCGCTTTTGACTTCACTTTACGGACAGAGCCGTTCTTACCTGCCTTTTCCTCATACAGCCCCAGATCGAATGCCTTGTCTGCAGGAATAATCTTATAAATCCTGTCATTATACAGATCCTTGTTTTCGGGATCATGCCGGTCGAATTCTTTCATATCCTTTATGGTTGCAGGTTCATTGGAAGAAAGCAGATGGTAATCCGTGTCGCTGAACACAGCCTGCTGTAAGGTATCCGAAAGCTTCTTAATGGACTGGGTAACGATAAAAGCTCTTCCCCCATCGAATTGAAATTCCGTATATTCAGTGAACCAAGTCCGGCATCCGCACAGTAAATGAATTTTTTCCCTTTAAACATCTTCCATAGTGCGTAAAATGTGGACGTAATCGAATACAGGCTGCTCATAAAAACGGCAGAGATTCTGATGCATTCCAAGTTTTGAATCTGGGAAAAGAATACGTGAGTAAGTGAGAAAACGGTTGATCAAGTTTGGATCAAACTCGTTCTTTCTGTCTGCCGTAACGGATTCAAAGAAAGAATCCATTTTCAGATCATGATAGAACTGCTGCAGGAAAAAGTAGCCAATATTTAAGAGGGTACTGTGTGAAGCAGTGTCTCCGGTTGCCTTAATCTTTTCAGCAAAATCAACTTTGATTTCTAAAGATACGCAGTTCTTATTTTTATACTCCTCATTATATTTTTTGACCTGTTCTTTCGCATAAGCAAGCGGGTCATCGGTAATCTTTAGAAGTTCAGAATGCTTTCCGATACGGGCAACATTTTTAGTTGTTGTCTTCTTTCCATTGCGGATCCCCATCTGTATGAAGTAGGTTGGATCCTTGGATTTTCTGTCATAATTGAGTTTCATACCCTATTATAGCATGATTCTGGGTATAATACAAACCCGTACAACAAATCCCGCTTATAGAGGATTGCACGAATCAATTACTGTCGATAATTGTCGATGAATAGAATTGAAAAACATAATTACATTTGGTAAAATAATAAAAAGAACTTTTCTTCGAAAACAAATTTAAGAAAGGAAAATTTTGATGAAAAAGAAATTAAAGCTTTTATTTATATCTTTAATTCTGTTGGTAGTGTCTGGCTGCGGAAAAGAAAAAGATACGACAGAGGAAGAGATTGAATATCGGGAGACCTCTGTCTTTTTTTCAATTCCTGAGAAGGGAAATTATTTTGAACTTCTCGGGGTGACGGACGATTTCTTCTATTATTCTGTTGTACAAACAAAGGAAACGGAGGGAAATCTGGCGGATGAAAGATTGTTTTATCAAGGAACGCTAGAAGAGAGCCCGAAGACAAAACTTATTGCTGCGTTAGTTGACCCGATCTACAGGGGATGCTTTATGGAGACGGATTCAAAAGGAAATGATGAAATTTATTTGCTTTTGGGGGAAGAAAAGGAAGGAAAGAGAGGGTATTATATCGTAGATATTGAGAAGGAAACCAAATGTTTTCTGGCGGATGAGCTCTTTTCTAACGATGCGCCTAATCGGTTTATCAAGTTGGAAGATGGACGGTTCCTTGTGCTGACTTCTGAGTATTGTGTGCTTGTGGAGGCTGATGGGGCGACTGGCGCTTCAGTGAAGTGTCCGACCGATTCTTACAGGGGGCTAGTGGCGGTTGATAAAGATACCGTCGGAATTACATATTTTGACGGGAATGAACAGACTACATATATGAGCATATTGGACTTGACAACAAACCGTCTGAATGAGGGCATAAAAATTGCAGGGGATGGCACGCTGCTTGCTTCCTCGGCGGGGGAAATAGTCTTTTTTGACGCTGATGCAATCTGGAGTTATGAACTGTACTCAAATCAGGCGGAAGTACTTCTTGGTTTGAAGGGGAGGAATATTGTATCCCGGGATGTGAGTGCAATAAAAGTCGTGGATGAAGGTATTCGGGTGTTCGGGTTGAACAGTGATGGCACTTCGGCGAAATATACTTTGTACACCAGAAATGATGGGGAAAATCTGCCGGAGAGTTCCGCTGACAGCAGTAAAAATAATGCGTATGGGAAACAAGTCATTTACTTATATGATTATGCAGACCTGCTTCCGCAAGACATGACAAATCCTATTGATGCGTTTAATGAACGGAATGACAGTTTTCAGGTGGTTGTAAAGGATTATCAATACAAGGATGAGTACGATGCGGCGCAAATGATTGCATCGGGGGATTATCCGGATATAATTTATTCGACATATAACACATTCATAGCCGGATTAGTGGATAAAGATTGCCTTGAAGATCTATCTGCGTACATAGACAGGTCGTCTAATCTCTCAATGGAGGATCTGTCCGGCAATGTGGTTGAAGCCTATACAGATCAGGTAAGCGGAAAATTGTTTGCACTTCCAGACCATTATACAATAGAAACCCTGTATGGTACAAAGGCGGAGCTTGAAGAAGGCGGATGGACAACGGAGGAGTTTCTTGACTGGCTCGCAGAACATCCGAATGCCCAAGCACTGCATTTTCCTACGAAACGGGATATTTTCGATGTATGCATAGACGGGATGTTAGAGCAAAGCAACGGAAAAATTAATCTCAATGAAGAGGAATTAAAGCTTTTTGCAGAAAAATTAAAGAATCTGGAGATGGTTGACACCTCAGAATATAGTTTGAACGAGATGATGGAGCTTTATGAAAATGATGCGAGCAGATTGGGTGATAACATAGAGAATCTGGGACAGATAGCGATTGCAGAAAACGAATATAAAGAGGAATTTGTGGTGAAAGGTTATCCGGGTGCGGACGGAATGCCCCGTGCGTATATAAATTCACCGGCGATGAGCATTTTAAGTACCAGTGAGGTGAAGCAGGGTGCCTATGAATTTCTTGAGTTTTATCTTATGTATGTGGAAAAAACGCAGGGAGAGGCTATGCGGGAGCATGGAACCTTCAGACTAACGATTGACCGTGACAGCATGGAAAAGGCAAAACAGCGTTTGCTGCAAACGACGGATTTTCTTGGAACACCATGTACATTTACCGAGAGACAGGTAGATGAGGTACTTGACATCATTCCGTATGTAAGAAGAAAGGATTATTCGTTGGATATTCTGAGAAATTTAATTTGGGAAGAACTGGAATACTATTTTGAAGACAAAAAAGAACTGGAGGAGACCTGTCGGATTATCCAAAGCCGTGCACAAATGTATCTGGAGGAACGAGAGATTGCGGAATGAAATATTGACGTACATGAACTGTTAAGTATTGATATGAGATTTTGAGAAAATGCTACATTTTTATGATGATACGTACATACAAAAGATAACATTTTGCTTTTTTCAATAATTAAAAAATAAGGAGGATTGAGTGATGGCATGTAAGAAAACGGTAAAGTATTTAGGGATGCTAATGTTGGTAATACTAGTGATGTGCTCTTCATTACAAGTATTTGCAGCAACACATGTGCATGAATGGGGAAGCCACGAGAGTATTGAAAGAGTGTATTTTGTCGAAAGTGATAAAGTATTGTTTACATACAAAGATGCAGATGGTCATACCTATGAGGTACATCGTATTATAGAATATTGCAAGTTTTATAAGTCATGTTATTGTGGTGCGCGTGGACAATATAGAGATGGTGGTCGTACATATGATAAATATGTCAGAATTGATTAGACAATTATTTTCTTCCGGGATTGATTGAGTAGTATTCTGTAAATAAAAAAGGAAGGTAGCATATCTCAAAATATAGATTTGAAAGTAAAGAGGCGCGGCACGGTCTAACCGTGCCGTTTGCTGATGGGAAATTTTTATGGAGATACGACAAGGGTATTCTTATCATGTCGCTTTGACGTACATGACCTGCTTGCGGGATTCGGTGTCACGAGGTATAATAAGAGGAGCATGGAGGTACGGATTGACATGGATTTTTTTGACAATTTCGAGGACGGACAGCTGAGTATGTTTGACATGGCGGAAAGCCTTGAAAATTTACAGACGCCCGCGGAGGAAAAGGTATCCGATGCAGAGCCGCTTCCGGCTTCGGGCAGCGCAGGTATCCGCATCCAGAACTGCAGCAGCTGTGGCAAGCTTCTTTTTGTGAAGGAAGAGGACGGATGCTATGTTTCCGCATGCAACGCGTGCGGGATACATTATATACAGAAAATGTAACGAGTCAGAGATTGAGAGAAGCAGCCATAGTGATATGGTTGCTTTCTGTGCATTTAGAGTAGAATATATGCGCAAAGAACGTGCGCAGAAATGGGGAAAACTATGGGATTTAGGCTTGCAGCAATTTTCAGTGACAACTGCGTTTTGCAGAGAGGAAAAAACATTGCCGTGTTCGGAACCGGGCCGGAGGGAGGCATTGTGGAGGCGTGCATCCGCGGAAAAAGCATGGAGCGGGGACAGGGGCAGGAAAGCCGGGGAAAGACCGTCGTGCGGGACGGCAGATTTGAGTTGCAGCTGCCGCCGCTGGAAGCGGGAATGGAGCATGTCTTACAGGTGAACTGCGGAGAGGAGAGTATCTGTCTGCACAATATTGCTATCGGTGAGGTCTGGCTTGCCGGTGGGCAGTCAAATATGGAGTATGAGCTGCAGAACTGCACGGAGAGCGACGCACTGAACCGTCCGGCGGACGATAAGATACGCTTTTATTACACCCAGAAGAAGGCCTATATGGACGAGGATTTTTTCCGGTCGGAAAGACAGAGCGGCTGGGAGTGCTTCGGCGGCGAGGGGACAAGGTATTGGTCGGCGGTCGGCTATTTCTTTGCGGTGAGACTTCAGAGGGAGCTTGGCGTGCCGGTCGGAATCATCGGCTGTAACTGGGGCGGAACGTCTGCATCCGCGTGGATGCCGAGGGAGGCAATCGCTGAGGATGTGGAGTTGAAGATTTATCTCGACACCTACGACGCTGCCGTGGCGGGAAAGACCGAGGAGGAGCAACGCAGGGAGTATGATGAATATGTCATCTATCAGGCGGAATTTGACAAGAAAGCCGAGGCCTGCTATGCGGAGAACCCCGAGATAGAATGGGCGGAGGTGTTGGAGCGCATCGGCGAGTGTAAATGGCCGGGGCCGATGGGATGCAGCAATCCGTTCCGTCCGGGCGGGCTGTATGAGTGTATGCTGCGGCGCGTGATGCCGTATTCGCTGAAGGGCTTTCTGTACTATCAGGGAGAGAGCGACGACCATCTGCCGCATTTGTACCGGAAGCTCTTTACACGGATGATCGCGCAGTGGCGCGAGGACTGGGGAGATGACCGGCTTCCGTTTATCTTTGCCCAGCTTCCCATGCACCGCTATAAGCAGGATCCGGATTTCAAGAACTGGTGCCTGATCAGGGAGGCGCAGAACAGGGTGTATGACACCGTGAAAAATACTGCCATGACCTGCATCATCGATCAGGGTGTCTACAATGACATTCATCCGAAGATGAAGCGGAAAGTCGGTGAGCGCATGTGCGCGCAGGCACTGGAGCTTGCATACGGCTTTGAAAAAGTAGCGGATGCGGAGAGCCCGCTGTTTGACCGGGTGGAATACGGTGAGGGAGAGCTGATCCTGCGCTTCCGGAATGCAGACGGCGGTTTCGTGGTACATAAGGCGGAGCGTGTCAGAAGACCCGGTTATTCCGAGAGTGCGCCGCCGGAGGAGAGTCTGGGCTTTGAGATCGCCGGGGAGGATGGGCAGTATATCCCCGCGACAGTGAAGATTACAGGCGACAGCATACATGTCTCGGCACCCCAGATCGAGAGGCCGGTATTTGCCAGATACCTCTGGACAAATTACGGTGACGTGGAGATTTTCAGGGCGGACGGCATGCCGCTGGCACCGTTCCGCACAGACAGAAACGACGGCTTTGCACCGCTTGACCGCAGTGCCGACATCCAGCAGAATATGGAGACGGCGACAAAGGAATAAGCTGTGCGGGAAAACAAATTACAGGAAAAGAGGAAAACGCAATGTACGAATGCCCGAACTGTGGGGGAAATCTGAAGTTTGATATTCCCTCCCAGAAAATGTTCTGTGCCCACTGCGAATCCCGGTTTGATCCCTATGCGATCACCAAGGAAGAGGACGCGGCGGGAACCGGGAGCTTTGAGGCAAATGTCTTTTTATGTCCGCAGTGCGGCGGCGAGATGATCAGCGGAGATAATGACATTACCTCCTTTTGCAGCTACTGTGGGGCTGCCAACATTTTATCCAGCCGTATCAGCAGGGAGGAACGACCCAGATATATCATTCCGTTTCAGAAGACGAAGGAGGAATGCAAGAAGGCATATGGGCAGAGGATGCGCAAGGCTTTCTTTGCACCGAAGGAACTGAAGGATCCGCAGTTTATTGAGGGATTCCGGGGAATTTATATGCCCTATTGGTCGTATAAGGTCGTCCAGAAGGGCGAGATACAGCTGGACGGATACACCACGAAGCGCAAGGGCGACTATGTTTACACGAATTATTATGCACTGAAGGGTGATCTGGATGCGGGATACGAGGGATATGCTTACGATGCCTCGTCCAATTTCTACGATGATATGAGTGAAGCGCTTGCCCCCTATGACGCAAAGAAGATGAAGGATTTTTCGCCGGCATTTCTCAGCGGGTTTTATGCGGACAGGGCGGATGTGGACGCACAGCTCTATGAACAGGAACCGCTGACGATCGCAGATAATGCGACCTATGAGACTCTGTGCAAAAATCCGGTATTTAAGAAGCATGGAATCGGGCTTGTGTTTGACTGGAAGAATAAAACTCCGGAAAAGCTGCTGACCGTCAGCGACGGTGCGGACAGCGTATTGTTCCCGGTGTGGTTTATGTGTTACCGGAATGGGGAGCAGATAGCCTATGCGGCTGTGAACGGACAGACGGGCAAGGTGGTTGCGGACCTGCCTGTCGATGAAAAAAGATTTTTTACCAGTTCGCTGCTTCTTGCAATTCCGATCTTTATACTGCTGAATCTCTTTCTTACGCTGCGCCCGCAGAACCTGCTCGACGGCAGCGCACTTGTTGCTGCGGTGGCATCACTGATCTATTATTGGGAGCTGGGAGGTATTTTCCGTAATGAGACGCGGCAGGGAGACCGCGCCTTGCAGGTGAAGAATCCGAGGAAGGAAGAGACGGAGGAAGTAAAGAAGCCTAAGAAAAAGAAGGCGAAAGCCTCCATGGTTACGCTCATGGTGGTCTGGCTTGCCATCATATGTGTACTTGTTGGAATACAGAACGGACTTTTCCCTGCCTTCGCCTGGCTGGCATCGGCAGCTACGGTGGTGATAGTCGGTTTTATGAGCCTGCACAAATACGGACAGATGAAGAAGGAGAAGTTCACGGCGGTACGCGGAGGGAAGGGCTGCCTCCTTTCGTTGGTGGCTGTGCTGGCATGCTTCGGCATCCGCGCGTTCCATCCGGTGTCCGATTTATGGTACTATGGCGGTGTGCTTGCGATTCTGGCAACAGTAGTCTTTGTCTTTACGGATCTGATACGGAACTATAACAGGCTGGCGATGAGAGTGCTGCCTCAGTTTGAGAAAAAGGGAGGTGACGACAGTGCCAAGTAATAGGAAGGAAGCGGCCATAGGGACGAGCTGGCGGCTGATTACCGCGCTTTTCCTTGTGTTGCTATTGTTTCAGGGAATGAAAATCAACGCACTTGCTGCGCCGGTGTATACCAACCCGGATACGGGCTATGTCGTCACCCTTGAGGATGATGCGGAGCTCATGACAGAAGAAGAGCGGGCAGCGCTGACGGAGCGGATGAAGGCAATAACGAAATGGGGAAATGTGGGATTTAAGAGCATTTCAGAGAATCCGGGAACGACAGAAAGGTACATAGAGGATTATTACAGAGATATGTTCGGAACCTCCAGCGGAACGGTCTTTCTGATCGATATGGATAACCGTAACATCTGGATCAAGAATAACGGCGCTATCAGCAAGGTCATCACAAATGCATACTCCGATACCATCACGGACAACAGCTACCGCTATGCGTCGGACAAGGACTATTACGGCTGCGCAAACGAGGTCTTTTCCGAGATCGCAACAGTGCTCTCCGGTCACAGGATTGCCCAGCCAATGAAATACATCAGCAATGCCCTGTGTGCGGTCATACTCGCATTTTTAATCAATTATGTGGTGATGCGCTGCATGGCAGGAGTGGGAAAACCGGGAGAAAAAGAACTTTTGAAGAATATGAAGCACCATTGTCAGCTGACGAATGCAAGGGCAGATCTGGTGAAGCAGACAAAAAGATATTCTCCGCCAAGCTCCGACAGCGGCGGAAGCTCTGGCGGAGGTGGCGGAGGCGGTGGTGGAAGCTCAGGAAGCGGTGGCGGACACAGCTTCTAAGGCTTTACTTGAACCACAGCTTAATCGTCTTGATCAGTTTAGCCTTCTGATCATCAGTCATCTTTGCGGCAAGCTGGTGCAGCTCGTTGTCCAGAGCGGTTTCTCTGTAGGAAGGAGCAACCCTTCCAATCAGGGAATCGAGTGAAATGTTCATCAGGCGGGCGTAGTAGATCAGTACACGAAGGGACATAGCCGTTCTGTTATTCTCAACGTTGCTGATATAACCGGGGGTAACTTCCAGTGCCTTTGCTACTTCCGCCTGTGTCAGTTTCATCTGGATACGCAGCTCCTTGATTTGTGAGCCAAGATTGTCAAATTGATCGTTCATTGTAATTTCCTCCTAAAATTTTCGGGTGTAAGTGTCTATACCTATAGTATACATGAATTAAAACGTTTTGGATAGTCTAAGTCATATCAAATTTTCCTCATAAAAAGTAAACGGTTACCCAAATAATAAATGATTAACGAAATTAAAATACTGTAAAAATGGGCATTTGACAAAGGTAAACGATTACCTTTAGATTGATTGCGAAAACAATATTTTATTTGTTACGATAGAGACACGAACGGAAAGTTCAAATAAAAACCACAAAGGGAGGAGTTACAATGAACAAACTTAAAAAAATGGCGGCATTCTTATTTGCTGTTCTCTGCATGGTTCTTTTGCCGTTTACACAGGTGCGTGCTGAGAACGAGGTCATGATCGTGTATGCACATGTTCCGGAAGAATGGGAAAATCCTTGTGTATGGGCATGGGCGGACGACGGTACAGGTGCGTTCGACGCGTGGCCGGGTGAGCAGATGAAGCAGGATGAAGACAATGAGGGATGGTATTATTTGTATGTCCCTACTGCTTCGGGGGCAAATGTTATCATTAACGCAAATGAGGGAACGGTGCAGACTGCGGATTACAAGACAGGCAGTAAAAATGTATGGCTCACCATCACAGATGCAGACACAGTGGAAGTGTCAAACGATCCGCAGACGGTTGGAGAGCTCCCGACATATGAAAAGCTTGTCAAGGTAAATGTCCAGGCCCCCGATGATTGGGAATTTCCCAGCCTGTGGGCATGGTCGGCACCGGATGGAACAAATGTGTTTGCAAACTGGCCGGGTCAGGAGCTGACAGCCGGAACTGATGGGTGGTATTCCTACGAGATTCCGGCATGGGTAAATTCCATTATTGTAAACGGTAATCTCGGCACTGTACAGACGACTGATATTTCAGTTGAGCCGGGAAAGGATATATGGCTTGTTGTGACGGATGCAGACAATTATGAACTGTTTTATGAGAAACCCCAGGTGGAGACACCTCAGGAAGAGCTGATCGCTGTTCATGTAAAGGCTCCTGCTGACTGGCAGTTCCCGAGCCTGTGGGCATGGTCAGCGCCCGATGGAACAAATGTGTTTGCAAACTGGCCGGGACAGGAACTGACAGCCGGGGAGGACGGATGGCTCAGCTATGATATTCCCAACTGGGTAAATTCTATTATTATCAACGGAAATTTAGGGGGAGTACAGACAAGTGATATTTCCATTGAGACAGGAAAGGATGTCTGGGTAGTTGTCACGGATGCAGAAAATTATGAGGTGTATTACGAGGAACCGGAAGTTGTTGAGGAATCAACGGAACCGGAGGTAACCGCCGAGCCGGCTGCGGCACAGGAGACGGTGACAGAGCCTGAGAAGAAGGGAAATACCGCATTGGTTGTGGGAGCAGGCGTTGCGGTGCTGGCTGTCTGCGGCATCGGAGGCGGTGTCGTGTATAGCAGAAAAAAGAAAGGCTAAAAATTTGCGGAAGGAGGGAGAGCCATGGAAAAAAGAGTAAGAAGCCTGTTGACGCTGCTGCTTTGCCTGTGCATGCTTTTGCCGGCATTGTCGGGGTGTGGAAAGGAGAAAAGCGGACCGGTAACAATTACGATCTGGCACGATAAGGAGGAGGCAGTTGCGGAAACCTTGCAGGCGAAGCTGGACACGCTCGCACCGGATATTATTGTGAAGCTGGAGCGCAAGGAGGGCCTGACGGATGCCCTGAAGCTTGTGGGAAATGACCCTTCCTCCGCACCGGATATGTATTTCTTTGCACATGATAAGATTGGTGTGTATGCCGAAATGAATATTCTTGCACCGATCACGGACTTTGTTTCCGAGGATGTGCTGAATAACTATATAGGGATGACGCTGGATGCTGCAAGCTACAAGGGAGTGCTGTATCAGTTGCCGATCTACTATGAGACCTTGCTTTTTATGTATAACCGGAATTATATGAAAGAGGATGATGTTCCGGCAACAACAGAGGAGCTTTATACTTATATGCAGGAGCATACGGCGGATGGCAGATATGGGTTCGTGGAGCAGCATAGCACGGCATATTACAGCATTCCATGGATTCATGGCTTTGGCGGGGAGGTCATTTCGACCGACGGAACCCCGCTGCTGACATCTGACGAGGTACAGAAGGCGTTGGTATACCATAAGCTTTTTCTGGATTATATGCCAGGAGAAAGCGAATATTCTACGGTAAACACATTGTTTCTGGAGGGATATGCAGACTCTACGATCGGGGGACCATGGCTGGTTCCGACTGCGCGGGAGGCAGGAATTGATCTGGGATTTGCACCGATGCCGGTGGTAGACGATACCGGCTTAACACTTGCCCCTTATTCAGGTGTGCAGGGGATACATGTGCTGAAAATTGCTGCGGAGAGCAAAAAGGATGCAATAACTAAGGTGTTGGAGTGCATCAGTGATCCGGAGCTCGGGACGGAGATGGCACTTGTGAGCGGATGTGCTCCGGCAAATGTAAAGTGTTATGAGGATGAGCGTGTGTCGGGGGACGAGATGATCATGACAATGAAGCAGACAGCGCAGACGGCGGTTCCCATGCCGAATATTCCGGAAATGGATGTCATGTTCGTTGTGACCGGCAATTTGCTGGTAGATGTAAATATGAAAGGGATCGATGTGTCGGAGGCGTGTGAAAATTACCAGAAGCGTGCACAGACATTGATTGACGCGATGAAGTAAAGGAGTGTATGAGTTGAAAGACAAGAAGCGGCAGAGAATGGCATATCTGTATTCAGCACCTTCGCTGTTACTGATCGGAATGATTGTGCTGTTCCCGGTGATATATACCGGCTACATATCTGTTACCAATATGAACATATATAACTGGTTCGACTTTACCTTTGTCGGATTTAAGAACTATCATACGGCTCTGTTTGTGATGGATTCGGGTTTCCTGATCGCACTGCTGCGGACGGTGGTCTGGACGGTCGTGAATATGGTGCTGCAGCTTGTGATAGCGTTTCTTCTGGCATCTCTTCTGAACCAGAAGGAGTTAAAGCTGCGCAGTCTGTATAAGACGGTTCTGATGTTTCCGTGGGCAATGCCGGGATATGTGTCAATTTTGCTTTGGAAGACAGGAATGTTTAATTCACAGTTCGGGCTCCTGAATCAATGGATGGAGAAGCTTGGACTGCAGACGCGGGTATGGCTCTCGACGGATGTATCGGCATTCGTGTGCTGTACGGTGGTCAATCTCTGGCTGGCTTTACCCTTTATGATCATGATTATGGACGGCGCGCTGCAAAGTGTGGATCAGAGTTATTATGAGTGCGCACGTTTAAACGGTGCCAGTGCATGGCAGAGGACGGTAAAAATCACGCTGCCCCTGATCCGGCCGGTGATTGCGCCGTCTGTCATCATCACAGTTTTCACAACCTTTAAGCAGTTTGATGTGGTTTATCTCCTGACCCAGCAGTCGGGTGCAAAGACGGGAGCAGATATTCATACAATACTGACCTATGCCTACGAAAATGCGTTTATCACGAATAATTACGGATTTAGCTCTGCGGTGTCTATCCTGATTTTTGTGATCCTGATTTTGTTCTCGCTGGCGACCAGACAGGAACTGTCGGCGGAAAGCATATAGGGGGTGAAGTATGAAAAGAACAAAAAAAATTTGCAAGGCATTCATTCTGAACATATTTTTTATTTGTGTGTGCTTGATTGCACTTGTGCCGATCCTGTATGCGTTTTCGGTTTCCATAAACGGACAGAACAGTTTGCTTGGAAGTAATTTTTCTTTCATTCCCAGAGATTTTACACTGGCGAATTACCGGGCGGTGTTTTTGGACAAGCCGGTGCTTTTGTGGCTGAAAAACAGTTTGATACTGGCGGTTGCCACACTTATCATTGCACTTGGTGTTTCCATTCCGGCAGCATATGCCTTTTCAAGATACCGTTTCAGGGGGAAAAAAGCAATTTTGTATATTCTGCTGTTATTGAATGCATTTCCGACCGTGCTTTCCATGTTTGCAATCTACCGGCTGCTGCGGCCATTGGGGCTTGTAAATTCCAAGCTGGGTCTGATCATTGTCTATACGGGTACGATGGCAATTTTTGGCTTGTGGAATATGAAGGGGTATTTTGATACGATTCCTCTTGGCATAGAGGAGGCGGCAAAGATCGATGGGGCAAGTGATTTTGACCTGACGATGAAAATTATGCTGCCACTTGCAAAGCCATCGGTGATTGTGACAGCAGTTATGATATTGATTTATGTCTGGAATGAGTATATCTATGCGACAACCTTTATGACGGGAGCGGGAAACTATACATTGGCGGCTGGTCTGTATTCCTTGCAGGCGACCGAAACATCAGGGAACTGGCCGGTATTTGCAGCTGCATCATTGGTGGTGTCTATGCCGGTGCTGGTAGTCTTTCTTCTGGTCCAGAAGCATATGGTGTCGGGACTTACAGTCGGAGGAATGAAGGGGTGAAGAGAGAAGCAATATTGCATATACCGATGTCGGAGTACGCACATGGGATTGATGAAGACCATTATGTGTTTCGGTTGAGAGTCGGACGGGGGGATATTACGGAATGCACGTTGTTTTATGGAGATACAGCGTGCAGACAGACCCCGATTCTTTTTATCGCGGAGCCGATGCATATAGTGGCGAGTGATGAGCTCTTTGACTACTATGAGGTGGAGATGAAGGGACTCTATAACAGAATTTATTATTACTTTCAGCTGAGTGATGGGGAAGAGACGGTCTATTACTATTCTGATCTCTTTAGGGAAGAGCTTGTGGATGATCGTTCGGAGTATTATAAACTTCCCTATAACCGGAGAGAGGATATAGCCAGAATACCGGATTGGGTCTACGACGCGGTGATCTACAATATTTTCCCGGACAGCTTTGCGTCAGAGCACCGGTATCTGAAAAATTCTGGTGACAGGAAGGAATTTCATGGGCAGAGGTGCGTGAGCCGTCTGGGGGGAACCATAAAGGGAATTGCGGAAAACGCAGACTATCTGGAGCAACTGGGTATTAATTGTATTTACATAAACCCGCTTTTCGCGGCGGGAGAGTATCACAAATACGATACTTTGGACTATAAGACGGTCGATCCCTGTTTTGGAACCAACGAGGATTTCCGGGAGATGGTGAGAACGATGCATTCCCATGGCATCAGGGTTCTTATTGACGGTGTGTTTAACCATTGCGGCTGGCATTTCCCGGCTTTTGAGGATGTTGTGGAGAAAGGAGAGAAATCGGCGTATAAGAACTGGTTTTACCGTTTGAAATTTCCGGTTGTCAGGCCGGACAATCCGGAAGAAATTCCGCAGTATGAGTGCTTTGCATATGAGCGGTTGATGCCGAAACTGAACACTTCCGATCCGGAGGTTATGGCATATCTTCTCGAGGTGGCGGCATACTGGATCCGCGAGTACGATATTGACGGCTGGAGACTGGATGTCGCAAGCGAGGTCAATGACGGTTTCTGGCGGGCATTCAGGGAGACGGTAAAAACGGTGAAGCCCGATTGCTTTTTGATTGGTGAAGTCTGGGAGAATGCGAGGCATTGGCTGGACGGAAGTCAATTTGATTCTACGATGAATTATGATATGAGAAAGTTCTGCACCTGTTTCTTTGCGAAGGGAGAATGGGATGCAGCAGAATTTGATGCGGCGGTGACAAGTATGCGTATGCGATACCGGAAGAATCTGCTCTATGGGCAGCTTAATCTTCTTGACAGTCACGATGTATCCCGCTTTTTGGCTGTGTGTGGCGAGCGGAAGGCTTCCTTTCGGCTTGCAGTAATCTTTCAGATGCTATTTATCGGTGTACCGTCCATTTTCTATGGGGATGAACAGGGCCTGAGCGGGATCACGGAGGAAGAATACCGGAAGGGCATGCGTTGGGATGGAGATCAGGAACTGGTATCCTTTTATAAACGGCTGATTGCTCTGCGGAAGAGCAACAGAGCGTTTTCAGAGGGAGCATATCGAACACTGACGGCGGAAAAGGGCAGCTATTTATACGGTTTTGAACGATTCCTGCCGGAGGGTGAGGGCTTTCGGATTTACCTCAATGTCAGCGCAGAAAGCAGCCGGTTTACACCACAGACGGGAGAAATTGTGTGGGAGGAAGGCATGAATGTGAATGAACTTGCCCCATATGGATTTGTTATTATGCATTGATCCTTGCGGGAGCGGGAAGCGGATTTAAAGAACAAATTACAGATCGTTTAAGGGAATGCCTTGCCACACGGATTGTGCGCAGGGCATTTTGCCGTATTGTTCAAACTTTGAAAGTTTTGACTTGGCTTAATGGGTCGAATTGGTTATTATATAGATACAGAGGGTATCGATATGAGGAAGGAGAGCGCCCATGTCAGTGACGATCAAGGATGTGGCGAAAGCGGCTGGTGTTTCCACTGCGACGGTTTCCAAGGTTATGAATGGAAAGCCTTCGATTTCCGATGAAACGGCGGAGAGAGTGAGAAACATCATTGAGGAGCTGCATTACCAGCCAAATCTCAGGGCACAGAATTTTGCAACGCGCCAGACACATACTATTGTATTTGCGACGGAACTGGTGCGAAACTGTGCCTTTGAAAAGCCGCATATGTTTGAAATCATGGTTGGACTTCAACACGTGCTTGCCGCAAAACACTATGAGCTGCATCTGGTTCATGTGACGAGAGAAAACTGCATGGATGTTCTGGGCAGCATGATTGCCAGAAAAAGCGTGGATGGGCTTGTGTTGCACATTTCCATCGTGACGAAGGAACTGGAGCATGTGATTCTTCGGGAGAACTTTCCGCATATTGTTCTGGGATGCCCGGAATATAAGACACAGCTCTGCTGGATAGATAATAATAATGTTTTGTCAGGAGAAATGGCGTGTTCATACCTTCACAGGCAGGGCTATCGCCGGATGGCATTTATCGGCGGACAGAAGGCTGACGTGGGTTCGGCTCTCAGACTGCAGGGTTATCGAAATATTCTGGAGCAACGTCATATGAAATACCGGGCAGAGTATGTGCTGAGCGGTTTTTCAACCGTTGAGAGCGGGGCGCGGATGATGGAAACGCTTCTCAGGCTGGAGCAGAGGCCGGACAGTGTGATTTGCGCCAACAATTATCTGGCTGTCGGAGCGATGAACGCATTGAGAGACTTTAATATTGCGGTGCCGAAGGAGATGGGGCTTATCACTTTTGATGCTTATCCTTTTTCCAGAATCACTGAGCCGAAGATGACGACAGTGGATATTGATGTCTATGACATGGGAAAACAGGCGGGGGAAATTATTCTGCGGAAAATCCGAAAACCGAACTTGCAGATGCAGTCGTTTACGACGCTTGCAAGCCTTATTGTAAACGGATCAACAAAATAGAAACAGGGGGCTATATGAAAAATTACAGGTTTCTGATCGAGTATGACGGGACAAGGTATTACGGCTGGCAGAGGCAGCCGGGACAGAATACCATACAGGGGAAGCTGGAGAGCGTTCTCGGGCTGATGTGCGGCAGCGAGACGGAGGTCATCGGGGCAGGGCGCACGGATGGCGGCGTGCATGCGAAGGGCATGGTTGCCAACGCAAGGCTGGATACGACGCTTTCCCCCGAGGAGATCAGGGACTACCTGAACCGTTACCTGCCGGATGATATAGCTGTCCTTGAGGTGAAGGAGGCGGGACCGAGGTTCCATGCCAGATATAACGCCACCGGTAAGACTTACTGCTATACCTGCTTTGACGGAGATGTGAAGCCGGTGTTCGACAGAAAATATTATACGCGCCTGGATGAAAAGCCGGATGTCGATAAGATGCGCAGGGCGGCGGAGCTTTTGATCGGAGAACACGATTTCCGCAACTTCTGTGTGAACCCACGCATGAAGAAATCGACGGTGCGGCTTGTCGACAGGATAGAGATTCAGAGAGAGGGCGGCTATATCCGGTTCTTTTTTCACGGAACGGGCTTTCTGCAGAATATGGTCCGTATCATGGTGGGAACACTGCTGGAGGTGGGCTGCGGACGAATGACAGAGGAACAGGTGCAGGCCGTTCTGGAGAATCCCGAACGGCAGAAGGCGGGTCCCACCGCTCCCGCGCAGGGACTCTGCATGATGAGTGTAGACTATGACTGAAACCTAAGTAATAGAGAAAGTTAGGATTTTAAATAACAGTTGTGCAAGATGCACCTGACCACAAGCAGCGCACTCTGGAGCCGCCGGCACTTACATGGCGTATTTTGACATGTTATGTGCCGCTGCGTGCGGAAGGTAGCGCGAGCGTGCCTGCGGTGGTCTGTGCATCTTACGCAACGTCACTTGTAGTAAATTAGGAGGGTTGCCTATGTTTTATATCGCACTGATTGTACTGATCTTTGTCGGGGATCTCTTCATCAAGAACCGTGTCGAGAAGTATATTGCCATCGGCAGGGGGGAGAAGGAGAAGCGCATAGCGCATGGAAAACTGATCTTGCGGAAGCACCATAACCAAGGCATGATGCTGAATATGGGTGAAAAAAAGCGGCCTGTTGTGGCCGCAGTTTCTCTTGCGCTGACGATCGCGCTGACACTTGTCTTCCTTCTCAGTCTCGGGCATCGCGGAAACCGGCTGCTCCGGCTTGGGCTTACGCTTCTGCTCGGCGGCTCGTTCAGCAATACCTATGACAGACTGAGAAGAAAATATGTAGTTGATTATCTCAGCTTTCCCGTAAAATGGAAATGGTTCCGGGACATTGTATTTAACATTTCGGATTTTTGCATTATCATCGGCGCGCTGCTTGCCGCGCTCGGCGCTACGCGGTGATAATCGTGCCTGCCTTTCCCTTTACGGCATCGCGCACCTTAGACATTGAGGTGATGAGAACTCTGCTGTCCTTTTTGCTCTCAAGGTAGCTGATTGCGCCCTCAATCTTAGGGAGCATCGTGCCCTCGCCGAACTGTCCGCGGCGGATCAGTTCCTTTGCCTCATCAATCGTCATGGATGAGATGGGGGTCTGGTTTTCGGTGCCGTAATCCTTGTACACACAGTCAACGTCCGTCAGGATAATAAGCTCGTCGCATGAAAGCTCTGAGGCGAGCTTGGAGGCGATGGCATCCTTCTCAATGACTGCTGACGCACCCTTCAGATTATGCTGCTGTTCGATCACGGGGATTCCGCCGCCACCGCAGGCGATAACGACCTGATCGGCATCAGCCAGCGTGCGGATTGCATCGATTTCAACAATATCTATCGGCTTGGGTGCCGCGATAACACGTCGGAAGCCCATGCCGGGGTCTTCCTTCACATAGTTTCCCTTCTTGATCTCTGTCTCGGCATCTTCCTTTGACATATAGCGTCCGATCACCTTGGTCGGCTCATAGAATGCCTCGTCGTAGGGATCTACCGTTACCTGCGTCAGAATCGTGCTGACCGTTTTGGAGATACCGCGGTTTAAAAGCTCCGCGCGAAGTGCGTTCTGAATGTCATATCCGACATAGCCCTGACTCATGGCAGAGCAGACGCACATGGGAGCGGGAGTGTAGTCGATGTATACGCGGCGCAGCTCGGTCATTGCCTTGTGGATCATGCTGACCTGCGGCCCGTTGCTGTGAGTGATGGTCAGCTGGTAGTTCTCTTCGACAAGGTCTGCCAGTGCCTTTGCAGTGATCTTAACGGCATCCCACTGCGCTTCCGTGGTATAGCCTAATGCTTCGTGTCCCAGAGAGACTACGGCTCTTTTCTTACTCATATCGTAACCTGCCTTTTCCTTACTTAATAACTTCTATTATAACATTATTTCGCAGAACTGTACAGCAGCTTTTCTGCGACGGCATCGAGCGTTTCAAAGTATTCCTCAAAGGTTTTCCGGCAGCAGCCGGGATCATTGATCACAATGCCGGGCGCGCGCAGCCCGATCAGCGAAAAGCCCATCGCCATGCGGTGATCCTCGTAGGTCTCCACGGTCGCGGGGGACGGCATGCCGGGATAGATGGTGATGCCGTCCTCGATCTCCTCGCAACGGATGCCCATTCTGCCGAGCTCGGTCACAATGGCATGGATGCGGTCGCTCTCCTGAAAGCGGATATGACCGATGCCTTGGATCGTGGTCGGGCTGTCAGCGAAGGGAGCAATGGCGGCGAGGGTGATCGCCTGATCCGAGCACGCGGACATATCGACGGTTACACCGTGATAGACGCCGTTCTCCGGTGGCAGTACGACAACACCGGTGGCGGTATCCATGGTGGTACATCCCATTTGCTCTAATATAGAAAGAAATGCAATGTCTCCCTGCATCGATGAATCGCCCGGATGCACATTTTCAACCTGCACGGGGAGATTCAGCAGGGGTGACATGGCATAAAAATAGCAGGCGGCGGAAACGTCGGGTGGAACGGGGTACTCCAGCGCATGATAGTGCTGTCCGCCCGGAGTCCTGTACGCATAGGGGAGGGAACTGTTGATGCAGCCCGTGCAGCTGTGATTTTCATTGTTGCCGCTGCAATAATATAGCGGAACAGTCGCCACACCGAACTGCTCCATCATCTTTATTGTCATTTCGACATAGGCTCTGCCGTGTGTTCCATCGATGCAGGTGACGAAATCCTGTCCTGCAAGGCAGGAGACGATGAGCAGGGCGCTTAAAAACTGGCTGCTCTCTTCGATGCTGATCGTGATGCGGTCGCGGAGGAAGCCATGACCTTTGAGCGTGAAGGGAAAATGTCCCTCTTCGCCTTGATAGGTGATCTCACAGCCCAGCGATTTCAGACTGTCCAACAGCGGAGCCATGGGGCGCTTCTGCATCTGCGCGGAGGATTCCATATGGTAGGTGCCATCCTTAGAAAGCCCCAGATAAGCGGAAAGAAATCTTGCTGCAGTGCCGGCGCTTCCGACATAGAGCGAGGCTTCCTTCTTTGGAAGCTGTCCGCCGAGCCCGGTCACACGGATTGTTCTTGCAGCCTCATCGACAGAGGTATCAAAGCCTAAGGTCTGTATGCAGCTTAAGAAGTGCCGGGAGTCGTCGGAAAAGAGAACGCCGCTTAAGGTGGATGTGCCCTCCGCCAGCGTCGCCAGAAGGAGAGCCCGGTTGGTGATGCTTTTCGATCCGGGGACAGAGACGGAGAGTGGACGTTCTGCGTCAAACATGCCTGCCCGCCGCCGGATGCAGGGTACGGAATATGTGCTTCTTTCCATTATTAATAACCATGCCTTTCAGTAACCTGATTAAAAGATTCTCTTATTTACGATTCACTATACCATTTTCAGGCCGCAAATTCAATGCAGTGGAATCAATTCCGCCATAGAAAGGCAGAACTGAAAAAAACACTTGACAAAACGGATTTACAGGAGTAATATGCAATTCATAACAAACCTACTGGATTAGTAGGAAATGAGAAAAGAACAGCTGCATGTCCGCCGGAGCGGACGGAAGGGAGTCAAAATGGGAAAGATTTATGAGAATGCGACAGAACTGATAGGACATACACCGCTGATGAAGGTAAGCAATTATGCAAAGGATCAGGGAGTAGAGGATGCAACGCTCTTAGTCAAGGTAGAGCTGTTCAATCCTGCGGGGAGCGTAAAGGACAGGGTTGCTCTTGCAATGATTGAGGATGCGGAGAAGAAGGGAAAACTCAAGCCCGGCGCGACCATCATCGAGCCTACTTCGGGAAACACCGGCATCGGTCTTGCAAGCGTTGCCGCAGCGAAGGGCTACCGCACAGTGCTGACACTGCCGGAGACCATGAGCGTGGAGCGCAGAAATCTTTTGAAGGCATATGGCGCGGAGCTCGTGCTGACCGAGGGCGCTAAGGGAATGAAGGGTGCGATTGCCAAGGCGGAGGAGCTGCAGAAGGAGATTCCGAACTCCATCATTCTCGGACAGTTTGACAACCCGGCGAACCCTGCGGCACATGCAGCTACGACTGGCCCTGAGATCTGGGAGGACACGGACGGAAAGGTAGACATCTTTGTGGCAGGTGTTGGCACAGGCGGTACAGTCACAGGTATCGGAACCTTCCTGAAATCAAAAAATCCTGACATCAAGGTCGTTGCGGTAGAACCGGCGGATTCACCCGTGCTCTCCGGCGGAAAGCCCGGTCCTCACAAGCTGCAGGGCATCGGCGCAGGCTTTGTTCCTTCTATATTAAATACGCAGATCTATGATGAAGTATTTACGGTGACGACGGAGGAGGCATTCAGCTCCGGCAGATTGATCGCACACAAGGAAGGCATTCTGGTAGGCATTACCTCCGGCGCGGCGCTTTACGCGGCGGCACAGATCGCAAAGCGTCCGGAGAACAAGGGAAAGACGATTGTTGCACTGCTTCCCGACTCGGGAGACAGGTATCTTTCAACTCCCATGTTTACAGAAGCCTGAATATATGATACACTGCGATACAGGCAGTAATTCATATCAACATAGTAGGAACTGCCAGTATCAGAAAGGTGTAGACGATGGAACCTATTATTCAGATTCAAAATGTAACAAAAACGTTTACAGGCAAGGATAATCAGGTGGAAGCGCTGAAGGGGATCAGCTTAGATATCGGAAAAGGCGATATTTACGGCATTATCGGTATGAGCGGCGCGGGAAAATCCACACTGGTCCGGTGCCTGAATTTTCTGGAACGGCCGACGACAGGAACTGTTCTGGTCGAGGGCAGAGACCTCTCCGCTATGTCCGGGAAGGAACTGCGCAAGACCAGAACGGGGATTGCAATGATCTTCCAGCATTTCAATCTGCTGATGCAGAGAAGCGTTCTGGACAATGTCTGCTTCCCGATGGAGATCGTCGGTGTAAAGAGGGCAGATGCGAGAAAGAGGGCGAAGGAGCTTCTGGAGATCGTGGGGCTGGCAGAAAAGGCAGCGAGCTATCCGGCACAGCTTTCGGGAGGCCAGAAGCAGCGTGTCGCTATTGCGAGAGCTCTTGCAAACAACCCGAAGATTCTGCTGTGCGACGAGGCGACCAGCGCGCTCGATCCGACGACAACAAAATCCATTTTGCAGCTTTTGCAGAAGATTAATAAGGAGTTTGGCATCACAATCGTCATTATCACGCACGAGATGGCGGTGGTACAGGAGATCTGTTCCCATGTCGCAATCATCGACAACGGAAATCTGGCGGAACACGGTACGGTGGAGGAGGTCTTCACCTCTCCGAAATCTTCGGCGGCGAAGAAGCTGGTGTTCATGGTGAACTCGCAGGCCTCCGAGATGCGCGGCAAGCGCTGCATCCGTATTGTATTTACGGAAAATTCGTCCTTTGAACCGGTGATCGCCAATATGGTTCTCGAGTGCAAGGCGGCGGTCAATATCCTTCTGGCGGACACCAAAGACATCAACGGTATTGCACATGGTCAGATGATCCTGCAGCTCCCGGAGGATGAGACTCTGGCGGCGAAGATGATTCATTATCTTCAGGAGAGAAAGCTGACGGTCGAGGAGGTGGATTCCTATGTTGGATAAGGCAGTTGTAATGATGTTGTTGGAAAATACGGGAATTACCCTGTACATGACACTGGTTTCGACGATCGCGGCATATGTGTTGGGACTGCCGATGGGCATAGCGCTCGTCATTACCGCAGAGGACGGACTGAGACCTAACAAGCTGATTTATAAGCTGATTGACATTATTGTGAATGTGGTGAGAAGCGTGCCATTCCTGATCCTGCTGATTCTTGTCATTCCGCTGACCCGTGCGATTGTCGGAAAGGCATACGGCCCTACAGCGACCATTGTGCCGCTGGTGCTGGCGGCAGCGCCGTTCATTGCGCGAATGGTGGAGTCATCGCTGCTGGAGGTGGATAACGGTGTGATCGAGGCAGCGCAGAGTATGGGAGCAAGCCTGTGGACGATTATTGTCAAGGTAATGCTCGGCGAGGCGAGAACCTCTCTCGTTGTCGGCGCGACGATCGTGCTGGGAACCGTGCTCGGCTATTCCGCTATGGCGGGAATCGTCGGCGGAGGCGGACTTGGAGACATTGCGATCCAGTACGGCTATTACCGCTATCAGGCAGACATCATGTGGGTGACTGTGGTTCTGCTGGTTCTGCTGGTGCAGATCATGCAGTACGCAGGTACAAAGCTGTCCAAAAAATTGGACAAGAGGATAAGATAACAGCGCGGAAAGCGTTGCTATAGAGGAGGAAATGATTATGAAGAAAAAATTGTTTGCACTTTTAAGCGTGGCAGTGCTGGCAGCGACCTCACTGACCGGATGTGGAAAGGGCAGTGCGGATGACAAGACGATCAGAGTAGCAGCATCGGCAGTTCCGCACGCAGAGATTCTGGAGGAGGCAAAGCCCCTGCTCGAGGCAAAGGGCTATACGCTCGAGATCAAGGTATTCTCCGATTATGTACAGCCGAACAACGTCGTAGAGTCGGGAGACTTTGATGCGAACTACTTCCAGCATGTTCCTTATCTGGACAGCTTCAATGAGGAGCAGGGAACTCATCTGGTAAATGCGGGCGGCATCCACTATGAGCCGTTCGGTCTCTATCCCGGAAAGTCCTCGGATCTGGCTGACATGGAGAATGCTTCCATCGCGGTTCCGAATGACACCACAAACGAGGCGCGTGCACTTTTGCTTCTGCAGGACAACGGTTATCTGAAATTAAAGGATGGCGCAGGACTGACAGCGACCAAGCTGGATATTGTTGAGAACCCTTACAATATCGATATCGTTGAGCTGGAGGCAGCACAGATTCCCAGAACCCTTCAGGATGTTACCTTCGGTATCATGAACGGTAACTACGCAATGGAGGCAGGTTACACCGTTGCAGACAATGCCCTGTTATATGAGAGCGCTGATTCCGATGCGGCAGCAACCTATGTGAACATCATTGCCGTGAAGGAAGGAAATGAGAATTCCGACAAGATCAAGGCACTGGTTGAGGTGCTGAAGTCTGACGAGATCAAGAAGTTTATCACTGAGAAGTACAATGGCGGAGTAATTCCGTATAAGTAAGTTTGGTAAGCTAGGGGAAGAACGGGGGTCACAATGAAAATTTCTACAAAGGGCAGATATGCAGTCAGAGTCATGTTGGATCTTGCCTTGCATAACACGGGAGAGTGTATCAAGGTAAAGGACATTGCCAGCAGACAGGGAATATCGGAAAAGTATCTGGAGCAGATCATTGCGGTGCTGAACAGGGCGGGATATGTCAACAGTGTCAGAGGCGCTCAGGGAGGCTACCGCATTGCGAAGGACCCGTCGGAATACACGGTTGGAATGATACTGCGTCTGACCGAAGGGTCGATGGCTCCGGTTGCCTGCCTCGATGAGGGGGCGCCGGACTGCGACAGGTGCGATACCTGCGAGACGCTTGAAGTGTGGAAAGAACTGTATGCCGCGATCAACAATGTCATAGACAATGTCACGATCGCGGATCTTGTCGAAAAGAGCAGACAGAGAGCAGAAAATCTGGATTACAGCATTTAGCCTTTCAAAGGCATTCAGCGATATTCACAGAAGCCCTGCTCCATATGAAGCGTGTCGATCAGTTCACGACCGCCGGAAAACCTTCTGAAAATCTGGATGGTGCCGATTGCCGAGCCACCCGCCATAAGCGGGAATCTCGACAGCAGCCCATCCGGATTTTCGTATTTTAATGACTGCATCTGCGCCTTTGTGCAGCTGCCGGAAATCTTGATGACGGAGGTGCGGTTGCGCGCCGTGATATGCCAGATGTAGCGCTTGTTCGTCTCCTTGGTCTCCCATTTACAGCGGGAGAGTAAAAACGGCTGGAAGCCGTAACAGAAATCTTCGCCCATGTAGGAGAGCTGGATCAGCAGTTTGCGGCGCAGCGGGAAAAAGAGAAATCTCGGGCAGCAGCCGTTGACGGCAAGGGCGGAGTGCTTTAACTCCCTGCCGGTGCGTTCACTGGTCAGTCTGCCGCATGCAAACTGCATCCACGGACGGTTGAAGTTTCTTCCCCAATGCTTGTCGGCGTAGCCGTAGCTTGTCTCGGGGGTGACGGTATAGACTTCACCGTCGAGAAGAACCGTTCCCTTGAAAAAGCTCTTGATGCCCTCACCGTGCCAATAGCTGTCGAGAGCATTCAGAAACTGGAAGAGTGGACTTGCCAGAATGCCGCTGTGACAGGCAACGGCCTTGTACACCTCCAGATCCCATTCCATTGTCCCGGCATCCGTCATAAATGAGCGGTGCCTCGCCTCTTCTTCAGTAACATCTATGTAGCCGCTTATGCGGTTTTCGCTGTAAAAACAATCCTCTATCTGCATTACCAGCGGAGTCTTTGTGACCTTCAGGGAATTGATGGGGTAAAATGCGTGAAGCTGTCTGCCGTCATTGCCGTCAGCAGTCGGAAAGACTCCGGCCTTCACCATGACGTAGGAAGGACGCATGCCGCGCTTCCGGTAAAAGGGATGCTGGCCCAGAATGGGCTGATCGCTGCCAAGCCCGGGATTCATAATCAGATATTCCACGAAAAAAGTGCGGACGACACCTGTGTCTGCCTGAACTCCCGAGAAGGAGTGGAACCAGCGCATGTAGCCCCGCTTCGCAAGCCTTCCCTGCAGCATATATGCATTTCTTGTCAGATCCGACATATTCATCAGACAGTATTCCCCCACACCTTGTAGTCGCTCTTCTTATTATAATACTATATCTTGTAAATGACAATAGTGTCGGGTGAAGTTTTGAAATTATTCGTAGCACCTTACGCTGGTTACTAGGTTGACAAATAAATAATTCTTTGCTATCCTTTACTTATAAGCAGATTTTCTATTTTCAAATTTCTATGCTGGCGTAAGCCGATGTCTATGAATCCAGAGGAATCCCTGCTTAGATACCCAATGACAATCATA
>USGM01000023.1 GCA_900554205.1 uncultured Lachnospiraceae bacterium
AAAGCATGAATTTCTGAAATCAAAAGAAAGAATCATAGACTGAATACTCTGAATTTCATATAGATAAAATATGCTTTGCAAAAGCGTAACGGCACAAAGAATTTATTTGCGCGGATAAAATACATTCAACGTTCCGGTTCCTGCTGCTCCATGAGCAATTTCTGCTCTTTAATAGATTCGTCGCGCTGCTTCTCCATTCTGCGGAAAATTTTGTAGGCCTCCTTTTTGACAGTTTTTCTGTCATTAAGGAGATAAAATTCAGGCGTCATAATCTTAATATAAGGGCCTATTGCAATCTGAACGTTTCTCGATGCCCAGCGTTTCAACGTTCTCTTCTTATGCATTGCCTTCAATTCTTCAAGATTTTCCACAAAATCTTCCACAATTTTGTCAAACTTCTCCCTGCATTTCCCCTTAATCTCTTCCATACCCTGCCCTTCCGATTATACCTGTTTGCCTGTTTTACTGCTCATATTTTTCCAACATTTTTCTGAGCTTATCCAGTTCCTCTCTCGACGGCTGCGTTGCCTCCAGAATCGCGGCACACATATCTCCCGGTAAAACGGCATCCTTAAAGCTACGATACATCTCCGTAAAATACTCCATAAGAACTTCCCTTCCCTTTTCTGTGGGACGGTACTGCTGCACAAATCCTCTTCTTGTCGACTGCAGACCTCCCGGTTCGATCACCCCCTTGTTCTTTAATGCCCGCATAACTGTGATTGTCGTGCTCTGCATGAGATCCGGTACTACATTGACAATATCCGTGCTTGTCATTTCCTTTCCCGCATCATACATAGCCTTTAATACATCTAACTCTCTCTGATTCATTTAATCATCCCCTTTTGTCTTGAATAATTATAGTTTATATTATCTTTTATAATTTTTCAATATCTCAAATTGACAATTAATAAAAATTTTAGATTTTCTAAAATAGTCTTTTTACATACTCAAATAGTGTGTTTCAGCAATTACCATATTATCAGCGTATTTCACGCATAAAAAGAGACGTACCATTCCAAGCCAGAATTCACGTCTGCTAAACAGAACAATTATATTATCTAAAACCTGTACGATTGCTAAATTCTTTGTTATAATAAAGGAACAGCTTGCAATCATTTGAGGAGGATTACTATGCGATTTGCATTGGTCGATGATATGGCAGGAGCAAGAGAGCGCGTATTGAGACTGCTCTCCGACTTTTGTAAGCAACGGGGACTTACCTATACCGTGGACAGCTTCAGCAGCGGCGAAGAATTTCTTGACGCCTTTGTTCCACTGTCCTACGATATTGTCTTCATGGATATTTATATGGACGGCATGACCGGAATCGAGGTCGCCGAAAAACTGCGTGAGACCGACTCCCGCTGCCTTCTGATTTTCCTGACTGCCAGCCAGGAGCATATGAGCGATGCCTTTTCCACCCATGCCTTTGACTATGTGACAAAACCTGTAGAGCAGGCCAGTCTGTTTAAATGTCTGACAGATGCCCTGCGCATTCTGCCGGAGCAGGAGCCGCTGCTCTCCTTTTCCTCGAACGGAACGACCCTGCAGCTTCCCTACAATGCCATCTGCTCGGTGCGCTCTTCCGCGCATTCAAGCGTTCTCACTGACATTGAATGCAGGGAATACACAATATCTGCCCCCTTTACCTCATTTGTAAAGCCTCTCGATGCCAGGGACAACTTTCTTCTGGTCAGCCGCGGAATCCTTGTCAATCTCGACTATGTAACAGACTTTACGGAAAAGGAATGCCTCCTGCAAAACGGCGCCAGTGTTCCGATTACGCTGCGAAGACAGAAGCAGCTGGCTCAGATCTGGCGCAATTATGCTTTTGCAAAGCTTCACCGGAAATCCGCCTCATCCATCAATCCCTGATCTCTGTCGGATGTGCCTCCGGTACAAGGATCATTCCATCGTACAGCTCCGAGGGGCTGCGATAGATCCGGTAAGTGACGGGGAAGAAATTCATGTATAAGGCATTATACCCTTCCCCCAATGAACCCATGTATATCGTGCCGTCAATCTGTTCCCGCAGGCTGGAATCCTCCGGAACCTCCGAGAAGTCGAGCCAGCACATGTCAACTCCGGCTTTCTTCGCCGCCTTCGCAAGGGAATCATAGGAATAGAAGGTATGCTTCATTCTTTCGCCGCTCTCCCCCTTGGGCAGATTACAGCTTGATCTGTAAAAATCTGTCCCTATCACAAAGTATTCTTTACCAAGCTCATCTGCCAGAAGATTTCCCATCTCTTTATTGTCACCTGAACCATAGTATCCCACACGCTCCACGTGCCCGTTGTGTCCCGAGACAAAGATGCATTTATTACCTCTCTGCTCCTCCATCCCGAGCACCCACATCGTATTTTCCGCCATCAGCTTATCCCTGAGTGCCGTATAATTGATCCCTGTATATTCCACTCCCGCAAAATCAAATACCTTTTCAAGCTCTATATTCTGTAAGAGGATTTCTGCAAAGTGCTCCGCCATTGCTGCCTCTTCCCCCTCTATGTCCGCAAGCTCTTCCTTAATGCCTGTCAGGATTTCAGCCCTCTGCTCTGCGCTGTACTGTGTGTCGATGTCCTCCCCGTTCCAGATCAGCCCAAGCTCTGTGGCATCCAGTCCCAGGGCATTTACCGCCTCCGTCAGATACCGGTAGTTATATGCATAACGCTGCATATCCATGCCATAAAACCGAAGATCGTCTCCTTCTCCAGCCTTCTCATTGTACTCTCTCATATAAGAGATCAGCTCCGCCATCTCATCCGTTCTGTAAATGGCAAACCCGATTGCAGCGGCTGCCTCCGCCGCAGTGCCGTCTCCCCCGTGTATATAGCGGTTGACATACTCACACCCGCCGAAGTCACCTTCCAGAACGAAGGCGCGCACGCCTTCCCTTTCCACCAACAGCCTGAAAACATCCAGCTTTAACTGCTGAAACTCTATGTTTCCATGGCTGGCTTCCCCGAGTGCCACGATCCGTGTTCCCTCGGGAATGCTGATATTCTCTACTGCTTTGGCATATCTGCCCAGCTCATTCACATCAGCGCAGGGGCCCGTTCCAAACCCTCCGAAATAAGTATATATCCTGACTGCCAGCGCCAGAAGTATAAGCAAACACAATCCGACCTTCAAAACCGGGTGTTTCTTCTTTTTAATCTTCTCTTCCATGATTTATATCTCTCCTGTCCCTATCTTTCATTCCCGTACACAATCCGGTAATACTGTCCCGAAGTCGCCTTGTACACAAGCGCATATACCACGATAAAGAGCATGCAGACCACCGCAATGGAAATTGCAAAGGTAAGTCCATCCACAATCAGCACCATGCGTAAAAACAGCCTGAGCACCTTGCTTGCAACTACAACGTGCAGAATCGCTCCTGCCACGGGAAGGAAGAACAGAATCATCACCTGTCTCTTTATGGTGCTCTTTGCTTCCTTCTCCGTAAGTCCGACCTGCGAAAGAATCTTAAATCTTCTCTGATCCTCAAAGCCCTCTGAAGTCTGCTTGTAATAGATAATCAGCACGGTAGCCAGAAGGAAGAGAACCGCCAGAAAGATTCCCACAAAGAACGCTCCCCCGTACAGATTGTAAAAGAACATACGATCCTTTGCTTTTAAACTGGTTTCAAAACCATATCCCGCCCGGTTCAGCTCCTCGGTAAAAGTTGTCATTTCCTGTTCAGAAATCTCTTTCTGCGTATTGAATCCAATGTAGACGCTGTATGCATGGGTATTCCCGATGTAAGTGTCATCCTGTAAAATGCGGTTCAGCTCCTCCTCATCCCTCAGTACAATAATTTCCCTCTCAAACAGGCTCATGGTCGGGTCAAAAATATAATACAGTACCCCTCTGTCTGCCTCGCCTGCCACCTCATAATCTTTTCCCCTGAGCGTCAGTCTGTCCTCTTTTTCACGCTCGTCTGACCGACAGATCAATATCTCATTCTCCGCCAGCGTAAGCTCCGTTCCTGCATAACGGTTATAGTCCTCCAGTGTCACGAAATACAGATCCACGCAGCTCGCCAGATCAGAAAATCCGTCCGCAGTCATTGGCTCCAGCGCAGCCCCATTCTTCATCATGACTGTATTCTGAAACTGTCTGTAAATAATTTCGTCGGCAGGAATGTCCGCAGCCTCCGCCGCGCGTCTTACCGCATCTGTGTATGCCTCTTCCATCCCACTGTTTTCCGCCTGTGTCTCGATCTTGACATCTGTCGGGAATTTGTCGTTAATATTTTTCTCCCCAAGCATCATAAGGGAAGAGCCGCAGGTGAGCAGGATAATCACGCCTGTGGAAAGGACACATATGGATGCCAGACCCGCAGCATTATGCTTCATACGGAACATCAGGTTCGACACGCTGATGAAATTCCGTGTCTTAAGATAATATTTCTGATTCCTTTTCAGCAGCTTCAGCAGGAAAATACTTCCCGATGTAAACAGACAATAGGTTGCAATAATTACAAGGAGAATGCTGACGAACATGACCCCGAGCGCATCCCCCACGGAATTCGCCGTAATTGCCAGCCAGTAACCGCCCGCCAGAGTCAGAATACCGATGATTAAAGGAATAATCTTCACCTTCGGCTCCCGCTCTCCCGTGGTGTTACTGTGTAACAGTTCGATCGGGTTGCCGACACGGATGCAGCTGACATTGTAGATCAGGCAGCTGGCATAAATGATAACAAAAATGATTAACGTGTTCTTCACACTCCGCGCGGAAAAGATCAGTCCGCTCACAGGCGCCTGTCCGATAATTTTATACAGGACGAGCAGCATCAGCTTGCTCAGAAAAGTTCCGGCGAGCATTCCCGTAAAAATGCAGATTACCGCATGCAGCAGGCTCTCCAGCGCCATGATGAAGGTGATATTTTTCTTCGACATTCCCAGCACTCCGTAAAGCGCCATCTCCTTTTTCCGTCCCTTTATGACAAACTGGTTCGCATAAACAATAAAGAATATGGAAAAGACCCCAACGATCTGACCGGCGATCTCCAACAGGATCGCAATGGTCTGTGCCCCATAAAATGCTTCCTTGTGATCTACATAGATATAAGGGCAGAATGCCAGTGTATTCAAAATATAAAAGATCATGACCGTAAGAGACCCTGCTGCCAGATAGGGCAGCAAAACTCTTTTGTTCTTCTGCATTCCGCTGAATACAAATCTTGTCAGGAGCTTATGACTCACTGTCCTCGCCTCCCCTCATGAGAACCGTCACAGAATCACATATCTTGTCAAGCATCTCACTCCTTGACATTTCCCCTCTGTAAATCTGATGAAATACCTCACCGTCCTTGATGAACATTACGCGGTTTGCGTAGCTCGCCGCCACATTGCTGTGCGTTACCATCAGGATTGTCTGTCCGCTCTCGTTGATGCTGCGGAGCTGTCTCAGCAGGTTTGTGGATGCCCTCGAGTCCAATGCACCGGTCGGCTCATCCGCAAAAAGGATCTGAGGCTGCGAAATCAGCGCTCTTGCCACCGCCGTTCTCTGCTTTTGCCCGCCGGACACCTCATAAGGATATTTCTTCAGGAGCTCCTCGATACTGAGCTGCTTTGAAACCTGATGCACCTTCTCATCCATCTGCCTGATGTCCTCGCTTGCGAGAACGAGCGGCAGCTTGATATTGTCCTCTATTGAAAAATTATCCAGAAGATTAAAATCCTGAAAGATAAAACCAAGATTCTTTCTTCTGAAAATCGCCCTGTCGTCATCCTTTAACGTTGCATAGTCCTTCCCATCAATCAATACCTTTCCCGCCGTGGGACGATCCAGACATGCAAGAATATTCAAAAGGGTGGTCTTACCGCTTCCCGATTCTCCCATGATTGCGACGAACTCTCCCCGCTCCACCGTAAAATGAACATCCTGCAGGGCAGTGACCTCATTGCCACCGAGCCTTGTCTTATAAACCTTTTTCACATGACTGACCTCTAAAATAGCCATTTCTTTTTCTCCCTTCCTTTGATGTACCCATCATAACAAAAAAGGAAATGCATTGCCCTCTCATTAGCTTACATTTCCTTTCCGAAATCTTACATTTTTGTAAGGTCAGCCTGATTCACTTTCTCGTACTGCATCAAAATAATGACCTTTGTTCCCTCATTCACCTTCGATTCGACCGCGATGGAATGCCCGAGCTTCCTGCATATTTCCCTGCACAGATAAAGACCGAGCCCGCTTGCCTTCTTATCCATTCTGCCGTTATAACCGGTAAATCCCTTTTCAAAGATTCTCGGCATGTCCTCCTCTTTGATTCCGATGCCGGTATCGCTGACCACGATCCGCAGACCATCCCCGCATTCCTCCCCCGAAATGCAAATCTCTCCGCACATTGTATATTTGAGCGCATTTGACAGCACCTGCTCCAGCACAAAGGAAAGCCACTTTTCGTCCGTCAGCACCTGATAATTCAGCTGTTCCAGCTTAATCGCAAGGTGCTTATAGATAAATATCGTGGAATATTTCTTCACCACGCCCTTCACAATTGCTTCCAGATCACAGTTCTGCAGGATCATGTCGTTTCCCATGTTTTCATAGCGCGTATAGCCCAGCGCCATTTCTACATAGCCCTCTATCTTGATCAGCTCCTGCCGGCACGCGATTGCAGAAATGTCCTTTGCCTGCAACAGCACATTCAGGGCGGAGATCGGCGTCTTGATCTGGTGCGTCCAGAGCACAAAAAAATCTTCTTCCTCCTGATACTTCTGCCACTTCATCTGATCCCCGGAATCCGGCAGGTTATTCCTTTCCGCTTCCTTCGCTCTCCGCTCCTTAAATGCCTTATACTGCATCCCCATGGCAAAGAACCAGAAGACAAGATAAAATCCGGCAATATAGAAACCGTATTCTATATTCACGTCATACAAGATCGTTATCACCGCTATCATTGCCAGAAAAAAAGGACAAACCCAGAAAAATGCTCTATTTTCTTTTAAAAAGCTCCGCCGTTCAGACAATGTACCCCAGCCCTCTCTTCGTCTTGATAAAATCCGTAATTCCCGCTGCCTCAATCTTCTTTCTGAGCCGCGCCATGTTGACTGTCAGCGTATTGTCATCCACAAATTCCTCCGCTCCCCACAGTCTCTCCATCATCGCTTCCCGGCCTACGACCTGCCCCTGCCGCTCCATGAGTACCTTCAGCATCAGGAACTCATTTTTGGTGAGCTCCAGCCTTTTCCCCTTGACCATCACAGAGGTGTCGTCTAAGTTCAGAACCACCTCTCCGCACACCAGCACATGTCTCTCCAGATTCGTGCCGTAGCTTCTGCGCAGAACCGCCTGCAGCTTCGCCGTCAATACCTGCAGGTCAAAGGGCTTGGAAATAAAATCGTCCGCGCCCATATTCATCGCCATGACAATATTCATGTTGTCATCCGCCGATGAGATGAACACAATCGGAATCCTGGACACCTTCCGTATCTCGCTGCACCAGTAAAAGCCGTTGTAATACGGAAGCTTGATGTCCAATAAGACAAGATCCGGCTGAAATCGCTGCATTTCCCCTATAATGTCCTCAAAATTTTCCGCACATTGGCACTGCATCTGCCAGCCCTTCAGATGCTCTGCAACTGCCCCGGCAATCACAGGATCATCCTCTACCACATATACTCTGTTCATGGTGAACACCCGCCATTATTCTCGTGTTTTTCTTCCTGATAAAATACCGTGCTACAAGAGCACCCGGTATGCTTTCATCATAACACCTTCCGTCTGTTTCGTCCATGACCAGCTATAGTCTTTCACTCATCCCTTACTTGCCCCCGCCGTAATACCGACTGTAATGTATCTCTGCAAATATAGATAAAGCAGCGTGATCGGCACCGCAATTAACACTGCTCCGGCAGCAAAGGTCGTGAATTGCGTATTCTGCTGTCCCGATACCATGCTGTATAGCGCTATGGCCAAGGTTTTCTTTTCCGGACTTCTTAAAACAAGCTGCGGCAGCATAAAATCCATCCATGGTGATATGAAATTTGTGAGTGCCACATATACCACCATTGGCTTAACGAGCGGAAAGATGATTCTGAAAAATATGGTAGCGTTTCTTGCACCATCCAATTTAGCCGATTCATCCAGGCTTCTCGGCAAGCTGTCGTAGTATCCTTTCACCATCCACGTATTATACGGTATCTGTCCGCCTGCGTACACAAGAATCAGTCCGATGTGGGTATCCAGAAGTCCCACTATCTGCAAGAGTATGTATGTTGCAATCATTCCCATAATGCTGGGAAACATCTGCAGAATCATGATCGATGTCAGTGAAAACTTTCTTCCCCTGAAACGGAATCTCGAAAACACGTAAGCTGACCCCATAGAAAGAAATACCGACAAGACCATATTTGCAACTGCAATTTTCAGTGTATTCGTATACCATAGCAGAAAATCCGTCTTGTGCAGTAAATCCTTATAATGAACCAGCGAGAGCTTACGAAAAATACTGTCTCCGCTGAAAAGACTGTTGCCCGAGCTGAACGAAGCCATTACGATCCAGAAAATCGGAACAATTACTATCAGGCTTGCACTGACAAGGACAAAATAGGCAAGGAGTTTGGGCAATATCGCTCTTTTTTTCCTATTCATCACATGATATCCTCCTCTTTAAATGCTTGTGTCCTCCTAAGGTTAATCACTGAAAATGTAGCAATAACTATGAATATCAGAATGGAAATGGCAGTAGCCATGCTATACTGGTTCACATTCATGGTCATCTTATAGACCCATGAAAGAAGAATATCTGTTGAACCCGCATACTGATAGGACGGATTTATTGGGCCACCGTCTGTCAACAAATAGATTGCTCCGAAATTATTGAAATTTCCGGCAAGACTCATAAGGAGCGTCGGTGCGGTTTGATGTAATACCAGGGGCATCGTAATGCTCTTAAATTTTTGTAATCCGGTGGCGCCGTCAACAGAAGCCGCTTCATATAAATCCGGTGAAATGCTCGTTAGTATTCCCGATATGTATACCATTGTGCCCGCAGTAGAAAGCCATGTATTGACGCCAATGAGGACAAATCTGGCAATGGTGGGATCAGTCAGCCATCTGACCGATTCAAATCCCAGCTTATTCAGCATCTGGTTGATCGGCCCCATGCCATTAAACATAAGTCTGAATATCAGCAATGAGATAAACCCCGGAGTTGCCATCGGAAGCACAAGTATGCTTCTCCAGAATTTCTTAAACCGGATCAGGCTCGAATTTGTTATTAAGGCAAGAAGCATACCCAGACAATAGGTTAATACTGTGCAGCAGAATCCCCATATAATCGTCCAGCCTAACACCTTGGAGAACGTTTTGCTCCATATTTCCATTGTAAAAAGCTTCTTAAAGTTATCAAATCCCACCCAGTCAACAAGATTTTTGGGCGGTATATGATAGGGACTGGAATAATTCGTGAAGGCAATGGCAAACGAACTCACAACCGGAAATACTACAAGAGAAAGACATGCAATAATCGCCGGCAGCAGCACAAGAAACGGAAACATTCTGTCCAGCCGGTCAATCAGCTTTCCGGAGGCTTTCACATACCTTCCCTCCTCTGCCTTTTTCGCTGTCTTATAGGCATCCGCAATATTGTAAGCATATATCACAAAAAACATTATCGTCACTATGACAGCCAGGATTCCATTCATCAGCAATCGGATGGAGTGATCTCCGTAAGCGTGTCCTCCCACAAAATACTGCGGTGTCTCCCCAAGCGTAACCAATCCCCATAATGAGTATTGAAAATAGGGGATTCCGAAAACAATTGCCAGTATTTCTAACAGCGCCAGCAGGATACTCTTTACAATGTTTTTATTATAGAGCTGGCCGGCTCCCATAAAGAGAGCCGACAGAATTGCTGCTTTTTTTGATTTATTCATTTTTTCCTCCAAAAGGTTCGACATCTTATTCCAATAATGAATAAATTGTATCTACGCACATATTCAAAGCTTCACGCGGATCGACATCATTATCCCATACAGCCTTGATAGCATTCTGATATGGTGTCCATGTTGAATTCATCTGCGCTATTGACGGCATCGGTACTGAATTTTGAGACTGCTGCATAAATACAGTCGTGACCTCATTGTTCTTGATTTCATCACTTTCCATCAGGCTTATTCTTGCCGGGATTTCTGCCGTTATCTCATATCTCTTCTCCAGCATCTCCTCTGAACTTGCCATCTCTGCAAAGAGCTTAGCCGCATTCGGATAGTTCGTATAGGAGCTTACATACAATGTCTGCACTCCCAAATACGGCAGCGGGTACTCTCCGTTTTCCATTTTGGGAAAAACGCATACTCCTACGTTAATCCCTGCATTCTGATACTGTGAAACAGACCATTGTCCGCTAATGGTATAAGCAACCTTTCCACTCGTGAACAATCCGTCAATAATCTGTAAATCTATATCTGAAGAATTTACATCAAGGATGGACTTCAGTGATTTAAGGTATGTCATTCCCTCCACCGCACCATCCGAATTGAGACCTATATCATTTACGTCAACACCATTATTGCCAAATATGTAACCACCGTAGCCGGCAATGAACGCATGCGAAAAATACGAGTTTGATACCTGCCACATTAATGCATATTTGTTATCTGCGGGATCATTAAAGGTTTGCGCAAAATCAATTATCTCCTGAAATGTTTCAGGCGCCTTATCAACAAGATCCTTATTGTATATCATCACATATGTGTTCACCGTCAATGGATACCCATACAGTTGATTCTCGTATGTCAGACTTTCCGAAACCGCGGCGGGGAAATCCGTCTTAACCTCATTTACCGTAGTATCATTGGGCTGCACCAGTCCGGCAGTCAGCATTGTACCTGCCTGGTCATGCGGCGCCTCCACCAGATCCGGTCCCAGGCCCGCCGGTCCGTCCTGAATCAGCTTGGTAGAAAAATCTGCAACCTTCTCTACCGTAACATCAATGTTGTAGGTTTCTTTAAACTTCTCCGCTACATACTCCATGTATTCGATTCTGGAATCACTGTCCTCCCAGATAACAAGACTTGCGCCTTCCTCCGGCACAATTTCCCCTTCTACCTCTATTGTATCTGTGCCTGCTTCCGGTGCAATATTGGAGTAACTCTTGCCGCAGCCCGTCAATCCGGCTGCCAGTGTCAATACTAATAACAAAGAAAGCTTTTTCATATGTATTTATCCTCCTTAGGTTTGTTAATGATAATCATCGAAGACATTTCGGGAATGATCGTGGTCTCACACAAATTCTTACCTGTAAGCAGATCGACATATCCCTTCCATTCTTTTTCAGGTCTTAGTACAATTTCCCCGGCACTGTTGTTAATAACAACCACTACCTTCTCCTCCCCATACCTTCTTTCGTAGCAAAGAATCTGTTTACTTTCACCCCATCTGAATTCCCCCTTTCTCAGGCAATCATACTGATTCCTTATCTCTATTAATTTTTTTATTTTCTGGTATATCTTCATATCACGTTGTTCCATGTTCCAATCGAAACATCTTCTGCAATCAGGGTCTTCTCCTCCTTTCATTCCTGTTTCTGTTCCGTAATAAATGCATGGAACGCCGTCATATGTCAGCAAAAAAGTTAATGCAAGCAGCAGCTTCCCTTCATCCTCCCCACATTTTGTCAAAAATCTCCTTGTGTCATGACTGTCCAGTAAATTCAGATTGACCTGATTGACCTGACAGGTATATTGAATGCGAATTCTGCTGACTGTATTTTTAAACTGACGGATGCTTTGCGTGCCTTCGGCGAAGAACCCATCGCAAGCCGCCGTCAGCTGATAATTCATTATGCCGTCGAACTGATCCCCCTTGAGCCATGGATAGCCGTTGTACCAGCATTCCCCCAGAATATAGAGATCAGGCTTCAGACCTTTCAGCCTTTTTCTTAGCTTCCTGATAAATTCCTGACAAAGCTCGTCCCCAACATCCAGCCTCCAACCGTCGATATCTGCATTCCGCGTCCAGTACTCCGCAATAGAAAGAAGATACTCCTGTACCTCCGCATTCGATGTGTCGAGCTTCGGCATGTCCTCTGTCATGGAATAGGTTTCATATCCTCTTTTTTCAAAGCATAGCCCGTTGTTCTTATAACAGAACCATGCAAAGTACTCTGACCTCTCCCCCTTTTCCAGCACATCCTGAAACTGTTTCAGCCTATAGCTGCAATGGTTGAAGACACCATCCAAAATTACCTTTATGCCTCTGTCGTGGCAGCTGCACACAAGCCGTTTCAACGTTTCAAGATCGCCAAAGTCAGGATCTATTTCACGGAAATCTATTGTGTCGTACTTATGGTTTGAATCTGATCTAAATATAGGGGTAAGGTATATTCCTGTAATTCCCAGACCCTTTAAATAGTCAAGTCTGCTGCATATTCCTTCCAGATTCCCCCCGAAATGATTGTCATAAGCCGGCTTCTTCCCCCATACTTCCACATTTTTCCGGATTGGCGTAGGCGCGGCAAAAAACCTGTCTACAAATATCTCATAGAAAACCATGTCTTTCACCCACGCCGGCGGCCTGTGTATGTCACTGGCATAGATATAAGGGTATTGAAAACAAAACTGAAAGGAAAGCTTGTCATCTACCTGCTCTTTCACGCCGTACTGGGTAAAATAGCTCTCTGCATCGTTTGCTCTGAGAAGGAAATAATAGGTAAGCCGTTTTATCATTGGCACCCTTGCAATGTAGTAGTCGAATTCCCCATCTGAGAGTTCCTGCTGCATCGTCACACAGCCATGCTGCGTCCAGTCAAATTTATCCTTATAAAATACTTTGATCTCTGTAAAATCCTTTATGGCGGTGCGGATCCGTATATGGACGTTATCTTCATCATATGCGTAACAATAATTACTCATCGGTTGATGATAAATTGCCTCTGTCAGCAAGTTCAGACACCTCCATTATTTACATTTCTCCAGTTCCCTTTTCTGTATCTGGCAAAATACAGCACTGACCGGATCGCCAGATCTATCGTCATCGCTATCCAGACACCTCTGATACCCATATTAAACGCCACGCCCAGAATATATCCGAAAACGAGCCGCAACAGCCACACGCCGATAAATGTCGTAATCATCGGATATTTTGTATCCCCTGCCCCTCTCAAAGAGCCTCCCAGCACATGATCGATTGCCAGAAAAGGTTGTGAGAAGGCATATATTCTAATTATGTCCACACCACAGGCTATTACGTTGCTGTCATCTGTATACAGTGCGAAAATCTTTGACGCAAAAGCTATGATCATCGCGCTGATTGCCGACATTGCCAGTATGTTCATTTTCAAAATTCCTTTGGTGTATGTATGCGCCTTTTCCGGCTTTCCCGCTCCTATCGCCTGTCCCACCAGCGTAACAGCCGCGAGATTAAAACCATATCCAAAATTAATGCAGACAGACATTATGGACATGCCGATTGTGTTTGCTGCAATGGCAACTGTCCCCATCCCATTAATGACTACCTGAAGAACGAGCTTTCCGGTCTGCAGCGCAAACTGTTCCAGTCCATACGGTATTCCGGTTTTTAGTATCTCTGCAAAGATACCTGTATTCATTTTCCACTGATTCCAATGCTTCAGGCGTATGACGTTTTTCCCTCGGACAAGGATGTAGAGGTTCATGGCTGCTCCAAACACTCTGGCGATCGTTATTGCGATTGCTGCCCCGGTAACTCCAAGACCAGCTATTTTTCTATTGATTCCAAAACGATTCAGGCTTATGCCATAGATCAGGAAATAGCTCATAACGGCATTGATGATATTCATAATTACCGTAACCACCAACGGAGTTCTGGTATTCCCGCTTCCGCGCATGACCCCATTTATTACGTAGTAAATGAACATAAACGGATAAGATAGGATAGTGATTCTGTAATATATCCCGGCCAGTCCTATTACCATCTCTTCCGTATGTCCGAGCAGTAGACCAAGTACCGCTTTGCGTGTGATAATCAGTATCAATGTAATCAATATGGCAAGAAGAAATCCCGCATATAAAGCCTGTTTTGTAATATCACAGGCTTCATCCTCATGCTCCTTGCCGATCGCCTGTGCTATCAGAATGGTCGCACCAACTCCAATACCTGCAAATATAGGAAATATGCATCGACTCAGGGTGTCCACATTTCCTACCGCAGCCACTGCCTCCTTCCCTAATTGTCCCACCATTATAGTGTTCACAACTCCAAGAAGTATCGTCGCCATTTGTTCGAGTATAATTGGTATTGCCAACCTCAATATCTCTCTGTACACATTTTTCTTTCTCATCTTAGTATCCTTCCGGCTAATTCCCCCACTTCACGACCCTGCATTTCACTTCTTCGTTATCCATCGCGTGCAGCTTACGGCAGGGAATTTCATTGTTTTCGCTCTGCTCGGTAAGTAACCGGAAATTCCAAAACATTCTTACCCTGTATGTGATCTTTGTTCCCCTTTTCAATGAAATTCTGCCTGAATACATTCCTTTCCTCTCTTTATGCAGTTCAACATTCAGCGGGGAACAGGTATCAATACCTACTCTTGCATCTTCAGGTGTATCTTCAGGAACCTGTACAGAAAAACTCACATCCACGGTATCCGGCAGTTCCGCATCAATTGTAATCTCTTTTTCCTCAACCAGATGATTTAATTGATAGCGAACCGTTGCTGTTCCCGGTGCTTTGGGTACGAGTCTTCCATCCTTCTGGATTCCAAGGATGTCGCCGCCGTCCACCACATAATTTCCGTTCAGATCACTTCGCCTTACACCGGAAACATATGTAATTACCGGATTTATAAAGGCTGTATTGTCGCTTAAGCTCACCCTGCTCTCTGCCTCAAGCTGCACTCCCACCGGCTCTCCTGCATTACCGAAAAACAAGATCAGTGGGCTGCAAACGCGCATTCCCCAATCATATTCTGTATGTTCCCCATCCGGTACATAATAGAAAAACAGATTTTCGCCATCCACATACCCCTTATCCATCAGCCTTTTCGCCATATCCCTTGCATCACTGTTAAGGCACAGTTCCTTTTCCCCCGTGTCAAGCCAGATCATCTCATTTTTCACTTCCGCTTTCTCGAAATACTCCATATCCATAGCAAAAAAAGCAGGCGACATGACAGCGATTCTGCCAAACACATCCGGGTGCCTTATACCTATATTGAAGGTTATAAAGCCACCGTCAGATGCCCCCATAAGCGCTGTGTTTGTACAATCCGGTAAAGTTCTGTAATGTTCATCAATAAACGGCTTGAGCTGATTTATTACAAAATCAGCATATTCTTCGCCACGTCCCTCTATGGAAAAGTCGAAGCCGGCTCCGTTAGCCCATCTGACCCTCTTATTCTTCCATGTATAATAACCGTATTCTATAGACCTGTTCATGGAGGGAATCGCCACCATAATTATTTTTCTGATTTGTTTTTCCTCAATGAGCCTGTCGGCAACCCTGTTTATCCTCCAAGACCTGCCCGAAACGGACTTCCCATTGTCAAATACATTTTGTCCGTCCTGCAAATAAAGCACCGGATACCTTACCTGCCGGTTCTCTTCATAACCCTCCGGCAGGTAAACATAAATGTCTCTGTCATTTCCAAGCTTCGACGCGTGGAAACTGCTTATCGTAACTATCCTTGACACTGCACCTTGACTTCCTTTCTTTTACTGCTCCATCCATGCTCCAATTTGAAAAGTAATGTCCATGCTTTCTTTTGCAAATATTGTCCTGCTCTTAAACCTGCCTGAATGTACATCTGCCTCTGCAATATGTTTTTCACCTTTCATTACCGTAACCGGAAATCCCCAGTCTCTCGGAACCGTAAATGTACAGCCGTAACTGCCGTCGTTCTCCCTGTGCAGCACATGCATTCCACCGCATCCCGTAACATATATTTTTTCCTCTGTTGCCGGAGCAATCACTTTCAAATGAATATCAACCAAATCGGAAAGCTCCTCGATGATGCGGTACTCCTCCACTGCAATGCACCCTTCATAGCTGAACCTGACTTTTGTGCATCCCTGTTTTACAGGTAAAACCGTTCCAAAGGAATCAACCTTAAGAATGCTTTCATCTTCGACGCTATATTCACCGTCCAGCGCTGTCATTCTAAGATTATTGGGAAAGCAGATTTCAGGGTTGATCTGGCGGTATTGCATTCCCCTTATCCCAAACACTTTACGTCCTAACAGTTTGCAGGAAACCGGGCTGCCAATACTGCCAAACAAAAAGATGAGTGGCATATGGACTCTCGCCCTCCAGTCGGCTTCATTATGTATCGCCCCCGGAACCTGATAATATGCAATATTCACTCCCGCTTTCATCCCCTGCGCGAGAAGATTTCCGACTACTCTTCTGGAATTTTCAACATAATGGCCTTCTCCCTCGCCGGCATCCATCCATATTTTAAGCGGCCGCCCGGAAAGCGGCAGCAGCCGATTAAAATCAAGCCAGTGGAAAGCCGGAGAAATAATGCCCATTTTGCCAAATACTTCCGGATGACGCAGCCCGATAAAATATGTCACCAGCCCGCCCAAGGATGACCCCATAAGAGCTGTATTCTCCCTGTCAGGAAGTGTTCTGAAATGGGCATCAAGATATGGCTTGACCGTATGAATCAGAAAATTTTCATACCGGATTCCCTTGGGATTCTTTTTTCTTTCATAATCCGTCAGCCCCATTCTTCCCGCACTGAATCTGTCCGGTGCAACGTGACAATATTCATCGCTTCGCTCCGAATTATTGTCAATGCCGACAATGATGATTTCCTCAATTACGCCGGCATGAATCAGCCTTTCAGCCGTCAGATCAACCTCCCATGATCCTCCGAATAAGCCTTCCGATCCCGAAAATATATTCTGTCCGTCATGCATATACAAAACCGGATAGCGCTTTGTTTCCGTTTCACGATAAGACGGAGGAAGAAATATCCTGATATTTCTGGTATTCTGCAATTCTTCGGAAAATAATTGCCTTACGATGATTTTCCCCTTTTCATCACTTTTCACTCGATATCCCTCCAGTTCTTTACTTCAACAAATAATTCCTTCTCGTCATCCGCCAGAATCTGCCTCACACCGATTTCTTCTCTGTCTGCTCCCACCTCTGTCGTGCGATCTTCCCTGCCAAATCCACACTCTGTACGCCGTAGGCGGAACGTAATCACCTCTCCCCTCGTGACCTCAAATCTGCCCTTGTAAGTTCTTCTGTCTATATGATCAAGTTTTAAAGGCATCATTGAAAAACTTCCAAAATACACATCACTGTCCTCAGGGGTTTTTTCAGGAACCTTTACATAAATGGTAATACTTACTCTCTCGCTGTATAAATCAGAGACAAAAATCCGCTTGCGCGCCACCAGCTTTTTATAGGTACAACAAATTTCCGTCTCCCCATTGATCTTTGTCTCAATCCTTCCGTCCGGAGAAATACACAATATTTCATTATTTTCAACCAGATAATGCACATCCGGATTACTCACAGTCACTCCACTGCTATAGGTAATCAGACAATTTATGCTTCCGATACTGCATTTCGGCGGCAGCTTTTCTATACCGCCCAGTTTCATGGAAACCGGAGTCTCAATTTCTCCGAAAAAAAACGTCAAGGGCATGAACACTCGCGCTCCCCATGCCTCCTCTGTATGGATTCCCATCGGCACCTTGTAATACAGAAAATCTTCTTCAAAGAGATAACCTGCCTTGTATAATTCTCTGACAACATTCTCTGTTCTATCGATGTAATCCTGTTCCCCCGTCCCGACATCCATCCATATCTTCAACGCTTTCTTTTCTTCGGGAATTAAGTATTCCAGATCATCCCAAAAGAAAGCCGGGGACATCACACCGATCTTTCCAAAGATGTCCTGATTGCGCATTCCTATGTTGTAAGTGACAAGTCCTCCCATCGAAGATCCTATCATCGCCGTATTTTGCGGATCGGTCAACGTTCTGTAATTCCTATTTATGAATGGCATCAGCTGATGAATCAAAAACTCCTCATACTCATAGCCCCTTGCCTCCGCATTCAGCTTATATTCGCCAAATGTGCTGTTTTCAACAACCCTGTCAACACTTGGCCTATGAATATATTCGCTTGCTCTCGACCTCGAATTACCGATTCCAACAATAATGAGCTTACAAATTCTTCGCGTTCTTATCAGCTCATCGACAACCCTGTCCACATGCCAGGAAGCGCCTGACAAAGTATCTGATGCGCTATCAAAAATACTCTGTCCATCATGCATGTACACAACCGGATACCTTCTGTCGGGCTCGGCATCATATCCATCCGGAACATAAATAAACAGATCTCTGGAATTTTTGAGCTTCTCGCTATAGTAATTATTAATAATATCAATTCTTGAACCCTGACCCATTTCGCCCTCCACATTGTTTATGCAAGCGCTTGCATAATGATAGAAAAAAGCGGATTTCCCGCTTGATTTTCTATATGGATTCTCTTTCAATTATTTTCGATGGAACAATAATATTGGAATAACCCGCCTTCTTATTTTCTATACAGGACAGTAAAAGTTCACATGCCTTTACCCCCAAATCAAATGCGTTCATATCAACGGTAGTCAGTCCGGGTCTGAAATATTCGGATGTCTGAACATTGTCGAAGCTTGCAATCGCAATGTCCTCCGGTATTTTATAGCCCAACTCCTGCATCTTGGTCATCATACCGAATGCCAGCATATCATCCTGCGCAACAATAGCATCGGGCTCTATGCCGCTTTCAATAATTTTCTGCATCATGTTATATCCGTTTTCTGTGATGAACTTGCCCGCAATAATATATTCTTCGTTGACCGGATGCCCATAATCCGTAAGTGCTTTTTTATATCCCTCGACTTTATCAATCGAGATTCCAAAATTGGGAGATGCTCCCGCAAAAACAATCTTCTTTCTGCCTGCTTTTATCAGAAGCTCTGTTATCTGGTATGCACATTTAAAATTGTCATTATCAACCCAGTTGATCCCATCGGAATCAGAGGAAGGCTTTCCCAGTACCACGAACGGGGTCTTATATTTCTTCAGATTCTCAATAACAGGATCATTTACTCTTGAAAAATAATATACAATGCCATCCGTGACCCCGCCGACGGAAAGCTCTCTGATTTTCTTCTCATCCTCTTCCATATTGCCAAGGCTTGAGATCAGGAGATTATACCCTCTTCGATATGCGGTAACGCTCAATCCTCCGATAATGTCCATTGACAGCGGATGTTTGAAGGTTTTATACAAAGCCCCCTCCGTCCTGCTGGCTAATACAACTCCAATTGTCTTAGATGAGTTTCTTGCCAGTGACCGCGCTATTATATTGGGTTGATATTTCATTTCTTCCATTATCTTCAGGACATTATTTCTGGTATCCTCGCTGATGTCCGGATGATTGGAGATCACTCTCGAAACAGTCGATGCCGATACATTTGCCCTCTTTGCAATATCCGCCAGTGTTGTACTCATGCATTCCTCGTATTATCAGTTAGTAGTATTTATGAATCCCTCTCCAGGAATAAATGCGATCTGTCAGCGGTTTTCTGTTTATGCAAGCGCTTGCAGAACGCTTTCTAATAATACCATTCACATGACTGCTTGTCAACATGTTACCATTTTGCGTTTTATTCTTTTTTCCAATTTTGCTGTATATGATTGATATTTTCCTGCACCAATGCCAGAAAATGCCCCGCATGTGCGCCGTCCATCTGCGTATGATGAAACTGGAAGGATATTGTCAGCGTTGTCTTCAGAAAGCCGCGCCGATACCTGCCCCAGATGAGAAATGGGTTATTAAATATCCCACTGTTCATTCCCACAGCTCCATCAATTTCCGTATCTACAATGGCAGAGGTGCCGATAACCATACTGTCTGTCAGGTCGTGATTTTCACACTTTTGCGCAACCTCCTGCGTCAGGCTTAAATAGTCGCGATTGAACTGTGCCAGATCAGCATCAAACGGCACGTCACAGGAGCTGACCTCACCCTTTCTGTCTTTAACGATAGTGTTTACCGCCAACGTATCGTAGCGAAATAATTTCCCCTGTACCGGAAGCATATAAAATTCCTTCACCTCGCATGCCGCTCTGCCGATACACCAGCATAAAAGCATATTAAATTTCAAATGATGCCTGCCGCTCATCTTCACCAGCCGTGTAACATCCAATGTCTTAAAAAAAGTTACCATTGGATTAGGCGCATTCATCCACAATTCAAACGCCTCGGCACGCATTGTCGTCTTCGGATCTATTACTGTCGGTTCCATTTGTTCCTCCACAAATTAGGTTCTATCTTCCAGATCATATCAGTCTAATACAATGAGATCAGACTGTTCATATCGATTATGTCCCGGCAAGCTCTTTTTGTATTTCCAGCATGCAATCGCTTCTTCCAGACTTCTACCCTGATTACCTTCAAAGAAGTCACGGATATAGGTGTTATACTCAAACTGTCTGTCGATCGTCGTCTGTCCTTGCTTCTTTTCCTCTAAAATCCGATAATATACTTTTATTGCATCTCCGTAAGTCTCTCCGGCGTTTGCCTTCAGCCATTTCTGGAATTGTACATTAAATGAAAACCCTTTTGCGATCTTTTCGCGGAAAAAAGCTCTGTGCTTTTCAGAGCATACAATATTCTGCTCTATCTTCGTGTCCTCGGTAATCATGCCAACGTTTACCGTTGATCTATTCCTTGCCGGGGCCGCAAGCACTTTCCCGGTATCAAGAAAGTATGCAATTCTGGCTGTGAGTTCTATCTTACCGCCCGAAGCCGGTAAGCCGTTTTCGCGGCAAAAATCAACTAATTCCTGCCTCAGATAATAAAAGCTTCGGAAAGTTGCTGCATCTAATTCCTTATTCAGATTTGGTCTTTGACTCATCTTTTTTCAGGCAAACTCCCTTCTGTTCAGTCGCTTTCCTATAATTACATGAAAATCCTTGCAAATTCCATGACGATAATTTTCAGCATCACACCGCCGGACATAATATAAAACCAGACCTCCCGCGCATGCTGTGATTTTGCAATGGGTGTCGCAATCGCCGCAATGATAATAATGGCAGCTCCGATACATCCAATCAGATTAGGAATACTTACAAGCGGAAAGATGCCCGGTGCACAACTTCCGTCGATTGCCGACTGAATCGTTTTATCCAGTCCGTCCCTTGCTGCTGCCATACAGCATATGACAAGACCATATACCAGCACAAACAGGCTCCTGCGTCCCCAGAAATTTATGCTTCCCCGGTTCCAGATGGAATAACCGAGAAACCCGACCAGAGATAAAATCATAACTGTTGTTATTGTCGTTACTGTATTTCCAAAATAAAGTTTCATCCTTATCTGCCTCCCTGCTGCTCTCTATCCCGCGCCCAGTCAATAACCGCTTTCAGATTTTCAAACCGGACACGTTGTCCACCATTCATCATCATATCCAGCATATCGTCTTCCTCCGGAGTACGATCCGCCTTATCCGCCAATGCTTTTCCTGCCGTTTTTACCATCAGCCCCATCATAAGCTTATATGCGCCATGAAGCTTCGCCACATCAAAGTTTCCCTGTAATGTGAACAGCGGAATCTGGTTCGGAATCGCATTCTTTGCCCGGATTTCCTTCACCTGTGTTCCGGTCTGTCCCATACCGACAGCACACACAGCAAGAACCTTATATCTCTTTACAATGTCGGCATATCCTTTAATACTGCTTGCCATGACCCATCCAAGATAAAGGATCTCCGCCCCTGCAGGGACGATCCTCTTTGCTTCATCGACTCTGTAAACAGATATTCCTAACTCATGTCCCAACAATTTTGCATACTGGGCAGTACTACCGGTATTCGATGTATAAACAATCGCTTTCATTCCATTTGTCCTCCTAAGACAATCTCTTATGTATCTCAGCAAAATGCTCCACATGGTGTTCAAGAAGCTCAAGCACCTTTTGCTTGTCATCTGTGCCATCATAAATGCTATAGAGCAAAAAGATCGGGCCGTAAAAATCCAGCGCCAGCTGTCTGGCTTCTCCGGCATCTTCCAAAAGTCCTGCAAACAACGTCTCTATGTAAGACAACGGGCCAGCTGCAAGATATTTCTGATAAAGTGCTGTCAGCTGCGGATCTCTGTACTGTTCCAATGTCAGCATCTTTCGGAAACAGCATGGAAATTCTTCCTCCGTCCAATGGAGAAACTGTATTTTGGTAAACTGCCTGATCTTGTCGAACGCAGCGCCTTTGTACCCGGCGATCACATCCTCCATTTTTCCTTCAGGCATCTCATATTGCTTTACTCTTTCCCTGTCCATCTCATTCATCTGATCTACGATGCTGTCCAGAATCTCCTGTTTGCTCTGATAATGTTTGTACAATGCAGCCTTGGTAACTCCAAGCCTTGCTGCAATATCATTCATGGAAGTTCCCATATAACCGCTCTGGGAAAAGAGTTTTAGCGCTTCTTCCAAGATTCTTGCCTTTGTGTTCTTCTCTCTGCTTTCCATCTGAATCCTCCTTGATTGAGGTGTTATCTCAGGCCGACCGTTTCCATAATTGCCTCAATGCTCTCCACGGGAGCATCGCTCCAAGGATATGCGGCATCGCCACACCCTGCGGATTCCAGAAGCTCCATTGCATCAGCCTTCTCTCCAATCAACTTCTGATATGCCTCATCCACGACCGTCAATTTCTCCGAGAAGGCAACCTGCTCATCATTTCCCTTATCCGACAGCCATGCAACCGTGGCATCCTTAATCTCCTGCGGATCAAGGCCTGTTGTCGTTCCCCAGTCCAACAATTTTACGGCTGACTGCACTGCTGTCATATAGGCGCCTGCGGTTCCCACTGATGTGTTTTGATTGATTTCATCAAGAATCGGCAGTTGTATGGAAGAATCATTTCCACTGTCTCCGGTCGCCTGCTTCCGCTCAAACGGCAGCAATTCTAACTGCTGATAAGAGGATGCCTCCGTTGCATATCCGAGATCTGTCAGAGTTCCATTACTCAGGCTCAGTGTGGTATCAATGCTGTCAGCTGCTCCGCTGGAACCTTGATTCGCAAATAAACTGGAACCCGCATAATAATATCTGTCACGCTCTCCGCTGGTGAATATCTGCACCGTGCCTCCGTTTCCATCCAGACCGTACAGGTCGAATACCATCTTTCCATAGAATTCGTCTGTAACCTTCGCGGTTGTACCAATCAACAGCTCTGCCGTGCCATTCCCATCAATATCCTTAATCGCATACCCGATGTTTTCAAACGGATCCTCTCCATAGCAGTCTGCAATCATGTAATTCAGATTATGATCCCACAGATTTTGACCGGCCCATTGCTCCGACAAAGCTGTTGAATAGCTGGAAATAATCTCGCCGTAAGCATCTGCTGCTTCACTCTCCGATATCCCGGGAGCTTGTTCTTTTACTTCTGTTGAAGACTCTTCTGTTCCTAAATCCGCCGAGGGCTTCTCCGATTCTAAATCCGTCACCGGCTCTCCTGTTTCCATACTTGTCTCAATTTCTTCAGAAGTCTGTTCTGTCTGTAACGTCGAACTCTCTTCCTTCAATGCATTTCCATCTCCGCAGGCACATAAGGTTACCGTCATTGTTACTAAAGCTAAAACCGTTAATTTTTTCATAATTTCATCCTCCATCTCTTAAATAAGTTTTGATAATCTCCAATTTACTATTTGTTAATTTGCTCCTTTAGCCCATGCACAAAGGAATAAACTTTTTCTGACCATTGCCAGACATCCAGATTTTCTTGCTCCAGGCAATAAGCCCTTTCCATCAGATTTTCAGGCATGTTTGCCATGATTTGTTCTTTATACTCTGACGGAATTACAATTGCAAACACATAATCAGCCAGCTTTACTTCATCCTTCACCTTTATCGGCAAAAATCCATCGTGTACCGCCTGCGGATGCTTTTCCAGCTCATCATACTTAAAATAAAAGCGCACTCCCGGTGTAAAGCCGGCTCCCATTTCTTCTACACTTGGACCTCTTCCCAGCTTTCTCTCCATTACCAGCCTGTCCCCCGCCTGACAGTTTCCCCACGAAAACATGACATAGTAAAAAAAGTCCAGCGGATCATTCGCAGCATTTCTTTTTTCTTTCTGCAATACGGTATCCTGAAGTTTCCTCGCATTTACCGCAGAAAGCAATGCCCCACATTTTATGATGGAAATTGCATTTTCCAAAGGCGCGGTATGACATACCAGATCTGTCATACACCCTCCACGGGCTGTGCATGCAGTGCATTCCCTGATGATTTCAGGTCTGCGGACATCTCTGTATTTGTCCGGACTTCGTATTTCCTCCCGGACATAATCTAAAATATCCTGCCGGTCTGCTGTTATCTCACAATCCCTTCCGTTGGCTTTCTCATAATTCACAAAGTCAATAATATCCTTCATCTCGTTATCGCTTACCGCCGGATAATCAGATAACGCCTTATAAAAAACACCATCCCATACTTCTGAGAATTCATGTTTACCAATATCTATTTTCATTCTCCAACTTCCTTAATCCATGCAATGCTTGTATAAAAATCCTTTCAAAATGAACAGTAAAAATTCCAGCACTGTAGGATAAGTTTCCCCTGTCAATGCCAGAAACAGAACTGTTAAAATACCGAATTTTGTGCTTTGCATATATCATCTTCGTGTGGTTACCCATCGGTTACTTGTATTATAGTGACCGATAGGTAACTTGTCAATATTTATTTTTTTGCCAGCTCATGCACAAAGGAATATACCTTTTCTGACCACTGCCATACATCAAGTTTTTCATGCCTTAAACAAAACGCTCTGTCTGACAACTGTTCAGACATGACTTTAATTATTTGCTTTTTATATTCCGGCGGAATGATAATCATATACACATAGCTTTTGCAGTTCGTTTATTCCACATGCTCCAAAGCGGTAATATCTCCCGACTGAATGGCAGAGATATTGCGGCTGTTTTTCTTTTGTTTATTTACTTCTCGACCAATCATACACTTCCGAAGAAAGTGTGAATCCAATTCGAAAATAAAATTCTTGTTCAGACACAACAATAGCACGTTTGGCACCAAGTGCTTTTGCACGAGCACATGCTTCGTAAATAACTGCTTTTGCCAAGCCTTGCTTTCTGTGTTCAGGAACAGTTGCAACAGGTTCAACATAGGCTGTATCACCTGTTGAGTACCATAACCCACAGTGTGCACAATATACGTTATTGGCAATCACAAAAGTTTTTAAGTTTTCATTTACATTGGGGATACGTTTTAGAAGTTCATCATCCCATTTTTCGGGAATACCCTCATTGTCAAACCCCTTATGAATTACCAATTGGTATTGCCACGAATCCGCAGCAAATCCCTGCGGGCTCATCCTATATGCATTAGGCATGTCATATTCCAGAGGCTTTGACAAATTCAAAGACAAAATACAAGCGCATCTATTCTTCTTTTCAAAGCCTTTTTCTCGTAGTACCTGGCAAAGAACAGTATCTTTGGCATTTACTTTCAAAACTGCTTTGCTGCCCTCCTCTTTGATTACAGTATCAACCATACTCTCAAGCAGTAATTTATAAGAACTCGTGTGAATGAAGTATACTCGGTCATCGTAGTCTGTGTCATAAGTAGTCAAACCTACGATAACGTCATTTTCGTCCTTGAACATAAGGATACTGGTCGTTGAATCGTTCACAGTTTTTATACCTCTCTGTTTTATATCTCATGTCAATCTACCTCGCCAAATTCAATTCATACGTCCTGACTTTTATATTTTGTCATATATGATTTTTGAATATCTATTATCAGTAATGCCTTTCTATTTTCCTTTTATAGATAAAAAGACTTTCAAAATAAAGAGCAGAAATGCCAGTGCTGTAGCATATGTTTCTCCTGTCAATGCCAGAAACAGTACTGCCAAAATACTAAGCAACATCGAAACTGCCAGTTGTATTTTGTGTGCTTTTGTAATCTTTAACTGTACAAGTGCAATCTCTAGCATTCCAATCACAATTAATGCAAGAAACATTCCCCAGTAAATCATCCGATTGAACGCCGTTGTTTCTGTATAGGCAATCAGATTCACGGACGAAATAAATCCATCCATTGATTTCGGGTACAGCGGCAGAACAATCAGCAGAAAATAAAAGAGATCAATCGCTCCTGCCAGCATCCTGCACAAATTCTGCATATTGGATTGATTCTCTTTTTCTGCTATTGAAAGCAATTTTTCTCCTGATAACAGCTCATCTATTGTTACAGAGAAAAATCCTGCTATCTCCTTTAGGGAATCTATACTTGGATACCCTCTGCCGGATTCCCATTTTGAGATAGCTGTTCTCGAAACAAACAGCGCCTCTGCCAGCTCTTCCTGTGTTAATCCTCTGCTCTTTCTTAATTCCTGAAGTTTTTCATAAAATTCCATGACAGAACCTCCGTCCGTTCCCACTCCCTGTTATTTGCCATCACATAGCATCAGTACGCTTGCTTTATACAGACAGAACAGGCCTGCACTCAAAATAACGGCGCCTACAATATCCGTAAACCAGTGTACTCCGGCAATCAGTCTTCCAATCACCATAAATGCCGAAAAGGCAATCGCCAAGGCACATACTATTCTTTTTACTGTCAGATTTGTAACTCTGCGGTTTACCTGAAAAATCAATGTCGGCATAACGCCTAATACAAGCAGCGTTGTGGACGATGGATAAGATGCTTCCAGTATTCCTTCAATCAAGATTGGTCTGTAATTGATCGGAATCATTTCAAAAATCAAATAACCGAAAATTACAGCCACATAATAAATTCCAAGCAAAATGAGATCCCTGTCCACTTTAAAAAGGCTTCTTCTTTTCATCAGCTGGCATAAACCAATTCCACCGAATACCATGCATACAAATATCGGAACAAGACCTGCCCAGTCTGTAATGGTATAGATTGACATATGCACTCCTGTTACGCTGTGGAACCAGCCGTTAAAGGAAGCAAATCCAATATCTGTCTCTCCCTGTCCCGCTGGCTGCACATCCACCCTTTGTATGAGCCATGTCCAGATGGCAAATCCTACAAGCAGTACACCCCCTGAAATCAATTGTTTCTTTCCATTTTTCTTCATTTCGTTTCACCTTCCTTTGTCTTATTGCCTGACGGCTGACTGGAAGGTAACACAAGCTCTGAAAAATAGAAAGAAACGCTCTGGCACATATGTGACACGATTCGTAACATCCGCTAAAATGCGGGATATTACTAGAATTTTGTTCGATATAGCTCTACTCCAAGTACTGCATTATACCCTGTTGCGGCAAAGACACTGAATCTCTCAACAACGCCAAAGTATTCCTTCGGAACAATATTCATGCCAAATGCGCCGGCCATCATCATGAACAATGCAATTCCTGCAAAAATACCATAGGAACGACAGTCCTTGTCCTTTACTCCGACAACAATATTGTCACTTAGATATTTATATCAGCCATTTACCCTCCTTCGAAGGTTTGAGAACACTTCCTCATGCGTATATCTTCTGTCATCCTCCATAGCAGCCTTTTCGGCTTCATCGAGTGCACTTTCCATCCCATCCGTCAATCTCGAGCAGGCTTCCAGACTTAACAAGACCATAGTTCCACAGCCACGCTTTGTTAAATGCACCGGATCTCCTCCCCAACTGCTTTCCCTATATCCGAAAACTTATTTCTTAAATCCGAAACAGGTCTAATCTGTATCATAGGCTCATCCTTATCATAGCTTTATCATAATTTTATCCGAATTTTCATTTTGCCTGCCTATAGTCAATTTTACAATTACCATAATTATGAAAATTTACCTACTTGGCTCCGGGGAAGAAATTCCAAAATACATCGAATCCTTTTTAGTCTTCTGCCAAAAGATTCCTTTTCCTCTCTATCATTTCCTCAATCTTCTCAATATACAGCTTCACATCCTTGACATTCTCGCACCGTTCAATCCGCCCATCCGGGAATACGCGTTTCGTGATCGAACCCGCTCCGCACGCCACGATGGTCTGTTTCTCCTCCATGATCAGAATATTGTACAGCCCGAGTCTGCCCTCCCTCGCATAGCCGACATTCTCAAAGTTGCCGGACATATTTTTCTGGCGGTAAAGGTAATAGGGAACAAGTCCGAGACGCTTTGCGCCCTCTGCGGCGATCTCCATTGTCTCGTCCGTGTTGTGCAGCATGGCGACACCGTTCTCCTGAATCCACTGGTTCAGTCTGGACGCACGCTTGATTGCCAGTGAATGCACGGTAAGGCTGTCCGGCGCTAGTTCCACGACCCGCTCCACTGTCCGCTGCACATCCTCCTCCAGCTCACCCGGGAGTCCCAGAATCAGATCCATATTGATATTGTCAAAGCCGACCTTTCTGGCAAGCGCATAAGCCTCCTCCACCTGTGCCACAGAAGCCCTTCTTCCGATAATGTCCAACGTCTCCTGCTTCATGGTCTGGGGATTGACGGATATCCGGGTGACGCCGTGCCGGTAAAGCACGCGCAGCTTTTCCTCCGTTATGCTGTCCGCACGTCCCGCCTCCACGGTGAATTCCTTCACGGTTCCGAAATCAAACAGCTCCTTCAGTCTCGTAAGCAGTCTGTCCAGCTGCCCGGGTTCCAGCGTTGTCGGCGTACCGCCTCCGATATAAACGCTATCGAGGATTCTGCCCTGACAAAGCTCACTGACCGCCTCCAATTCCCTGATCAGGCAGTCCAGATAGCTGTCGACCTGCTTCCGATAGCCGCCGATCGGATAAGAGGTAAACGAGCAGTAAAGGCAAGTCGTCGGGCAGAATGGGATGCCGATATAGAGACTATAGCCCTTCTCGTAATGTATGCCAGATAAAAGCTGCCTCTCGCGCTCTGCAATGTCGAACGCAAGCTCCGCCTTCTCCGTGCTGACCTGATGCTTCTCTCTGTAAAAGTCCAGTATCTCCTGTCTGCTCTTCCCCTCCTCGAGCATCCCATAAGCAATCTTCGTCGGACGGATGCCGATCAGATTTCCCCACGGCAGTGTCTTTCCCGTCTCCTGACAGAGTACGTCATATAAAAAGCACTTAAAGCCCAGCTTCACCTGCCTTGTATACTCTGCGTCGCCGTCCTCTCCCGCCGGAAAGTTCTGCCGCAGGATTCCATACGCCTCCGCAGTCCAGTAATAATCCCTGCCTTCCATCCACAGCTTCGCCTGATTCTCCTGCAGTTCCACCCGGATATTGACCTTATCCGCAAGCTCCTCCCGGTTCTTCTGCCTGCTCTCCGGCATCAGCACCGCGACCTGCTCCTCCGGGTAAAAAGCCTTTACCAGTGAATAAACGTCATACTCTATATTCTCCCTGTTCAATTCCAAAACCAGCATAATTTCATCCTCAACCTTTCCTCACTTACGAACACACGACTTCGACATTACCTATAAATATTGAAAAACCGATACAGCGGCTTTTTATATAGAGGAAGCGTCCCATACTCCTCCTTAGCCAGTCCTCTGCAGAACTTCACCATATCCCTGAACTCCTGCTCCGAAAGCCCGTGCTCTCCGAAACCGCTCTTTTCAATCCACGCGCGGTATCTCTGCGCTTCCACGCTCTCCCCTGTCAGCCTGTCCCGGTGTCCGGAGAACCATAGCAATACCTTCAGATTCCGGTGGAACAGGAATACCTTCTTCCTGTCCGCCGCACGGCACATTCTCTGGTAGCAGCCTTTCCGCAGCAGCCATAGCGTCGCACTGCATAAGAGCAGCGTGCCTATCGTACCAAATACTTTTTTCAGAGCCGCTTTCGCCTGCGGACTCAGCTCCCAATGCGGCTTCTGCACACCGGCTTCGCCGCCCGCATTTCCAGTCGCGCCGGTTCCTTTCCCAGCTGCGCCAGTTCCACCATTTCCGTTCCCTGCCGCACCGCTTCCGCCGTTTCCGTTCCCTGCCGCACCGGTTCCGTCGTCCGCGCCGTCCTGCGGCATCTCCCCGCCCGGATTCTCCACAGACGGCTGCGTTTCCTCTCCAACAGTGTCATCGGGTATCTCGTCCGGCCCTGTCTGCTCCTGCGTGGGCTCCTCCGTCACCTCAGGAGGCTCCGGCATGGACTCAAAGGTGTCGGTGAGCTGCCCGGTAAGCTCCAGCTGCTCCATGGTGTTATCATCCGGAAAAGCCTCCGCCCCCGGCGTTACCTCCACCGGAATCCAGCCGACACCGTCGAGATAGACCTCCGCCCATGCATGTGCCTGCCGGTCCCTGACAACCGCCATATATTCTCCGCCCGCCATGCCGGAAAATTCCGATGCCGACACGGAATAGCCTGTCGCATATCTCGCGGGCACACCGAGATACCGCAGCATCAATACTGCAGCCGAAGCGAAGTGAGCACAATAGCCCTCGTGGCTCTCAAAGAGAAAATACTCCACGAAATCCTGCCCGCGGGGCGTACTCTCCACCTTGAGATTATAGGTTGCCGTTTTCTGTAAATAGGTCAGGACATCATAGACACTGTCATATAAGTCTCCCTGCCTGAAACCCGACTCCTCCAGAAACGTAGTCAGCTCCGGGAGCTGCCCTGCCGGATATTCCAGAAAGTTCTCATAGACATAGCTGCGGTAATTCCTCTCCAGCTCCACCGATTCTCCGGTAATTCCGGTTGCGGCAAAGCTGCTGTCCGGCGCATGGTAGGGGAACTCATAGCTGCTGCCGCGGCGCCTGACGCTTCCGTCCCAGCGCACACGATCCTTTTGTGTCACTTCCGCCCCATAAGGGTACAGGCTGTAACTGCCCTTTCCGGCGAGCTCCTCAATCCGTATAAAGCCCTCCCCTCTCTGTCCGAATGCCTCATACATCAGATTGACAAGCTCCCTGCCGCTCTTCGGCAGTTCCATCCCCTGCTCCCTGTAGAAACGCTTAAAGCCCGCATCACCGGCAGCTTTCCATTCATCACCGGCATAATCCTTTCCGACAAAGCCCCTGAGATAAACGGCAGCCTGCGGCGCTTTGTCCGTTGTCACGCGGTACACAGGTTCCCCCGTGTACTCCGGTATCCTGTCCCTTTTCAGCCTGCCGTTTACATCAGCGCTCCCTTTGCCAAAATTATGAATCTCAGACCGGATCTGCGGAATCCATTCGTCATTTACCCTGTAATATAAATTAACCCTGAACTCCCTTATCTCCTCATATTTTTCATCGAACACCGGCAGAATGAAGCGCTCCATCCAGAAGACGAGCAACAGCATCACCGCTGTACCGGTCAACACCGCCCATCGTGCGGCTCTCTCATCATCCCTGTATGCACTCTTGATCACTGCCGCCGCCAGACTGACAATACACAGACCGACGACACCATCCGCCGGAAACTGATCCAGCCCGCACGCCGCCGCAAACCACAGCGCCTGTACCAGAACCACCGCGAGCACCCGCGATCTCACCACGCCATAGCCAAGAAGGAGAATAAAGGGAAACAGTACGAACAGGAAACTCATCTC
>USGM01000024.1 GCA_900554205.1 uncultured Lachnospiraceae bacterium
CCGCCATATCGGCATGTCCGAGCGCATAGCTGATCCTGTACATGGCAAAGATGCCGTACCCGATTGCTGCCGATGCACCGAGGGCAATCAGACTGTCCATATTCGGCGCCAGATGCCCCAGCGTCCTGAACCCGACGGAAAAGAATTTCCGATTGACATACAGGATTGGTAGAAGCAGAATGAACTGCGTCATGGCATAGGTCATGGCATTTTCTGTCCCGTGCAGATACCTGTGCACGAACGGCGGTATGGGCAGTCCGAACCACTCGTGATACATATGGAACATTGCCACATACATCAGCGGAAGCAGAAACGCAATGGATATGCCGAGCCGCCACTTCATGGCGTGCGCCTCTCTCTCCGCCTTCCGCTGCACGGAGGTTCTGTCCGCGCCCTTGCTTTTATAGGCGGTCTGTCCTGCTTCTCCGTCAGTGGGTGCACCGCTCTGCGTGTTTCCGTCCTGCGTGTGCCCTCCTGCCGCAAGCAGCTCCGCGCCGTACCCAGCCTTTTCCACCGCCTGAATAATGCTGTCGCGCTGCACCTTGCTTTCGTCATATTCAATTTCCATCGTTTCCGTCAGAAGATTGACGGAAGCCTTTTCCACGCCCTCCAGCTTGTTCGCTGCCTTCTCTACATGGGAAGAGCAGGCGGAACAGGTCATGCCGGATATATGGTACCTCTCTTTCATTTCTTCTCCTTTCCGCTCTTTTACTTGAGCTTCTTAATCAGTTCGACCGCCTCGTCCACCACGGCAGTATTGCCGCTGCGGATTTCCTCCACGACGCAGGTCTCCATGTGCTCCTGCAAAATCACATAGCCGAACGCCTGCAAAGCGCTCTCGACCGCCGCAACCTGCGTCAGCACCTCCCCGCAATAGCGGTTCTCATCCAGCATTCTCCCGATACCGTTAAGCTGTCCGATCATGCGGCTGAGACGGTTTTTCAGCTGCTTCAGTTCCTTTTCCTCCCTCGGCGTCGCCTTCGTCCTGCAACAACAGCACTCATTCTTTTGGTTTTCAGTATTTCCCGCCATTTCTCTTCTATCCCTTCTTTCTTATGATCTGTCAGGTAATTACAAATTTTTTGTTATGTTTCAAATACCCTACCGGGGTATCTTTGTTTCAGTGTCATAGTATACCCCCTATGGGTATTTGTCAAGTCCTCATATTTAAAAAAAATTTCAATTTTCGAGCAACATTAGCTATATTAATAATTGACTCTACCCGATGCATTGACTATAATAGCAACATCGTCAATATGTATGGATGAATGTCCTCCACTACTTATGATTGACAGCAATTAAACTATATAAAAACAAAGGAGAATAAACTCATGAGAAAAAACGGGTTAAAGAAATTGAGTCTTGTATTAATCGCAATCAGCATGCTTGCACTGTTGTTGACTGCATGTGGTTCAGATAAGGGAAGCAAATGGGTAGGTACATACGGAGGGACAAGTTCAAGTGGAAATAAAGTAACTATTACCATCAACAAGGATGGCACAGCAGAATATAAGAAGAACAATGATTCAGTAACCGGAACCTGGACTGAAAACGAGAATAGTATTTCTCTTGATTTTGGCGGTGCATTTCCTTCAAAGTACGAGCCTTTGATTGTTACACTTTCCTCAGATGGAAATACCATCACGGTAGAATCTGACACCAAAGGCTGGACCGCCGATACTTACCAGAGAAGATAACACATAATAGCAGAGAATGGTGCCTGCGCATGTTATAATAAGCAGACACTTTCAGATATTGGAGGTCAGAGATGCAAAAGCGAATTAACTACTCGGTGCAGTTTCAAAACTGACAGCAGATTGTATCGAGATTAATGTAAGGTTTCAAACGATGTTGTCAGGAACTGCACCGAATCCTTCACTTTTAAATCAGAAACTTTTATGAATGGGAAAGGATGCAGTTAAAATGAATAGAGAAGAATTAATATCCATATGGAAAGAGGAAGAACGTGTTGCACAGATTCACGGATGGGATTTTTCACACATCCGCGGACGTTATGAAGAAGAACAGGATTTGCCGTGGGATTACGCCGGAATCATCGGACGTTATCTGACTGACAATATGCAGCTTCTGGATTACGATACCGGCGGCGGAGAATTCCTGTTGTCCTTGAAGCACCCGTATTGCAACACCGCAGCGACAGAGGGCTATCCGCCGAATGTGGAATTATGCAGAGAGACACTGTCGCCACTCGGAATCCATTTTAAAGCATGTGATGATCCGGCACATATTCCCTTTGAACCTGCCAGCTTTGACATCATTATCAACCGGCACGGCGATTTCAATGCGGACGAATTGTTCCGTCTGTTGAAAAAGGGCGGAATTTTTATCACCGAGCAGGTCGGCGGCGACAATGACCGCGATCTGGTTGAAATGGTACTTCCCGATACAGAGAAACCATTTCCACATCTGAATCTACGGGAACAGAGACAGGCATTTGCGGATGCCGGCTTTCACATTATCGAAGAAGCGGAAGCCTACCGCCCCATTAAGTTTTACGATGTCGGTGCGTTCGTATGGTTTGCGCATATCATCGAATGGGAATTTCCCGGATTTTCGGTTGACAGATGCTTCGACCAGCTTTTAAAAATGCAGGAAATCATCGAAAGCGGAAAGCCCATTGAGGGTACGATTCACCGCTATCTGATTGTTGCCAGAAAAGAATAAAGAATCAAGAGACCACCCGCCGTTAGCGCGGGTGGTCTTTTGATTCTAAAAACAATTCATCCCTTTTCTCCCAGCTTTGAGTAAACAAAAAGGTCCGCCGCCACGCTGCCGCCGTGCGCTCCCGTCTCATTTATTGCAAAGAGCCCGGCTTTCACGCCGACCCAGCGCCCCGGCGTCGCCTTCGTCGTCCTTCCGACGCTGTGGTACTCCTCACCGTCCCCGCTGACCGCAAAGGAAATGTCCTCCGACCGCTCGACCCGCATTCTGAGCCAGATCCGCTCCTGCTTCCAGACTTCAAGCTCCTCCCTGACCTCGTCCGCCATTGTCCAGTTTCCCGTCCTCTGCTGTAAGCAGAGATTGCCCGCCTGCCTTTTTACGGCAAGCGCCGTGTAACAGCCGCCCAGCGAGACCATACCCACGACATCTCCCTCTGCCAGTCCCTCAAGGTGCAGGCAGGTCGTAATCTCAAATTCTGGGGCAGGCCACTTCTGCAGGAGGAGGCTGCTGACATCACAGAGTTGTCTGTCCGCATCCACCGGCTGCGCGTAAAGCGTCAGTCTGCCGTCTCCCAGCCGGTACCATTCCTCCCGGTAATTCGCATTCCACTGCCACTGCAGTCCGAGCCTTTGACCCTCAAAGAAATCGCTGTCCTCCGGCGCATCCACGGGGCAGACTGCTCCGGTATCCGGCTTTTGATAACGCAGAACCGGCTCGCCGCAGCCGTCCTCCTCATTCACGCCGATCACAGGCCAGTCGTCCACCCAACGCATCGGCTGTAAATGGATAATCCGACCGGCATTTCCGACATCCTGAAAATGCAGGAACCAGTCCTCTCCGAACGGCGTATCGACCCACGCCCCCTGATGCGGTCCGTTGACCGGCGTCGCTCCCTGATGCAGCACGATCCTCTCCTCGTAAGGGCCATAGATATTCTTCGACCGGAGCACCGTCTGCCAGCCCGGCTTCACACCTCCCGCCGGGGCAAAGATGTAATAGTAGCCGTTTCTCTTATAGAGCTTCGGCCCCTCAATCGTCGGCTGCGTCTCATGCCCGTCATAGATGAACTTTCCGTCGTCCAGCACTCCCGAGCAGTCCGGCTCGATCGGCGACAGATACAGCATGCTCTTAAAGCCGATGCGGCTTCTGGCAAATGCCGTCACCATGTACGCCTTCCCGTCGTCATCCCAGAAGGGGCAGGGATCGATCCAGCCCACAACCTTTCTGACATAGGCGGGTTCACTCCACTTTCCCCACGGGTCAGTCGTCTTACACATAAAGATTCCCTCGTCGGGCATGGGAATAAATACATAATATGTCCCGTCGTGGAAACGAATGGACGGCGCCCATGCCCCACAGCCATGCATCGGCTGGTCATAATAAGGGAAGGGCAGTCTGTCCACGACATAGTTGATAACCTTCCAGCTGACCAGATCCTTGGAATGCAGCAAGGGCACCGCCGGAGAGTTACAGAAACTGGACGCCACCATGAAATAATCCCCGCCGACCCTGATTGCGTCCGGGTCGGAATAATCCGTGTACAGAATCGGATTCCTGTAGGTTCCGTCGCCGTTATCCGCGATCCACATTTTCTCAGTTTTTCTGTTTTCCATATTCGTTCCGTCCTTCGCCGTTACTTTACAGTCACATGTCCGACCTTTGCCCCTATTGTATCAAGTAACCGGCGTGACGGCTAGCCCAAAGATGAATATTTCAGAAAATGCTTCAGTTATCCACCTGCAGCTTCAGCAGCTCCTCTCCCGTCCGCACATGGGCGCCGGAAGCCGGCAGAATGTCAGCCCCGCTGATTCCGGTTTCGACAGAGACCTCCACACGGTCGGACACGCCTTCCGCAGCGAGACCCTGTCTGTCAAATTCGAGGAGGAGCTTCCCCTTCCCAACGATCTCGTTCTGCACGATGCGCGGCCGGTAATATCCGTCCAGCAATTCGTCCTCGGAGTCACCCACACGGATATACAACTCCGCTCCGAACTCCGTGTCAAAGAGAAACGCATTTCCTCTGGGAAAGACCTTCCTTATCCTTCCGCCCACAGGCGCATAGATCTTGTCCTCGCTCGGGCGGATCACCACGACCGGTCTGCCGCCCTCCTGCAGATCTGACACCTCTCCGGACACAGGACTCCCGACGAAGAAGGACTCCTTCTCATCGTCTCCGTCCACATGTTCCTTCTCCTGAAATACACCGTCCTCCTTACTCAGTCTGCCGATACAGACACCGGCTGCCAACGCTGACAGGGCAATGGCAGCCAGCCACCAAAAGCTGATTTCCATATTGTCAACACCTCTCTTAAACATCCCTTATTTTCCCCAAAGAAACGACAAATATTCTTGTCAAAAAATAATTGTTGACATTTCCTAAAAGGTGATGCTATACTCAAGCTGTATTCTAAATGAAAGTCATTGAACTCACATATTTTTGTAAGTCATTACGGCTTTGATGATGGTTTACAAAAATATGTGATTTTTTTGTCCTACGTTTTAGAATCAACATATTTTTATATTTTTAAGGAGGTACCACAATGAACAACGGTACAGTTAAGTGGTTCAACGCACAGAAGGGTTATGGTTTCATCACCAACGATGCAACCGGCGAGGAAGTATTCGTACATTTCTCCGCAATCAACGCTGAGGGCTTCAAGTCTCTCGAGGAAGGTCAGAAGGTTACTTTCGATACCGAGACCGATCCTCAGAACAGCAGCAAGACCCGCGCTACCAACGTTACTGTAGTAGCATAATTGCTTCTGACTGACGACGAACACAAAAAAGGACATCAGGCTTTGCCTGATGTCTTTTTTTCGTCTCACTTTATCTTCCGTCTTCCCGTCACTACAAAGAAAAGCAGATAAAACACAGCGATTGCCACCGGAAAGATCAGACGGCACACTCCAAAGCCCGCCGATGTCACAAGACTGCCGAACAAGGCGTTAAAGGCAATATCAAACAGCGTACCGATACTGATGACCATTCCGGTCATTGCCGTAATCCTCTCCTTCGGGAACAGCTCCTGAAGCAACAGCACCATGGTCGGATAGACGATGGAGAGGAAAATACCGCTGATTCCCAGAAGCAATACCCCCTTTGCCCCGAGCAGAACGCCCGTCAGATACAGCAGGGTTCCGGCGCCACCCAGAATCAGGATGCTCCGTCTGCTGCCCAGCTTTTGCACAACGGGCGCCATCAGAAGCCTGCCCGCCGTCATCGTGCCGAAAAACAGGGAGACGCTCGTGCTTGCCATGCTGTTGTCCAGCCCGAGTCCCTGACTGCAATACATTGACCACCAGTTCATAATCCCATGCTCAGCGACAAAATAAAAGCCGAAAACCAGTCCCATCGCCAGAACCATACCGCTCACAGCGGCCGTCCGCCGTGCCCCCGACTTTACCTCTGTCCCGGAAGCATGGCTCTGTGCCGGAGCTGCCTCCCCGCCCGGCCGTTCTCCCCAGGACTTTGCACCTTCACCAGTCTTCTCAAATCTCGTCCGGCTCAGGATAAGCAGGCTGACCACTCCCACGACCGCCATGCCAAGACAGAGCAGTCTGTACTGTGCATAGCCGTCTGCCAGCGTGCCGGTGATCTTCTGGTTTCCGCTGGTGCCGATGCCCTGTACAAAGAACAGCACATTGACGTACAGCCCCGCCATCGCCCCGAAGAAAAACGGAGACAGGATATTGATCATCGTGTTCATGAGCGTTGATGCCCCCATGCTGACAAACATTCCGACGAGAAGCCACAGATAATTATCCGTGCACGCAAACAAAATCTGCGCCGCCGTCCAGAGTCCGAGAATACCCATACATGCTTTCTTCCGGTCCATGCGGTCAGCTATTTTCCCTCCGAACAGCATAAAGAGCAGATTCCCGACATAGCTGACCGTCACAATCAACGAGAGCTGCGGCTTCGTCAGCCGGAGCTCCCGCTCAAAAATCGACGAAAAAACGCCTCTGTTCGAGTCGCTGATGCCCAGCGCCACCATGATCAGCATAAACACAAGCAGCACAAGCACATTGTCAATTCGTTTCTTTTTCACCCTTCCACAGCCTCCTCAATCCTGCGCTTCCAGCCGTCAATCCTCTCCACAATCAGCGCATCCAGCTTCTCCCACGGCATCAGCAGCTCCTCCGTGTCCACAGACTGCGGGAGAGCCTTTACAAATTCCCATGAGGGTGTGAAGCTGTGATGCTCCCTGATATAGCGCGCAACCTTTTTATCAAAGGCAGCATCCTTCGTAATTCTTCCCTCAAACATCGGCGCGATAAGCAGTCCGTCGCTGCCCGCAAGACGGCTGCACACGGCATCCCGGTCCGGCGCGAGCCAGAAATACTGCGGTGAAGGCATAAAGGCATGCTTTCCCGGCTGCACATACTCGACGACATGCCCGTCCTCAAAAGCCGTCTCCCCGGGAATCAGATTGTTCAGGAACTTTCCGTGAAAGCTCCCCAGCACTCCCCTGACTGCCCCGTCCTCGCCGACCGAGACAAAGACGTGCTCCAGATCATACAGATGCTGGATGTCGAAATCATAGTAAAAGGCATATTCCAGCACCGTCTCCCCGGACTCGACACGAACCTGCAGATTGCAGGACACGCTTTTCCTGCTCTCGCGGTAGACGGTATAGCCGACCGCCGCAAGAGCATAGGGTTCACATCTGTCATACCGCAGATGCGGGACATATTTTCTTACCAGTTCCTCTGTCATTTCTTTTCAAACAGGCTCCTCTTATCCCGAATTTCGATTGTGTGGTCAAACGCCGTGTAAGCTGTCAGGTACAGGGTCGCAGCTCCGGCAGTTTTCGCCTCGCTGTCCTCCTTTCCTTCCATGAAATGATGCTCCCCAAAGCAGGGGTCGATCAGAAAGGCATCGCTCGCATTGCCCACCTCGGCGTAGCCGTTTTTCACAACAATCGTCTCACTTCCGTTCAGCGGCATATGAATGCCCTCGCTCTCCAGATAAGAGACACCGGAGAACGCAAGCTCTATCCTCCACGGTGCTCCCTCCACGCCGGAGGTCTTCACACGGACATCCACGCCATGCTCCGCCTCCCTGACCCATACATTGATCTCCATATCCGGGCCGAGCTTCTTCTCACGGGAAGCATTGTCCATCTTCCACCAGTCGCTCGTCTCAGGTTTCTCGGCAAAAGGCAGGTAATACCAGCCGCGCATGATCTGCTTTAAATGATACTCCTTCTCTGACAGCCTCTCCATCGTCTCGCTCTTAAACGCCCTGTGTTCGCAGAAGCTGCCCGCCACCTTTAGCTCGAGCTTCATTGTCCCGTTGTGAAGATAGAAGAAGTTGGACTTTCCGTTCATGACCGTATAGGTCAATCTGCCCTGCTGTGCCCTTGCAATGCCGGATTCCTGATAGAAGCGCGCGAAGTCCGGGCGGCAGTATTTTTCATCATACTCGAATTTCCTGTACTCGGGATGCAGCATGAACCAGATCAGGAAATCCGGGGAAGTAATCTGCTTTCTGTCAACGATGTCGAAAATCGTGTTGCACATCTGCAAAAACTCCGGTATTTCATACTTCATGCCCATCTTCAGGTATTCCATGTAATAATCCTTTGGGTAGATGAGTCTGTCCTTGTCAAAGCGCGTTGAGTTGGCAGTGAACACACTGCCGTCCGGCTCCCAATAGGTCAGCATCATTCTCAGGTTGCGGATCGCATACTGCTCGTAGGTCGCGTCTCCCATTGCCTCCGAGAGCATAATCATTGCGTCATTGTTGATTCGGTTATAGTTGCCCGCCGATTTCTCCGCAAACTCTCCGTCCTCGTTACAGTCGATGCCCTCATTCAGATATTGCATCGCCGCCTGTTCCAGCTTCTTCTCACCGAAGAGCCTGCTGCTGCACATCAGCACCGAGGCGATCGCCCAGCGGTGATTCGGCGTGTGGAAGCCTCCCTCCAACAGTCCGAAGGCTCCGGCGCGGACGATTTTTTCCATCTTCTCCAAAATCCTCTGTTCCCCATCCGGCAGGTCTTCCACCTTTGCGCGCTCTGCCAGATACTGATAGACCGGAAGCAGCTTCTTGACACAGAATGCCGTGTCCGGCGCGGAATAAAAATTGCAGGTAATATAATCAAACAGCCCATTTTCATGCTGCACGCGGCGGATATAGTTCAGTCCCAGCAGCACCCGCTCCAGCACCTGTCCGTCGTGATACCAGACCGAATCCTTGTTACAGTAGGTCGCCGTCATCGTTGCGACACGGTAAATGGAGAATTTCGCCTGTACAATTCCGTTTTCGTCCGCAAAGCCGCCATATCGCGGACTCTTTTCATCCAGCACCTGAATCTGCAGGGACTTCGTGACCCTGTCCTCACTGTCCCGGAGAATCTTCTGATAATGTCTTTCCATAATCTGTCCTTCCTTCTCTTTCCGTCAGCCTTCCAGCATCAATGTCTTTATCTCAAACGCCCTGAACCGCAGCGTTACCTTACCTTCCCGAACCGTTAGTTCCTCCGCCGTCTCCTCCAGCATATTGCAGGCATAGACATGCTCCACATTGTCCGGCACAGTCAGTACGGTCGTTCCGGCACAGCCCTTCGACTCGTAAAGTCTCAGTACAACTCCCTTTTCCCTGTCAAACGCGGGCTTGCATGTCTCAAGCACGACATGACCGCCCTCCACCGCAAAGAACGACACGCGCTCTGCCGCCTCCGATGTCTGCGGCACCGCAGCTTCCCCGGAAGCCGCCTGAGTCACTTCGACATTGCACTCATACGCCTCCTCCGTGACACGGCTCTGTGCAAACGCCCCGGAGAACGGCAGGATGGAATAAGTAAATTTATGTATACCCATGTCCGCCGTCATGTCGGGAATGACCGGCGCGCGCAGCAGTGTCAGCGAAAGCCTGCTGTCCTGCGCGGAAATGCCATACTTGCAGTCGTTCAGCACCGCCAGCCCGTTCTCGCCGTCCGTCAGCGCCGCGTATTTATGATGACTCGTCTCATACAGATCTCTCTCGTACTGTCTCGACCGGTGCGTGGGGCGCTTTATATATCCGAACTGAATCTCCTCGAGAACCTCTTTGGTATAGACGGTTGTGGGGAAATCCACCTTTAAGATCCGGTGTCTCTCGTGCCAGTCAATCTCTGTCTCAAAGTCAATCCGTGGGCTTTCCGCCGAGAGATGAATCCGCTGTGTCGCCGTAAAATGGCTTTCCCTGCGGGTCACTGTGACATCAATACCGCCGCCTGCCACCCGCTCCGCGAGAAACTCATGCGTTCCCTCCAGCTTCTCCGGCATCTCCTCATACATGCGTCCGAGCTCCCATGCATCGTAGTCCACATTGACATCCCGGTACAGCTTCCATGCATTCAACGGCTCCGCCGCATACTCATAGCCGCTCTTCCTGTCCGTCAGGCTGACGATCTGCCCCAGACCGTCTATCTCCGCACGGTAAAAGTCATTGCTGAACACAATCCTGTCGCCGGGAATCGGATCGTAGGATGGCTGTTGTCCGTCCTGCACCGGCTCTGCCGCTTTCAGATAGCCGCACGCCGGCAGCCTTAAGCCCTTCCAACTGCGCTCCCAGCTCAGGGAATTAAAGACTGCGTGCTCTCCCGCAAGCTGCCGCAGGAGCTCGCCCGCGAGCTGTCTGCCCTCGCTGATGATCCGCTCAAGAATCTCTCTCGTCTCCTCGTTGACCCTCTGGATGGAGGTTCCGGGCAGAATATCATGGAACTCCTGCACCAACAGTAGCTTCCACAATTCCTCAAGCTTTCTCAGGACAATTTTCTCATCCGACAGATTCTGATAGCCGCCTGCAAGACGCATCAGTCCGGCGAGATATTCCGCCTCCCTGACCGCATATTCCGCCTTGCGCACCCCCCGCTTGATCTCCGACTGCGCCGTGTAGGTACCGCGGTGCCATGCCAGATAAAGCTCCCCGTAATAGGTGTTGCGGACGTCCTTCTCCTCCAGCCTCTCAAAGAAGGCAACCGGACTCTCCATCGTACAGCGAGGCGCTCCCTCGAGATCGGCACACCGGTTCGCTGTCTCTATCATGATCTCGGTCGGGCCGCCGCCTCCGTCCCCATAGCCGAAGGGGAACAGGAAACTGTCGATCTCCTGCTTCTGGTTTCTGTCCTCCTCCCAGCGCGTTCTCAGCGCACCGGAATTGAAAACAGCATTATTCTTTTTATAGATATGGGATAAAATCTTCGTTCCGTCAATGCCCTCCCACCAGAAGACATTGTAGGGGAACTGCTCACACTCTGGATCACAGCGCAGGAGCTTCTGCGTTGCAAAATAAGGCACGCCACACCCCGCCATAATCTGCGGCATTGCTCCGGTAAAGCCGAATGTATCCGGCATCCACGCGAGTCTGCTGTCCGTGCCGAACTCCTCGCGGAACCATCTTTTTCCTATGATAAACTGGCGGATCAGACTTTCCCCGCCCACCAGATTCGTATCGCTCTCCACATAGACAGCGCCCTCCGGCAGGAACTGTCCGTTCATTACCCTCTCCCTGATCTGTTCGTACAGACCGGGATAATAGGTCTTTATATTTTCCAGCACCGGCGGTGAACAGAGGAGGAACTTATACTGCGGGTACCGCTCCATCAGTCTGATCTGATTAGAATAAGTCCTCGCAGACTTCCGCTTCGTCTCCTCCATCGTCCAGAGCCATGCCAGATCAAGATGCGACTGTCCGAAAATCGTATATTCCGGCACCGTGTCGCCATTTTTGCTCTCAAGCAGCGGCTTCAGCAGCTCGTCCGCCCGCAGGATGCTCCTGCTCCGTTCCGGCTCCTCTGCCTCGAAGTCCGCTATATAGGTAAACTGTTGTAATGCTTCTCCGATCTTCATTGTGCGGAGCTCGCGGTCAGGCATGGTCTTCCACAGCTCATAGAGCGTGTGATAGTCCGCATAGCACTGAAAAATATCCTCCCGCCAGACTCCGAAATGACTTTTCCCCACAATACATTGATATTTTGGCGGTTCCGGCATGGGAACGGCATCCCTCGCATAAAGTCCGCCGTTCTCCGGCCTGATCCCATGTCCCGCGTAAACCTCCGCGAAAATGTCAAACTTTTCCCCGGGCACAGCCTCAGCCGTCAGTTCCACCATATTGTGCTGCCTGTCAATCGAGCCTCTCTCCTTCCCATTGACAAAGACCAGCATCTCCGGCCCGGCTCCGAGATGCATCATCAGTCTCTCTCCCGCCGCGCTCTCCGGCACCGTCACCTGTGTCCTGAACCAGCCGTATTCCCATTTTGTCCCCCATGCCGTCCCACACGGGAACGGCTTTACAGCCTGCTTTGACGCCTGCTGCCATGTAAGCTGTGCCTTCGTGGTAAACCCGGAAAGGGAAAGCTCCCCCAGCTCTCTGTAAAGATTTTCCACAAACGCTTCATCCCATATTTTCAGACGTTCATCCCATTGTCTTCCAAGCTTCATGGTGCTCTCCCCTCTCTTTAACACATCGTCCGGTACTCCATCAGGAACAGGATCGCAAGCGCCTGTCCGTAAGGCATGGATTTCAGTTCGATCTGTTTATAAAAATCTCTCGTCGTGCGTCCCATCGGCGTGCCGTAGGAAACCTGATGTACAACGCCATCCTCCGAAATACAGTCCATGATGGGGCTGACGGCTTTCGCTGCCGTTTCCAGATAGGACTTATCCACAAGTCCGTCCTTCACCGCTCTCAGGATTCCGTAGGCAAAGCCGCAGGTAGCGCTCGCCTCCACATAGGAGTCCGCATCATCCACGAGCGTGTGCCACATCCCGTTCTCCGCCTGCAGGGCGCGCAGGCTCTGCACCTGCTCCCGCAGCGTATTGACCAGCAGTCTCTTCACCGCTTCATTGCAGTCGCAGATTTCAAGGAACTCCGGTATCGCCATTGTGATCCAGCAGTTTCCTCTGCCCCAGAACGCCCCCGCAAAGTTATTTTTCTCTTTAAAGGTCCAGCCGTGATACCACAGCCCGCTCACCTTGTCACAGAGATATTTTTCATGTATCAGGAACTGGTACTGCGCTTCCTCGGTCATCGCTTGATTTTTCAGGATTCTGCCCATATTTGCAAGGAACAGAACCGTCATGTACAGCGTGTCGTCCCAAAGCTCCTGCTCGTTGAGGGTATCCGAGGTCTTATGCTGGAAACCGCCCTCGTCCGTTCTCGGGAACTCCGCCATAATCTTTTCCGCAGCCTCCACGCACGGCCGCAGATACTTTTCCTCTCCGGTGTACTCAGCGAGGAAGGACATCGCCAGATACGGCGCCGCCGTGTTGACGTTCAGCGCAGGGAAGCCGATGCCGATCTGTCTGTCATAGAAGCGCGTGAGCATCTCCAGATAGCTCTCCTTCTTCTCATAGCTGAACAGTTTCCACAGCCCATACAGCCCGACGCCCTGCGTCCACTCCCAATACTGATATCGGGAAATGTCATCCCCTGCAAGGTTGTGGTTCTTCATATTCTTCATAAATGTGTCATCCGGCTCGTAAAGGATGTCGGAGAAAGCGCTGACCATCTTATCCACCTTATCCGTGATCTTCCCGATCAGCTCACGCTTTGCGCAGCATTTCTTCTCCAGCTCCTCTATCAGCGCCTTCAGCTCCTCCGGTGTCTTAACCGTGTAATCCGGCTGCCAGTCCGGCTCCTCCACCGTGTGAAAATATCTCGGCGACCAGTCCAGCCAGACGGAGGTAATGCCATAGCGGTTTGCTCCGGCAACGTCCTTCTTTAAGTTGTTCCCGATCATGACGATAAAGGGTTTGTCGGCATCCGCAAGTCCCATCTTTTCCATCGCGGTATCAAACATCGATCTCGCAGGCTTCTGCTCACCGACCACCTCGGAGACGATCCACTCTTCAAAGCAATACCCAAGACCGTTTTCGCGGTATACATTCTGAAAGGATTCCCACGTTCCGTCCGCCACCAGTGCGATCCGGTAGCCCTCGTCCTTCAGCTGCTTTAAGACCTCGCCCGCCCCGGGAATAAAGTCTGCCCGCAGCACAGTCTCCTGATCATCATAGATCTGAGTGCTCTCGTCGATAATGGTGTCGCCGCTGTCCGTGAAAATAATTAAATTCTTCTTCATGCTCTCAGCACCCTAATCTTCTTTCTTTTTGTCTTTTACAGCATCCTCGTCGTAGCTGAATCCTCTTAACTTCAATTCCTCTGCATAATGGCAGGCAACGTAGTGACCCGGCTCCACCTCGCGGTACTCCGGCGCACATTCCTTGCACTTTTCCTGACAATAGCGGCAGCGTGTATGGAAATAGCAGCCGCTGGGCGGATTCGCAGGGTTCGGAATCTCTCCGGTCAGCGGGATTCTGTCCATCTCAATCTCCGGGTCTGCAATCGGCACCGCAGACATCAGCGCCTCCGTGTAGGGATGCTTCGGGCTGGAGAACAGCGCCTCCGTCTCGGCATACTCCACCATTTTTCCGAGATACATAACGCCGACCTTGTCGGATATATGTTCCACCACCGAAAGGTCATGGGAGATGAAAATATAGGTCAGATTCATCTCTCTCTGCAGATCCTTCAGCAGATTGATTACCTGTGCCTGAATCGACACGTCGAGCGCGGAAACCGCCTCGTCACACACGATGACCCTCGGCTTGAGCACGAGCGCCCGCGCAATGCCGATACGCTGTCTCTGTCCACCGGAAAAGGCATGCGGATAGCGCTTGAGGTAGCTGACATTCAGACCCACCTTTGCCGCAATATCCATGACCTTCTCCTCCATCTCAGCCTTCGGCATCTTGGGAAAATTCGCCATCAGCGGCTCCTTGATAATATCCACGACCGTCATTCTGGGATCCAGCGAGGAATAGGGATTCTGGAAAATCATCTGAATGTCCTTACGCAGCGCCTTCATCTGGTTCTTGTCAATCGTCAGGAAGTTGACCGCGTCGCCTTCCACCGGATGATACAGAACCTCCCCGCTCGTTGCCTCGATTGCCCGCACAACGCAGCGTCCCATCGTTGTCTTTCCGCAGCCGGACTCTCCCACGATACCGATCGTCTCACCCTCGTTTACCTCAAAGCTGACATCGGACACCGCATGGACACATACCTTCTTGGAAGGGAAATCCTTGGAAAGATGCTTAACTTCCAGTATTTTCTTTGTCTTTTCGTTCTCAGCCATTCTTTTCCTCTCCCTTCTGACACGCTGCGTCCTTTGCTCCGTCTGCTGCTGCGCTCTGCCCGCATGCCTTGCAGTTTCCGCTGCATGCGTGGCAGGCAACCATATGCCCGTCGCCCATCTCCACAAGCTCCGGCTCCGTCACATTGCAGACACCCTCGATTCTCTGGTGACATCTCTCATAGAAACCGCATCCGGGCGGCAGATTCAGCGCGAGCGGCACGGTTCCCTCGATGGAAAACAGTCTGTCAGCCTTTCTTGTGCCGATCTTATGTACCGATCCGATCAGTCCCTGCGTGTAAGGGTGCAGCGGTCTCGCATAAATATCCTTGACCGGCGCGATCTCAACGATCTTACCGAGGTACATGACCGCAACTCTGTCACACATTGCCGCAACTGTTCCCAGATCGTGCGTGATGAACAGGATCGCCGTGTTCAGATCCTTCTGTAATTCCTTCATCAGCTCGAGGATCTGCGCCTGAATGGTAACATCCAGCGCAGTGGTCGGCTCGTCTGCGATCAGCAGCTTCGGGTTACATACCAGAGCCATGGCGATCAATGCACGCTGCAGCATACCGCCGGAAAACTCGTGCGGGTACTGGTCGTAACGCTTCTCCGCATTCGCAATTCCCACCTTGCGCATCATCTCAAGGGAAATTTCCTTTGATTTCTTCTTATCCTTTGTAATATGAAGTCTTGTACACTCGTTGATCTGATTGCCGATCGTATACAGCGGGGAGAAGGCTACCATGGGCTCCTGAAAGATCATGGATATCTGCTTTCCCCTGACCTGCCTGATCTCCTTGCCTCTCGGCTTCAGGTCGAGAAGGTTGATCATGCCCTGCTCGGTTGTGTCGAAATTGATTTCGCCCGTCGTCTTGCACCGCTTATCGTTGATGCCGAGGATTGCCTTACTCGTCAGGCTCTTTCCGCAGCCGGACTCTCCTACAAGTCCCAGCGTCTCACCCTTTTTCAGATTAAAGTTCACACCTCGCACAGCAGTCAGTGTACCTTCATCCAGCTCTATGTTGATCCGCAGATCCCGGACATCCAGAACCATATCCTGAGCGGTCTTATTTTGCTTATTTTCTTCCATTTCCGTCTCCCTTCCGCCTACTTATAAGGATCTGCCGCGTCGCGCATACCGTCACCGAGGAAGTTGAATGCCAGTACCGTAACGATAACTGCGAGCAGCGGGATCAGTCTCCATGGATACTGCGCAATACTCGTGATATCCTGTGTCTCCTGAAGCAGAACGCCCCAGCTGGTCGCCGGTGCCTTCATGCCAAGTCCGAGGTAGCTCATGGATGTCTCACCGATGATCATTCCCGGGATGCCCAGCGTCAGGCTCACGATCAGGTAGCTCATAAATCCGGGAACCAGATGCTTTGTCATGATCTTCCATGTGCTGACTCCCGCAACCTGTGCCGCCATGACAAACTCCTCATTTCTCAGGGAAATAAACTTACCTCTTACGGTTCTCGCCAGTCCCGTCCATGAAATGAAGGAGATGATAACCGTTATGTACAGGTACATGCGCGGTACCGGAATGTCTGCCGGAATTGCCGCGGACAGTGCCATCCAGAGAGGAATCGTAGGCAGTGCGGTCAGCACCTCAATGATTCTCTGGATCACCGTATCGACAACGCCTCCGAAGTAACCGGAAATGCCGCCGAGGATGATGCCCAGAATAAAGCTGATTAATGTTCCTGCGAACGGAATTGTCAGCGAAATCTGGCTTCCAAACAGGATACGCGAGAACAGGTCACAGCCAAGGCTGTCTCCGCCGAAGAGCATCAGCTTTGCTCCCTCTCCGCCGTTCTCTCCGACTACACCGTACAGATGTCTGTCACAGGGAATGAAGCCGAACAGCTTATACTCGCCGCCCTTCGCAAAGAACTTTACAAAATATTTCTCGCTGGTGTCTTCCGCCCACTCACGCTTGAAGGTCTCTTTGTTGTTAATATAAGTCATCTTATAGACATAAGGTCCGACAAATTTTCCGTCCTCATCTACCCAGTGGATTGTCGTCGGCTTTGCATTCTTATAGGTACTGTCGAAATCACTCAGTCCGTAAGGTGCGACAAAGGGTGCGAACAATGCCAGCGTATACAGGATCAGCAGCAGGATGATGCTCAGCTTTGCCAGCTTATGATGCATCAGCTTCTTGCGCATCAGCGTCCATTGGGAGGCAAGGTAGTAATCCTCGTCTGATTTTTTCTTTTTTCTAAATATACTCATACGTCAGCTCCTCTTCTTCTCAAAACGGATTCTCGGGTCAAGCCATGCCAGCAGAATATCCGAAAGCAATGTACCTATGACAACCAGAACTGCCTGTGTCATAAGGATCGTACCTGCCAGATAAGTGTCCTGTGTTTTGAGTGCCTCGTAGAGCACCGGTCCCTGAATGGAGAGGTTCATTACGATCGCGGAGATCGTCGAACCGGAGAAGATACTGGAGAGGGCTCCCGAAAGACCGCTGACTACAGGGTTCAGAGCCGCCCGCAGACAGTATTTATAGGTAATCGTCGCCTCGGACACTCCCTTCGCCCTCGCCGTCAGAGCATACTGCTTTGCTGTCTCGTCAAGCATCTGGGCGCGGACGGTACGGATGACACCACAGGTTCCCGAGGTACCGATAACGATTGTGGGAATGACCATTCTCTGAAGGAACTCCCCGAAGTTATACCAGTGCAGTCCGTTTTGCAGCATTTCCTTGGAGAACAGTCCGAGCAGCGGGTCTCCCGTCCATTTGAACGACAGATACATGAGCAGGATTGCCAGCAGGAAGTTCGGCGTTGCCATTCCGAGGAAGCCGATTGCCGTAAACACATAGTCACCGACGGAATACTGGTGCAGCGCACTGTAGATTCCGATCGGGATCGAGACCAGATAGGTGAAAATCATGATAGTCAGGGACACTGCTATCGTCAGTCCCAGGCGATCCATGATAACGCTCCAGACCGGTCTTCCGTATGCGAAGGAATAACCGAAGTCACCCTTGCTTACAATCTTCCACACCCAGTCACAATACCGCAGCACCCAGTTCTTATCCAGTCCGTACTGATGTCTCAGCGCCTGAATGTCCGCCTCGGTGAACACCTCGCCTTCCGCCTGCATTCTGGCAACATAGCTCGATACATAGTCGCCCTTCGGCAGCTGCATCACGAAAAAGATGACAAACGATATGATGATGATGGTGGGTATGAACATTAATATTCTCTTAGCAACATATTTCCACATGAATTCATACTCTCCTTTTTCGAGTGAAAAAGTTCCGTTATCGTGAAAAACATTGCAGATTTTGCTCACGTTCCCGGCACTTTTTTGAAAAGAAAGGCAGATTTGACTCTGCCTTTCCAAATCCTTGTTCTTTGATTCCGATTACTCTGTTACCGCTTACTGCTCTAACCAGCAGCAGTCGATGTGTGCGATTCCAAGTCCGCGGTACTCGTCGCAGAAGATCTCGGACTCAGGGAAGTTGTGAAGCTCGTTGCGCACTACATACAGCGTGGGAGCGGACTCCATATAGCCCAGAACCCAGATGTTCTCCTCGTGGAGCTTATACATCTTGTCAACGATCTCGGCACGCTTTGCCTCGTCCACCTCTGTCTTCAGCTCGGTGTAAAGGTTGCAGAGCTCAAGCAGATCGCCGGTAGGCTCTACGCCCTCTGTTCCGCCGGATGCATACCATGTACCGATCTCACCGTACCACTCAGCGTAGTTTCTGACAGGAACCAGTGTGTCAGGTCTTACGTCAAGACCAACCGTCTCAGCCGGAGCAACAGGGCTCAGAACTGCGTCGTACTCGTTTGCAATAATGTTGTTGTTCAGGGTATCTTTGTCCATATCCTTGAAGGTGCTCTTGATGCCGATTGCTTCCCAATAGGTATTCAGCACCTTATATGCCTCATCCGCACCGGAGCCGGTGTAGCTGTTGAGGTTCAGCACAAAATCCTTGCCGCTCGGGCAGTCATAGTAGCCGTCGCTGCCCTTTACCATGCCAAGACCCTCAAGCAGAGCCTTCGCGCCGTCCACATCATATTCTGTCCACTTCAGTGCCCATGCCTCGTTGTAGCCCTGTGCCCCCTCTGCGGGAGATGCCTGTCTGCCGCTCTGCCAGCCGTCAGACATCAGCTTTGCAAACTCGTCTCTGTCAACTGCGATGGAGAGTGCCTGTCTGAACTCCTTGGTCTGGAACAGTGCTCTGTACTCCTCGTCGGGAGCGGTCTGGTTCAGCTCGAGCTGGGATGCAGCATCAGACCATCCGCTGTTCGGCCACTGAACGATATGGTAGCCTACGGAATCAGAGTTCTCTACAAGTGTCTGGATGTCAGCCCATACGCCGCCGGCAATCGTGTCCTCGCCGCCGAGGATTCTTGTCAGGCTCTGGCTCTCGTCGGAGTTCTTTGTATACTCGATCTTATCCGTGTAAGGAAGCTGCTGGCCGTTCTGGTCAACCTTCCAGTAATAAGGGTTGCGCACATACTCATAGTAGTCGCCGGTAACATCGTTCTTTCCTGCTTCCGTAGACAGCACAAACGGATTCAGGGTAGGGATGCCGGAAACGTTCCAGAAATAGTAACCTGTCTCCTTGCCCATTGCTGCGACATCGGAGAAGCCCATCTCCTCAGCCTTTGCCTGTGCTGCCTCGTCACCGATGAACTCAGGAAGGATTGTCTCCATGTAATGCTTTGGTGCGAAACACCACTTTGCATTGATGCAGAGATCCTTGATGAAGGTAGGCTTGGATGTCTTGAAGCTTACCTTGAAGGTTGTCGCATCTACATAGGTAAAGGTACAGGGATCGCCGTTGCTGTCCTTAAAGCAGTCCCAGAGAGATTTTCCGAAGGTCTCGGGTACACACATATGATCGTAGAAGAATACACAATCCTCAGCCGTGAAGTCCACGCCATCCGACCACTTCATTCCCGCGCGGAGATGAATGGTGTACTCTGTTGCATCTGCGTTCACATCATAGCTCTTTGCAACGTTGGGTTCAACTTCGCCCGCACTGTTAAAACGGAACAGTCCCTGCTCGATCGGCTTTCCTGTATTCCATCCTGCCTTGCCGTTGAGTGACATGGAAATCGCTCCGCCGTACTGACCAACCTCGTCAACGACCTCAACCATGACATCATCCGCTGTCGGGATTCTGTCTTCCACTGCGGGAAGTGCTCCGGATGCCACCTGATCTGCCAGCATAGGTGCTTCGCTGTAGGCACTCACATCTACCGGTGCTTCCTGAGAAGCGCTGCTGCTCTCTTCCGTCTTGGATTCGCTTGCACTTGCCACTACATCCTGTGAACCGGATGACTCCTGCGTTCCGTTATTTCCGCAGCCGGTCATCGCTGTCACGCACATCGCTGCGGAAAGAATCACTGCCGCAAGCTTCTTGCTTACATTTCTTTTCATAAAACCCTCCTTGATTTGTCGCGCCGAAGCGCAATGATTTGGTTTCTTTTGTTTGGTTAGTTAGCGCTGTTAACCGGGATTTCACTCCCTTGATGGTTATAGCGTACCAAAGGAACACCTCCATTTCCACGCATCTATTGTTTTTTTTGCCAAACATATTGCATTTTTTGCTTTTTGATTTTATAATTTATTTGTGTATTGCATAGTTTACACTAATTTACAGGTTTGTTTTTGTACACTTTACACAATTCTTTCTTGTTGTTAACGCAAACTTTACATTTGAGGCAGGAGGAAACCTATGTTAATTGACAACACTCTGGTCTACACGCAGGAATATAAGATCGAGATCGGACGCCCCGGGAAAAATCTGTATTACTTTTTCGACTACGACGAGCGTTCCTACTCTATTAATATGGAATTCCAGCATTTCCACCAGTTCTATGAAATGTGCATCTTTCTGGATGACAAGGCAGGACACCTGATCGACGGTGTCTGGTTCGACATGCGCTGCTGTGACATCGTCGCCCTGCGCCCCTCCCTGCTCCACAAGACCTTTTATCCCGAGGGACAGCCCAGCAAGCGCCTGATCATCCAGTTTTCGATTCCGCCGATGATCTCCGCCTTTGAGAACTGCATGAAATCCGTCTACAGCATTTTCGAGGGAGACTGCCCGATTTACCGCTTTGAAGATCCTTACAAAAAAGCGGTTCTGGAAAAGCTCAACGACATCTATTACCTGTCCCAGAATCCCAACGAGCTGACAGATCTTGCCATCCACAACAAGTTTATCGAATTTTTAAGCCTGATCTATCTCTACCGGGATAAAAATGTCTACTCCAACCGCTCGGACTTTGACAACATTACAAGTAAAGTATACAGCATAACCGCGTATATACATAGTCATTTTACGGAGGATATTTCACTGGAGTCCGTTTCCAGGGAATTTTTCATCAGCAGCTACTATCTCTCCCACCAGTTTAAGCGGATTACCGGTTTTACGCTCACCGACTATGTCCAGCTCACCAGAGTGCGCAATGCCCAGACACTGCTGCTCTCCACGGATAAGCCCATCACAGACATTGCCTTCCTCTGTGGTTTTTCGAGCTTCTCCCAGTTCAACAGAGCCTTCAATAAATTTCTGCATCTGTCCCCCTCCGCTTTCAGAAAGGATGCAAAAATTCAGCAAACGCCATCTTTGTTGTTGACAAATTTTATCGACTAAGCTATGATATACCTATTCGATGCCGAAAGCGGCAGATACCTGTTTTCCGGTGGGCGATACAAACCCTACAACATTATATGGAATTCCTGTGAGGGAGTAGTTGACAGCTTTTCGCTGTGGTAATATCAACACAATGACGTACACCGTCTGGTATTACCGAAGCAATTCAGATTGCGATAATGAGACTCAGGGACAATTTATGAGAGATACCTCATAGATTGCCCTGATTTTTTTGCGGCTGACAGCAATTCCAGATACAGGAAAACCGCAGAATGGAGGACATTATGAGTTTATTGACACTATTTATCACCGCCGTGGGATTGTCCATGGATGCCTTTGCCGTTGCGATCTGCAAGGGACTTGCGATGAAAAAGCTCTCGTGGAAAAAAGCCTTGATTATCGGACTGTGGTTCGGCGGCTTTCAGGCGTTAATGCCCACGATCGGCTATCTTCTGGGAACGCGCTTTGAACACTACGTCACCGCCATTGACCACTGGATCGCTTTTGTGCTTCTGGTATTGATCGGTGCCAATATGGTGAAGGAATCCTTCTCCAAAGAGGAAGAGTCCTCGAATGATTCCGTCGATTTCAAGACAATGTTCCTCCTCGCCATCGCCACCAGTATTGATGCACTCGCCGTCGGCGTTACCTACGCCTTCCTGCAGGTCCGCATCGTTCCCGCCGTGTCCTTCATCGGCGTCATTACATTCACACTCTCGATCGTCGGCGTCAAGATCGGAAATGTTTTTGGTCTGAAATACAAGTCCAAGGCAGAGCTTACCGGCGGTATCATCCTGATCGTCATGGGTATCAAGATCCTGCTGGAGCACCTCGGACTGTTAAACTGGCTGCCTTTCTGAGGATCATAGCAAGTGCTTAGGGAATTAAATGTGTCCTCTGAGGCAAGCAAAAATGCAACTATTTTTAGTTGCATTTTTTTAGTTACCGTGTATAATATTAGTAACGGGGGGATATGCTATGGGGCAAAAGGAAAAACTCATTCAGCGTCTTAAATCAAAACCCAAGGACTTTACTTTTGATGATGCTGAAACATTACTCAAATACTTAGATTACATTCGCTCGAACAAGGGAAAAACAAGCGGTTCCCGTGTCATGTTCGTAAACGCCAAACACGGAATCATCTTGCTCCATAAGCCACATCCGCAAAAAAAGTTGAAAGCCTATCAAATCAAGCAGTTGATAGAGATTTTGGAACAGGAGGGTCTCATATGAATAACACTATCCAATACAAAGGCTATGTCGGAAGCGTTGAATTTTCTGAAGAAGATGGCATTTTTTATGGCAAGGTTATGGGGATTCGCTCCCTGATTTCTTACGAAGGCGAAAATGCCAAGGAACTTCTGGATGATTTTCACGGCGCTGTTGACGATTATCTGGAAACCTGTAAAATTGAAGGAAAAGAACCTGAGGTTGCCTTTAAAGGCAGTTTCAACATTCGACTTTCTCCCGACCTTCACAAAAAACTATTCATTTATACAACGGCCCACCAGATGTCTATGAACAAATATATCGAGGACACGTTGAAAGATTCCCCCGCAGCACAAATTATCGTCTAAACAATTTTCCCGCTCAGTCCATAATACGACTGAGCGGATTCTCGGCAGTCCACTTGCTTTCTATCCCTTGATCGGGGATCCGGTAACCGTTTTCAATCGCTCCACCCTCTCCTGTATACTCCGCTCAAATTCTTCCTCCGTATATGACGGATCTTTTGTCCTTCTCCATATCTCGCAGGGAACATGCTCACACTCTCCGCATCCCTTCATTCCTTTTTGATTTATTGAGCATTCATATATTGCACACGCTTTTCCCTCTGGTGCATGAAATACTCTTCCCAAACTTGCATTGCACCCCTTGCAGATGTTTCCGAAAAAGCTGCACTTGGAGCAATCCGTCCCACAACAGCTTATGTTATTTGCAGACTCACCCGCTCCCAATATTTCCTGCTGCTTTTTCTTACTGAATCCCTCAAGGACAAGCTGGTACGACTTATCCAGTAAGTCCTTCAACAGATCGTCCGGCACCTCTCCGTCCGGCTTGACGGAATTCCAATGCATTTTATTCATATAATATCCGGGAATAATATCCTTGTACTGCTGTCGGAGGAAATCGCCCTCTAAGGGTTCCAGCTTCAGTGTTATATAATACGGCTCATCGTCTTCGCCCAGACATACTGCCGCAAACATTTTCCCGCCTATCTGATAGCGAATCCAATTCCAGTCCTTCTGGAGATCTTTTGTCACTCCCGCTTTACTGAGTAAGTATTCGTCGATCCATGTATATCTCATGACTTTTTCCTCCCAAATAATTGTAATATCCCCATGATACCCCACAAATCACGTCAGCTGTATGTCATGTTTTAAGTGCGGCGACAAAAATGCGGAGCATCACGCCCCGCATCTTTTCATGCTTCTTATCCCAGTCTTCTGAGCTCCGTGTACGCAAGCAGCAACGGGCCAACACCCTTCGCATCGTTTTCGACCACCGGCTCCGACATATAATAGTCAAAGCTGCCGTCGCGGCGCGGATTGTCCGCAGGGCCAAGTCCTGCCACAAGGCAGATGCCGCCGAGATTCAGTCCGTTCTCCGTCTCCTTCAGGTAGCGGTCGCAGATTCCGCGGAATGCCCGGATTCCGTCCTCGCGGTAGCTCTCCGGCAGAAATCCCAGGCGGACTCCCTTCAACAGGGAATATGCCATGATGGCACTTCCGCTCGTCTCAAGATAGTTCGGCTTCCGGTCTCCCTGCGCCGGGAGCTGATACCACATACCGCTCTCATCCTGTAGCTTAAGCATGCTTTCCATCAACTGTACGAAAGCATCACGCAGCATATCATACTCCGCCCGGTACTCCTCCCCCGGTTCGCATTTGGCAAGCGTGTCGAGCAGTGCCATGGAATACCAGCCAAGCGCCCTCAGCCAGAAGTTCTCCGACAGCCCTGTCTCCTTATTACACCAGAAAATCTCCCTGGATGCATCATAGCCGTGGTAATAAAGCCCCGTCTTCTCATCCCTCATATGCCTAATGACGTTTGCAAACTGTCCGAAAATATCTTTATAGTTCTGCCTGTCATGAAGCTTTGTCTCATATTCCATATAGAAGGGCTGCGCCATATACATGCCGTCCAGCCATACCTGATTCGGATATATTTTCTTGTGCCAGAAATTTCCCTCTGCCGTGCGCGGCTGGTTCTGTACCTGACTGTAGATCAGCTCTATCGCCCGACGGTACTTTTCCTTTCCGTTCAGTCCGTATAAGAGGAACAAGGTCTTTCCCGCATTAATATTGTCAAGGTTATACTCCTCCACAGAATATCCGGCGATCGAACCGTCCTCCCGCACGCGGTGATCGATAAAGGCATCGGCAAAATCATAATACTTCCTCTCGCCGGTAGCCGCATAAATTTCCAGAAGTGCAAGTATCATGCAGCCGTCAATGTAATTCCAGCCGACCGCCTTCCCCGCCTTCGCCTTTTCAATGTTCCATGCCGGTATCTCCACCGTGCTCTTCTCAATCAGTTCATCAATGTATCTCTCAAAAACAGGCATCTGCATCTCTTATTCCTCCCGCAAAATGTAAGCGCTTACATTTTGATTATACCTGTTTTCCCGATCTCCGTCAAGCCGTCTCCATTCTGTCAAAATTCAATGTTGCCACGATCATAAACACAAGGGTAAACGCAACCAGTACAAGATCCATGATCAGATAAGCTCCGTTGATGCCGCCAAGCAGGGTTCCCAGATAAGCCCCGAGTGCAGCGACCGCTATGACAATTCCCTGAATCAGCATCTGGAACAGCTGCTTTCCGGTCACCCCGAGCACACCGCCGACCGCAATTTCCGCCACCGCAAGCGCATATAGCTTGTTGGATGCCAGCACTGTATAAAACAGGACGCAGAGCACTGCCGTGACCGGTGACATCTCCATAACGACCGCCCCGGGAATCGTGATCAAAAGCCCATTGATGAAATTCTGGAGAAGCTGAAGCACCGTTGCATTCCAGAGCTTTGCAAAGGAGGATGCTGGGATCAGGTAAGTATAGGGCGCCTTTAATTCCTTCGCCCACTTTCCGTTCATGGTCGTAAAAATAAAGATCAGATATGCAGATACTCCCGGGATCACAAAAGGCGTAATTTCCTCAAAGCCTCCCTCTCTCACATACAGGATTGCGATGGCAACGCCTGCAATCAGTGCAAAAAGCGTGCTGATGTCGAAGATAAAGAATCGGCACTTCTTATATTCCAGCAGTTGTCTGTAGAAAAGTGCCTTTGCACCGCTTCCCTGCCAGCGCACGCTCGCCTTTCCGAACTTCTCCTTTTTGCCGAGCCTCTTTGTCGTATTGCCCTGTCTGCGGCTTTCCTTCAGTTCCTCATAATCTTCCGCAAACTTCACGGCATCCTCGTAGTAGGCTCCTGTACACTTCATACGGACAGCAGCAATCACAACCGTCAGGAACAGAATCACATACAGCGCCGTGCCGACAAGGTTCACTGTCGTCGCACCAGTAAATAAAAGATGGAGCACCGATACATACCAGCCGATCACCGGCACAAGCTGCACCGCATCACTGTGCAGGAAATTGACCAGCGTGGCAAAACTGAGCCCCTGCTGCAGATAAAACACAACGCCAATCACTGCCAGAACGATGAGCAGCCCATAAGCCGCACGGATAATCCACGTTCTCTGCTCTTCCTTCAGGCGTTCACTCCCGTACATCATCATCATGACAGATGCCTCCAGAACATTTTCGCCGAAGATGGCAAAGAAAAAATACACTAACAGTCTCCAAAGCTCCACGCCGAAAATGACACCGCCACAGACAGCCGCGAATATATTGAGCAGAATCTGCATCGGTATTGTCCTGAGGTGCGCATAGAGCAGCACCCTCTTAGGGCTCACCGGAGAAGGGAACAGAAAGTGCACATCACAGTTTCCGTAGATCAGTCCCTTCCGCTTCGCATAGGCGATCAGATTTCCCGGAATCATCCAGAAGGCAAACGCGGTCAGAACCCCCGCCATCCCACCGGAGGACGCCGCTCCCGCCTGCTCTGCCAGCATCCGGAGCGAATACGGCACCGCCGTCAGATAGATAAGGATAAAGACAAGATAAAAGTAAGTAATCGGCTTGTGCAGCGCCGTGCGTATACGGTTCTTCATAACCGTCCGATAAAGATATCCTATTGCTCCCACAGGCTTACCTCCCGCCGCGTGCGGCATTTTTCGCACCGTCTTCTCCGGCATTGTCTGCGGTATCCTTCGCCGCTCCTTCCGTATCGCCCTCCGCCTTCTGTTCGCCTGTCACCTTGAAGAACAGCTCCTCAAGATCCTCGTTCGCAAGCTCCTCGCGGGCATAGGTTCCCAGAATATGTCCCTTATCCATCACAAAGGTCACATCCCACAGCTCCTTCACCATCTCCAGCATGTGCGTGCTGATGAGGACGGTGCAGCCTGCCTCACGCAGCTTCAGAATCACAGCCTTCAGCTCCTTGATCGCCGCAGGGTCAAGTCCGACCATCGGCTCATCCAGCAGGATTACCTTCGGCTTGATAACCAGTGCGCAGCAGATGCTGACCTTCTGCATCATACCCTTCGACAGCTCATTCCCGAGCTTATCCTGCTTATCGGCAAGCTCAAACTGCGTGAGCAGCTCATTGATCTCCTCGTCCGTCGCCGTGACGCCATAGGCTCTCCTGATAAATTCGATATGCTCCCGCACCGTCAGCGCCTCATACATATAAGGTATCTCCGGCACATAGGCGAAGCATTTCTTCGCCTCCAATTCTCTGGAATCATGCCCTTGAATGCGGATATGCCCCTCATAGCGCAGCAGTCCTGCAATGCTCTTGATGACGGTTGACTTTCCCGCACCGTTCGGCCCCAGCAGTATTCCGACTCTGCCGTCGGGAACCGTGAAGCCGACACCGTCAACCGCCAACGTCTTACCATACTTCTTTGACAGATTGATAACCTCTAACATCTTTTCCCTCATTTCTTTTTTAGATAACTGCGAAACTCACCTATTTCAGATAACAGCTACGCAGGATGCACCTGACCACAAGCAGTGCACTCTGGAGCCGCCGGCACTTACATGGCGTCTTTTGACATGTTATGTGCCACTGCGAGCGGAAGGTAGCGAGAGCGTGCCTGCGGTGGTCTGTGCATCCTGCGCAGCGTCACTCGTCACTTATTACCTACTTTTACACCGCCGGTATCCACCCCATCCCCATTGCAAGCGCCACCAGCCAGATCAGCAGCAGATGCACCGGATAGAATGCATAGAAGAAATACTTCATCTTCAGTCCCCGCTCGCCGTTGTACAACGCAATCGGAATCAGTGCGAAGAATGCCGTGATCTCGCTCAGGCTCATGACATTCAGCGTAATACAGCCTGCCAGCATGGATAACACCTTATTTTTACGGAATGCATACATCATCGCAATCGTCAGGACACCCATTCCCGAGTAATCCGTCTTCAGGAAATCCGCCAACAGCATACCCGCAAACAATACAAGGGCATAGCTGCCAAGTCTTCCGATTGTTACCGTCTTCCTGCCCACGCAGAAGATCAGCACAACGACAAGTATCGCAATGACAGCAATAACTACGCCGATGATAGTGGCAGTATAAATATCCGTCTCGCCAATGAGATCCACACCGCCGCGGAAACCGCGCAGAACCGAAAGCACATAATCCCTCACGCCGCGTTCCATATAGAATACAGCCAATCCAAAGCCCGCCGCTGCTGCAACCGCCTGAAGAACCTTGGAGAAATCCTTTTTGCTGAGGAAATCAATCGCCCAGAGCACAAGAAGCCCGATCAGCAATGTAAAATAAACATTCTGGTAAGCCCAATTCACGAAGCTCCCCGAAAACGCAAGGTCAAAGGGTATTTCCGAGATCAGGCAGAACAGCGCCAGACGGAATGCATATTTCTTGACATTTCTCGTCTTCTGGAAGCCTTCCACCAGCAGGAAGCAGAAGATCGGAAAGCCGAGCCGCCCGATCAGCCTCATGAGCTGCGTACCATAGTACAGAAGCGCGTTTCGTGACAGCCACGACGTAATCTGCGCCAGATCGCCGCTTGCGATCACCCTGTAATAGTCTCCCGAAAGAATCATTCTGGTAAAGATCGCTGCCGCAATATGGTCGATCAGCATTGTCACGACTGCAATAATCTTAATCGTGCTGCCGGAAATTCCTTTCTTTTTCTTCTGTGCCGCTCCCCCATATATGGGGTTCTGCATTGTCATGCTGTCCATCTTTCCCACCTCATTTTTGTTTTCTGTATTATTCAATTAATACAATAATTCATTTGGTAATGTTTGTCAATGCCCTTATCCGCACTTTATCAGAAATATCGTGCATAAAAAAAGAACCATGCCGGTGCCGCCACCCGCATAGCTCTTTTCCCCCATTTCCTAGCCAACCTTATAACCGTTTCCCCAGACCGCCTTAAGGTATCTGGGCTCTCTCGGATTTTCCTCTATCTTCTCGCGGATATGCCTTACATGGACAGCAATGGTGTTGTCCGCGCCGATCGCCTGCATCTTCCAGATACTTTCGTAAATCTGGCTGTTCGAGAACACCTTTCCGCGCTGCTGTACCAGAAGTCTCAATATTTTATACTCAATCGGTGTCAGCCGCACTCCCTTTCCATCCACCGTCACCGTGCGCTGGGTATCGTCGATCACCAGCCCGTCTATCCGGTAGATTCTATCTATGTTTTTGCAGACATTGACCAGCTGGGTATAGCGGCGCAGCTGCGATTTCACTCTCGCCAGAAGCTCCAGCGGATTGCAGTCCGCCGTCACATAATCGTCCGCCCCCGCCTCAAGCGCCATGATCTTTGCCGTCTCCGCCGACTGCTTTGACACAACGATCAGCGGGATTGTGCTGGCATGGCGCAGCGCAGCGATCAGTTCAATTCCCTTATCCCAGCCCTTGTCATTCAATGCCACGTCCACCAACATCAGCTGTATGTCTCTATCCTCAAAGAACCGGCTGATCTCCTCAGCCTCTGCCGCCACGACAATCTCCATTCCCTCACCGGCAAACAGCGGCTCCATCTTCTCCACGATTCCTGTCTGATTATTATACACCAGTATCTTTCCCATGCCGTCACCCTTTCCTTTCCCTGCACCCTCACTCATCCAGATAATTTAAACAGCTATCTCTATTTCTACACTGCCATTGTATCAAAGTTGTATTCGCACTTCGCCGCGTGTGCCGCCTGCCCACGCAATAAACGCAATAAAATAGAGAGTGAATCAACACTCTCTACTTATTTAGACTACTTTTCACCGTGAAAAGTTTCAGTTCTGTTTTGTTTTTTTCATTTTTTTGCTGTTCTTTTTTTGTTCCCGCTCTTCCAGCTTTTTCTGCTCGGCCTCCCTGCGCTGCTTTTCCACCGCCTTAGCCGCCTCCTCATTCTGCATCTCCATCTCCTCCACCTCAAACATATCCTCTTTTCCGAGGTGTCTGAAACGGTTGATACCCGCGACTAAGATCATCACACTGTTCTTCGTCGTCTCGAAGGCGCCCTCCTGGTACATGGAATAGACTAACAATCCAAGCGGTACGGCAATGATCATGCCGATGACGCTTCCAAACTTATAACCAATAAACAGCAGGAAAAGCGTAGGCAGCGGGGGCACACCCATGGAATCACCCACAATCTTCGGCTGGATCAGCTGTCTTGCCAGCTGTCCGCCGCCCCAGATGATCAGAAGCCCGATCGCCAGCTTGTAATCCGCTGTCAGAATCTTAATGATTGCCCACGGCACAAGCACGGTTCCCGTCCCCAGAAATGGCAGGAAATCCAGAAAGGCAACACCGAGTGCAATGAGTGCAAAGTAGTTCACACGAAGCACGCCAAGTCCGACCAGAAGCAGCAGATACATCCACACCTCAATTTTAAGCTGCGCCTTGAAGTATCCGCCGACCGAGCGAACCAGACTGTTCCGCATCGTCGCATAGCGGAGCTGGATGGATGCCGGTGTGTGCCTGCGGAACCATTCATTGATCAGCCCTCTCTCCGCGACAAAGAAATACGAGGAGAGAAGCGCCATGATGATACCGATGAATATGGACGGAAGCTGCTTTGCCAGATTTCCCGCCGCAGCGATGGTCGGTGTTCCGATCTTGCCCATAAACTCGCCGACGTAACTGCCGATCTGCACCGCAAAGTCATTGACCTTCAGCTGTGCTTCTCCCGGAAGCTTTGCCAGCAATACATTCAGGGACTTTCCGATCTCCGCAAGATCCGCCTCCATGCTCTTCCACATTCCGGGAAGGGAACCGATCAGTCCGATAACCTGCTCCACCAGCTGCGATATGACAAGATATCCCAGCAGGACGATCAGTGCAATAACCACCACGATGACAAAAGCGCTGCCGATCTTACGCTTGATCTTTACCTTCTCCTCAAAGAAACGCACCAGCGGGCTGGCAATCAGTGCAATGATCCAGCCTGCCACGAACGGCGCAAAGAAAACAATCACCTTCGGCAGAAGGATGACTGCCGCCAGAAGCAGCGCGATTGCAACCGCAATATTGACTAAAGCCTTACTGTACTTCTTCATGTTCCCCTCCCTGTTCCCCTTCCAGAATGCCATCCAGTATCTCGTAGATCTCCTCGCGCCCCTGCTTGCTCTCCGCCGAAAAAGGAATCAGCACGGCTCCCTCTTCGGTGTGGAGCGTCGTCCGGATCAGCTTCAGCTGCTTCTGGATCTGACTCCTGTTGATTTTATCCAACTTTGTCGCTATGATGATCGGGTGATAGCCGTTGCTTAAGATCCAGTCGTACATGGTTCTGTCATTCTCCGACGGCGCATGGCGGATGTCCACAAGAAGGAACACCGCCTT
>USGM01000025.1 GCA_900554205.1 uncultured Lachnospiraceae bacterium
CCCTGCCGCGCCTGCTTGGCAAGCGTCGGATCGATCTGCATGAGCCGGTCTGTGACATCCTTATGTACAGTGCTTTTTGACACCCCAAACGCCTTGGCTGTCTGCCGCACAGTGGCATTGGATTCAATGATATAATTCGCAATGCTGATAGCACGCTCTTCAATGTAATCCTTCAAAAGAATACCCCTCAAGAATCTTTTTTACAATGTATGAAAGATTCCCGAGGGGTATGCAATGAATTTTTAATAGTCACATATCAGTAAATTGCAGTTCCAGCTCCCGATGTCTCTCGATGATCTTATTTGCTTCCTCTTCCGAAACGATTTCGCCCTGATATTCATATTGGTAGGAATCCCAATTTTCTTTCGGAGAGCAATTAAGAGTTTCCACAGTTTCCAATGTCATACTTTGGGGCGGAAGCTTCTGATAGCGTATCTGATAGGCATCAGGATCACCGGATGAAACATTCTTAATCAGTCCATTCTCACAAAGCACGCAGGTTCCGTTCCGATAGCCGATTCCTCTCAGCAACTGATAGGAGCTTCCATCGCCCCATGTGTAAGCATCATAAATGTTGGCGCTGCCCTGACTGCTGCGAATCCCGATAAAGAGTTCCGGCACTCCGTCCTGATTCATATCCTGCACAAGATAAACCGGTGTACCTCCATTGATTGCCGCTGCATATTCCTCACAGATATAGGAGGAACCCACCGCCCGATATGCGGCTATCATATCCTGATCTTGCTTTATTTTCTCTGCAAATGTCTTATAGGCATTGATAATCTCCTGGTAAGACTCCATATAGGTTTCTCCGAAATATTTTCCAGAAAGACGATTCATCTCCTCCGAGGGTACAAATTTTAAGTTTTGCACAATAATGTTCTTCTGACCGGATAAGGCAAAGGTCACCTGAAGCTTTCCCCAATAATCGGTAGCAGGCTGAAAACCATAGACATCTTTTTCCGCCACAAAATGTGATCCCTGGGACTGAATATCCCATTGATCCGAATAAAAATGCCCCGGGTATTCATCAATGCCTATATTTCCTCTCAGAAGGGCAGCATAACGATGATATAAGGAATCCTCTGAGTCCTCCGCAGAGGCAGTATTCAGAATATGCTCCCAGTATGGCATAATCTCAAAACCATCCACAGCTTCTATGCCCCGGCACGAGAAATAAACTTTCCTTGAATCCGGATCAAATCTGATGTCTGCCGAAAGATTTCCCCAGTCCACATCCCCATCTACCTCTTTAAATCCCTGATAGGAATCAAGCAACGCAGTTTTGATAATATATATTGCATCGTATTCTGATGTCTTTTTCTTCTCAGTCCATGTAAAAAATACCTTTTTGTGCTCGTAGCCCTTATTCTCATAATAGCTCCGGAGAAGATTCTCAAAGGCACTTTTTGTCAAAGAGTTATTGCCTGCGTCAAAGTACTCGTGTTTCTCCGGTTCGTAGAAAATATGCTCTCTTCCTATCAATTCATTTTCAAGAGCAGTTCCATCCTCTGATAAATAAATCCCGCCGTAGGTCTGATAGTATTCCCTTGGTTCTATCCGCAAATCATCCTGCGCTACATAGTATTCCAAGCCTGTAGCTGCGTCTCTGTACATATCCAGCCACGACGAAATCAAATCCGGTTCAGAGCCGTCATACATCGTGTTATTCTTTACTTCCTTGATTTGACCGTCTCTCACCTGATAAATTCCGGTATAGGTATAATGTCCTGTTCCTGTCTGCTCCGCGACCAACAATTCCAATATGCCGTCATGGTTGAAATCTACCAGGGCAAACTGTTCATGGGCGGGTTCCTCATAATCGGCTGACGCATGCAGTTCATCCCATTGCGAAGCAAAAACCTCTATCTGTTCTTCCATGGACGAGCTGATATATTCTTCTTCATAGGGGATATATGTGAAATCAAGAATCCTGATCTTCCCGTTCCTGTCATAGTCAAAATAGACAAATACACATCCCCAGAAATCATGTTTGCTATATCCGTCAATTCCCTGTTCTGCAATCAGGCAGGTCTGACCCTGATAGGTTCCATACTTAATGTCCCAGATTCCCCAATCTGCCGTAGATGCGCAGGCCGCGTTTTCACTCAAACCGGAAAATTCCCACTCATAGCGATTTTTCATTTCCCGTCCCCACGACGAGATTTCGGCTGCATCTTCAGACATCTTTTCCCAATAATCATAAATATTTTCAATATTGATTACCGTTTCTTTATCAAGTCCCCGGACAGAAATTTTTGCTTCAAAACGGCCGGCACCTTTTACAACCGAGATAGGAAAGGAATTGTCCAGAATCGTTTCTCCCTGATACATTTCCAGCTTCTCCCATTTGCCTCCCCTGTCTTTGATAACGGCATATTCCATTAAACCTGCGGAATTTACACGGGGCTGCATCCGCATCACCACTTCGTTCTCTCCATCGTGATCCAGATCGACATACCTTGCATCCGCAAAATCTACATAGATAAGATCTTCATGCTGATATATTTTTTCCAGATTAAATACATAAACAAATTTGGTATGTTTATACTCCTCCGCATCGTAATACACCACATACTCCGGCTGTCCGTTTCCGTCTATGTCATCCAGTTCCTCCCATTCTGCTCCAAAGGGAATAAAATAAGTCAATACCTTGGAATAATTGTCTGAATCCTTCTCTTGTATTTCCTCCCCCGAGTCCAGTTTTTCTCCGTCAAACCGGTAGATAACAGAACCGTGTTCATCAGAAGAACTGCTCCACTCATTAATAAAATTCCCTTCTTTCGTCAGGTAATAGCGATTTCTCCACCATCCATCAAACACATGAACCAGCTGGTCATCCTTCAGGGTATAAAGGTCAAATATCACATGATACATAGTGTCATTTTCACCGGTGTAATTTACACCAAACATCAATTCTTTTATTCCATCCCCATTGATGTCCTGTACCAAATATCCCAATTCCTGATTGGGATCATCATTTTTAACAGTAAATTCCGATGAAAAGAGATCATTTCCCTCGGCATCGGTATATTGCTCATAGTTTTCCTGCGCCTTTATAGGATCCTGCAATGCCTCCTCTGCCAGACGAATCAATCTCTCATATTCCGGATGAAGCTGATCCGTTGATACCTCCTCCAATTCTGTCACTTCTGATGCATCAGTTTCGTTCCGGCTGTCAGGCGCCTGACTCAATTCATCTTCCCCACTGACATTTCCATTCTCCAAAGAATCTGTACTTTCTTTTGTAACAGGATTGGAAAGTAAAGTGACCGAAACCATAAGGCATCCTATGACTAACAAAATAACCACCCAAAATACGGGCTTTTTATAATTCATAATATTCTTTATCCGTTGTCCCGGGTTTCCTTCTCCAAAGGGCAGTGCGGAGGAGGCAAAAACATTTCTTCCCGTGGCAAGCCGGAGTAAAGATGCTGCATATTGGGCGCGGATATCCACATCCAGTTTCCGCATAACCGCCTCGTCACAGCTCATTTCCATATCCTGTCCTGCCAGAATAAAAGCTGCCCACACAAGGGGATTGAACCAATGAATGCACAATGCAAGAAATGCCAGTACCTTTACAATATGGTCGCATCTGGCGATATGATGTTTCTCATGCAAAATGACATATTCCGTCTCCTCCTCGCCAAGAGTAGACGGAAGATATATTTTCGGTCTTATCATTCCAAGGCATAAGGGTGTCTGAATTTCATCACACAAATAGATATTTTCCCGGAGCTTCAGCGAAACAGACAGCTTCTTCCGCAAACGAAGCAAACGCAGCACATTGACAGAAAAAAGTGTCACCATTCCCAGAAACCATATAAGGCAAAGGAAATCCGTCCATTTTGCCATACGGGTGCCGGAAACGGTTTCCTCCATATGTTTTGAACCATGATCGGTACTGTCCGGCGCAGCGGCATCAGGGACGCCCCCAATGCTTTCCCTCACAGAATTTCCGGCTGCTTCTCCCGCTGGATCATTTTGTCCGTCAGAAATGTATTCCGGAATATGAGGCGTTACATCCGTTGTTTGATTCTGAGCCTGATTATCCTCTTGCATGACCGTAAACTGCTCTTCTGATACAAAGGTGATCTCTCCCGCATTCCTGTCTGCTGTATTCAACAAGTTGAAAACCGAAAGCGTTGAAGAAAACGAAAACGGACACAGAAGTCTGAACAACACGATTCCCCACAATGCGTAGGAAAAAGTCTTGGGGGCTCTTTTTAACAGGAGACGTACAAGCATCACGATAATAATGATGATGCCGGCGGCAATACTCATATTCAAAATCCGGAAAGCGACCTGATTCACAATCATGGAACCAACTTTCTCCAACATACCCTATTTCTCCTTCTTTTCCTGAATGATGGAAATCAGTTCTTTGATTTCCGCTTCCGATAGCTTTTTTCTGGAAGTAAATGCCGCCACAAATGCAGGCAATGATCCCTGAAAAGCCTCCTCCACAAATTCTTCACCTTGCATTCCAAAAAATTCATCTCTGGAAAGCACGGAGGAAACAATTCCGTTTACATTCTGAAAAATCCCTTTGTCACACAGCTTCCGAAGGACATTATATGTCGTCGGTCTTTTCCAATTCAGTTCTTTACTGCATATTTCCGCCAACTCTCTGGAGCCTATCGGTTCATTCCTCCAGATTATCTCAGCAAAACGCGTTTCCACTACCCCAATTTTTGAATCTCCCATGTATGTTTTCCTCCTGTTTATTTTCAATAAACAATTACAGTTTATTCGGAATAAACAGCCTTGTCAACACTTTTTTCCTCATTATGCTAAAAGCACTCCCTGATATCTACCCGAGAGTGCTCTTGCTTCCATTCTATTTAATTCTTCATACTTCGTTCTATATTGTTACTGCCCTGTCCTATTTGAAAACATTATTATCCTACTGCCGCACTTACATTTCTGGCTGTATATGGATAACTGTCGGCATACATAGTCTCCGGAGCAATATCAATGTCTCCGTTCATCCATGTCATAACGCCATGAAAAATATTAAAATCTTCTAATACCTTTTCATCCTTCAATGGGCTAAACGCAGAGTCCTTCAGCAGAGTTGTGTCAAAAAGTCTTTGCTCTCCCGTAGAAAATGTGAGCAATAACATACCCCCGCGTAAAACCTTTGCTTCTTTTATTTTGATATTCTGTGTTTTCTCTCCTGCGTAACATACATCGTCAATAATATACATTCAAAGCACCTCCCATAATAATCTTTGTTTTTCTCTTGTTAACTCGCTTTTTCTCACATTTCCATTATGTCTTTATCCATTCTTCCGCAGACTTACTTGAATCAAGCAGCATACACCCTGCAAACTGGTCTTCGCTTTCCGCATCAAACGCTAATATCTCTTGACGAAATTTCCATATGTCATCTGCGCATTCAGAATTTACCTCAATCAATTCGATTCGCTTCATCAGCGTATCTCCTTAACCACCAATTAAATTTCAAAATCCGGAATAACTCTATTTTCGACACACCTAAGGATATTTAATACTTCTCCCCTTGCTCTTTCGATACCTTCCGATGTATTCATCCAATTATCTCGCCTTGTATTTTCATCATCAGCGGGACACGGAATTATCTCAATGTGTTCTGGGAATAGGTATCTTGCGAGAGCCAAACTTCGTCTCATATGATATGTTGTCGTTACCATCAATACCTTACTCACTCGGTTTAGCCAAAATACTCTCTGCAACTCCATCATTGCACATAGAATATTCTCAATTGTATTTTGCGATATATTTTCTACAATTATATTTGTTTCAGGAATACCTAATTGCAAAGCTTTGTTTTTCATATGTTGCGCTTCCGTCATTTTTCCTTCCGCAAACTCTCTTAAAGCGCCTCCACATAACATTACTTTATTGGCTCTACCTGTATTATAGGCATTTGCCGCCACTGGAACTCTGTACTTGGCAGCTTTTATACTCCCTAAAACAATAATACAATCAACTTTTTCTCCAGTATCGTTCAAATTCTCGAATAATATTCTATCAATTATGTCATTAGTCAAATCTGCTTCTGCAATTTTTGATACTCTCATATTTGCCATCTTTCCCTCTATATGTTGTATTTCTTTATTCTCGTTAATATATAAATCTTTCTATACCTTGGGCATACTGTAACGTTACATTTCTCATTATACCAAAAACACCCTCAAGTTTCTACCCGAGAGTGCTCTGACATTCCCCTATTCAATTACCCAAATCACCCTGCCTCCGCACCGTTCTACATTGTTACAACCATATGTACAGTGCTTTTCGACACCCCAAATACCTTGGCTGTCTGCCGCACAGTGGCATTGGATTCAATGATATAATTCGCAATGCCGATAGCACGCTCTTCAATGTAATCCTTCAAAAGAATACCCCGCAAGAATCCTTTTTACAATGTATGAAAGATTCCCAAGGGGTATGCAATGAATTGCTAATTTTGTTTTTTCATTCGTTTGATAATAGCCTGCCAATACATTCTATCCTTCAATACTCTGATAACTGTTACCGTTGTATTTTCAACAACGAAGAAAATCAAATATGTACTGTATGGCTTGTAATAAATTTCTAATCCCTCAATGACGTATCCTGTTTTTTCGTATCCCTCCGCAAAAGGATCCAATGCTTTGATTGCAGCCTTTATTTTCTTGGAAAAATTTTCTGCATATTCCCTATACATAAAAGTCTGCAATATATAAGTCTTCGTATTTTTAATATCTTGCAAAGCGTCCTTCGACAAGACAATTTTATATTCTTTAGGTTTATCCATATACTAAATCTTGTCGATTTCCTCCCACGCTTCTTCGATGGTGTATACCTCACCATTTTTCATGCTCTGCACTCCTTTTGCCAATTCCTGATAAAGTGCATCGAAAGCATCCTTCTCCGTATAATCATATGTGCGATTATTTACTGTCGTGTCTACTGCTGCTAATGGTGTCATGGTATCACTCCCTTTCTAGTCCTATTATATGCAATATATGTTTTTATAGCAATACACATTTTTTTATTTAAGCGTGCCTTGGCTGTCTGCCGCACAGTGGCATTGGATTCAATCCGCCACTGTTCCGTTTTTCTTTTCTGCCACGATGACCTCCACACCCTTTTCGCCGATGGCGGCAAGCTGGTCATCCACACAGTCCCAGTCTGTGATCAAGCAGTCGAAGGTTTCCACATCGCAGACCTTCACAAAAGAATCCACGCCAATTTTCGCTCCGGGAAGCAGTAAGCATTTTTTTCTGCTGTTCTTAATCACCGTTCTCTGAAATGCTGCTGTCTCATCGGTGCCATTAGACAGACCGAAATCCGCAGTCAGCCCGGCTCCCGTAATAAAACTCAGATCAAAGTGAAGTCGGCTGACAAAATCATTTGCAAGACTGTCCACCACAGAACCGCTCTGCCGCATTTTGCCACCTACCAGATAGACATCCACATTGTCAAAGCTTCTCAATTCTCTGCCTATATCAACCGAATTCACGACCACCGTATAAGGAATCTCTTTCGGCAGATATGACAGCATAATATATCCAAATGAGCCCCCTGTAAGATAAATAATGTCGTTCTTGTGAACCATACCTGCTGCCATCCGGGAAATTTCCCGATAATTATCATGAACGGGCATTTTCTCAAAATTTCGGTCTGCCGGAGGTCTGACGCTGACCTGGCTCGCCGTAATCGCGCCTCCATGAGTTCTTTTACACATTCCCTGCTTCTCAAGCAGGCGCAAATCCCTGCGTGCCGATTCGTCAGATATACCGTACTTTTGGGTTATTTCAGCGATTGTTACCTTCCCATCCTGCCGCAGCTTTTCAAGAATCTCCTTATGCCGTTCCTCGATAAACATATCATACCTCCATAATTGTTTTTGTGTGTTTCCAGTTCCGTCATCCACATAATACAACATTTTCGGTAATATGTCAACATTTTCGGTAATCAATATCCATCAAATGAATCTACATTTCCTAAAACAACTCATCCAACAGCCTATAATATCTGTTCTTCTCCTCATCCATCTCAATCCCCAGTTCGTCCAGCAGCATATATGGCTCAAACTGGAAATACGCTTTTCCTCCATTGTATTCTCCTGAGAAATTGCTTTTCAAACTGCGCAGTGCGATTGCGATGTCCTGCCATCTGTCAGCAGGCCCCATCTTCCCAAGGTCAATGAAGCCACAAATTTTGTCCTCCTTGACAAACAGATTCGGCAGACAGAAATCTCCATGCGTAAGAACAATATCCTCTTTCGGACGGTTCTGCTCCAGCCAAGCAAGCAATTCCTCCGGGTCTTTAAAACCGCCCTGGCCAAAGGTTTCCGGTTCCACATTCTCTAAATCCACCAGATGATTTTCCACATTAAAGCGTGCCGCCTTCAGTCGCTCATCCAGTCTGCTCGCCCTCAGCGGGCAAGCGGTCACATCCACTGCCCAAAGCATTCTGAGCATATCCGCAGCCAATCTGATTAACCGTTGTGGCGAAGTCAGGAACTCTTCATCACAAAGCATTTTTCCATCCAACCTGCTCATCAGGGTATAGGCTGTCCCGTTTTCCACATGGTACATCAATATTTCCGGGACCGGCACTCTTCCTCCGAGCCACTTCACGACCACGTCCTCATTGTCGGTCTCTATCGTCCGCGGCTGAATTTTCAGGACATATTTTTGAAAAATAAGCACTTCCGAACCCGACATTCCCGTAGTATTTCTGCTATATGGCTCATCACCGAGAAAATCCCTTATCACTTTAGGAATAAAAATGTCCTTTTCCATCACCACAACCGTATATCTCTCCTGTACATCCTCAACACCGGTTCTCCGGAATCCGTTTTTTAACCAGAACGCCTCACTCTGCGGATTTCCCTTTGCAAAGCCGAGCCGGATATACAAATAGCCGTTGCCGCGTAGGGATGTTTCGCATTCCTCAATGATTTCTGTTCCGATTCCGTTTCCCTGAAAGTCCTTATTCATCATAAAGAAGCCGATAAATGCAGTGTTCTCATTTGGATATTTTAAAATCAAGTCCATGACTGCCACTAACTTTCCATCCAGAAAATAACCAACATAATATTTGTCTTCATAGGTTGTCCGCGGCGGCAATGCCTTCATATCTTCTAAAACGCTTTGTCTCGTCGCCATAGGTGGACAATGCTGAAAGAAAAGAGGATTCTTGCTCATCAGCTCAAGAACTTCACTCACATCTGACTCGTCCAATTTCCTGACAACATATTTTGCCGAAAGGCTTTGAATGTTTTTCATGTGTAGTCTCCTCTGTCAATTCTCAAACTCATCTCTGTAAAGCTGTCACAAGCAATTCCGATTATACCAAAAACACCCTCAGGTTTCCACCTGAGAGTGCTTATATTTTCCTACTCAGAAGTCTTTTTTACTGCCTGAAACTTTCCCGATACATCCCGACGATCTCATTCCATAATCGGCAGATGATTCAGGCAAGGCGGTAAATGCATCATGTGATGCCCTGTCATGGGTGTCAGAATCATACCCCCTCTTGTCAGTCTGCCCCAATATACCAGCAGCCACACGGAACGGAAGTCGGTCGTTACACCGCCCTCCTCCAATATCCTCATCACCCACTCCTCCGGAACCATGGATTTTATCTGCTCCAGCGTGAGACCTTCCAGTATGCGGCGGGTATTCTTTCCGACAGCAAGCATATAGTCACGAAGCGCCTCCGCGTTTATTTTCTTTCCAAAGGCAATCGCTTCATCCAGCTCCAGCGCATTCCCCGTGTCCGTAATACAGGCTCCGATCCTTCCCTGCCACTCCTTGTCAAACAGCTGGTTCTGATTCATCATCAGAATATTGCTTACCAGATCCTCGATTCTGTAGGTATGCCAAAGCTGCCAACACAGAGGCACGGTCTGGGTTCCGGCATAATGTAAATCCACCTCCCAGTCCTCCCTCGGCACCAGATCATTCTGATGTCCGTCAAGCATGTAGTTCAACACATAATCGGCAAGCGTCTTTTCCGTGCCTCCCGAAACTTCGGCAGGATGAACCATTGCATGCACCTCCAACGTCAGCTTCCTGATATTGTCAATGTCCTCCCCCTGCAATGCCTCCTGTAATTCCTTGTACTTCTCTTCATATGCCGCATACATCTCTTCCTTCGTCATATGTATTCCCTCTTCTATAGAATTCTATCTAATGTCTTATTCCATTTTAAGCAACAGCACAACCCATAAATTCCCAATAACAGTTGCACAAGATGCACATGGCCACAAGCAGTGCACTCTGGAGCCGCCGGTGCTTAGTTCCTGTCCTGTAGGAACTTACGCACCGCTGCGAGCGGAAGGTAGCGAGAGCGTGCTTGCGGTGGTCTGTGCATCGTGTACAACGTCACTTGCGTAAAAAATCCCTCTTACTTACCGGTATCCAGATCTGGCACTTCTGGTCCGGTTCGGGCATCTCCTCCGGTGAGTACCACTCCAGATTGTACTTACCAGCAAGATCATACTCCTCATTTGCCGGCAGCCATTCCTTCCATATCGCTGTGTTGGTGTCCTGTAAGGTCTTCATGGTACAATCAAACACCGCCCACGTCCCTGCCGGGATTTCTCTCGCCGTAAGCTCCCCGGGAAACTCATCCCCCTTATCGTAACCGGCAATCAGATAGTTAAATCTTCCATCCCCCATATCGTCAATGCATACACCAAGCTCACCTACCTGATGGGAAGCAATAAATTTTTCCATATCTCCCACCGGCTCCTGCCCCTGCATCAGATGGGGCGCATATGCCTTTGTTGTTTCCTCCCAGAATTTGGGAATCTTTTCATAAGAATCCTCCGAAGAAAACTCCCTCTGGAATCCTACGATTTTAATAGCCTCTTTCTTTTCAATCTTAAACTGCATATTTTCTCCTCCTTGCACCGTGATGTTCACCTTCAACCTCAGAAAGGATTTTATTTTCCCTCTGTTCTTTCTTACATCCGTAGGAGAGAATCCATGGAATCTGACAAAAGCCTTATGAAAGCTCGCTGGTGTTTCATATCCATACTTCAATGCAATGTCAATCGCGGAAACCTCTGTATCAGTCAGTTCTATTGCGGCGAGATACAGCTTTCTGTTCCGCATATATTCCCCCAGCGTGTACCCCGTCAGGACCTGAAACCCCCGCTGTAAATACATACAGGACATATGAACATGCTCCGCTACTTCCGCTGGATTTTGTATTTCCAGCAGATGCCTCTCCATATAGTCAACAGACTCTCTGATACAATTAATCCACTCCATCGTTTTCTCCTTCCCAACAGATGCCGCGTTGTTGTCCGGACAACTGACAACATAGTGAGTGTACACCACTGTGCAAACAAGTTCTTCACATTTAGGAAACAAAAGTGTCAAAATACGCCTCTATTTTCCGCACAAAAACATCCCTGACGACTTATGTATCATTATACTTCCATCCCGCTCTATCCTGTCCTGCAGCAGTTTTCGGAATTCATCTCCTCTACGGTCAAGGATGCAGGGCGCATTCCCTGGATAGGAATAGACATAATTATAAATTGCGTCAGCATTATCCACCAGCAGGTCATTGTCCTGCTCCATACATTCCACCTGAGGAAAGAACTTTTTCAGTTGCGCCTCCCCATTCTCCAAATGGAAACCCTCCGTAATGGATGCAAACGGCATTTCGAGCCTTTCGTCAAATTCCCTGACCAGCTCATGCAGCTCCCTCATGTGGGTATCGCCCACTGTGGAACAGCAAAAATGCCCTTGCGGCTTCAGGGCCGCAGCTATGGTTTCGAGACATTTCCTTCTGTTCACGACATGATACAGCATATGGTTGGCAATAATACAGTCGAACTCCCCCGCCGGAAGCTGGAGCGCATCCGCGTCCATGATTCGGTATTCCACCTGAATTTCCTTCTCTGCCAAAAGGCCCTCGTACTCTTTCAGGCAGCATCTTGTCTGCTCCAGCATTCCTTCGGAACGATCTGTCAATAGAAGTTGCAGCCTTTCGGGCAAACGATAGATATTTTCCTGCCACAAAAGTCCCGTGCCACAACCAAGCTCCAGCACTTTGTCTCCCTGTTTCAAGGGGATTCTATCAAACAGCCAGTCCATCCACCCCTGTTCGGAGGTACTATAGTTGTGCAGCTGAATCCTTCGTTCCAGATTGGCGGAAGTTTCATACTGCTGCCGCACCTTCTCCTCATCCGTCAACAACCCCAACAGCCGTATCAGATAATCCCACCGTCTGGTTTCATCACCCTTTTCCATAATTTCAATCGTTTCAACAAGTTCATCCAACTGCTTTTTCCGCTGTATCAGCAATTCTTTCTGACGGGAAAGCTGTTCCTCAAAACTCATCGCATCCTCGTCCTTCATCAGTCCCTCGATCTGCTGCAAAGAAAAGCCCAGATATTTTAACATCAGAATTTTTTGAAGTGCCGCTACCGAACTCTTGTTATAGTAACGGTACCCCGCCTCTGAATGAGCCACCGGCTTCAACAGTCCTTTCGCGTCATAGAAGCGAATCGTCTTCAGAGAGACTCCTGCCAGTCTGGCAATCTCCCCCGCTGTATACATTTTTTCTTCCATCTGTTTTCCTCCATTCTTCCCCGCGCCTTTGCCGGGAAAACTCCCAAGTGTCATTGAATCCTGCAGTCCAGCCCCAAGTGTGCGCACTGTCAACCTGCATTCTCATCGTAATGGATTCCCTTAGGGGAGGGTCAAGAACTTATTTCACACTTGCAAAATATTTCATGAGAATCTCCTTCATAAACTGATACCTTCTTGCATATGAATTCTCTATGCGAATTAATTCAAATCCATGTTCTTTACATATCTGGTTCTTTTTCCTGTCCCTTTCCATGACAACAGCTTTTTCCTGATGCTCCCTGCCGTCCAGTTCGATTGCCAGAATCGGTATATCAATTTTTGTCCGCGGCTGTCTCTCATAAACGACAAAATCGAATCTCCCGGTGTAAAACAGATCATTATAAGAACAGGTATCCTGAAACACATGTGAAATGCTTACTTCCTTTTGCACAATACATTTCTGATTTGTGTTCAGCACGTTATCCAATGCATGATTAAGGTTTTCCAGAAATGCCTGCTCTGTTTCTGTGCTATACGGTTTAATGCCAAGTGCCCTTGACGCACTGACTTTCGGAGTAACCTTGGTTTCGCCGTTATTCCTGACGTACTGCACAAGTTCATAAAGATCATCATCGTCCGAATTGGCATGCAGTCGTTCCAACTCTTTATTGCAGGACAGAACAATCAATTTCTCTTTCGCTCTTGATACAGCAACATTAATTAATTCCTTGTTATTTTTCAACCATTCATAGGTTCCCTGACCAGTCTTATCTGTCAATGCCAGCGAAAAAAGCACAACATCCTTTTCATCTCCCTGAAATGCGTGAACCGTTCCACAGGACACATTGTCCAGACCGTTATCTTTCAACTTCTGGCCGATCAATTCCTTTTGATTCGCAAACGGAGTGATAACCCCTATGCTCTTGTCCTTATGCAAGGCGGCGTATTTTACAATTTCATCCGCTTCAACCGGTGCAGTATTCTTGTAATAAGTCTGATTTTGCTGCACATCCAAAAAGATCAAAGGATTCTGTTCTTTGTTTGGGCTGCATACTTTTAACTTATTGTTATAGTATTTTTTATTATTAAACTGAATGATCCGCTCCTGGCATCTGTAATGATGGCTCAAAAGGATTTCCCTGCTGACGGAATCACATGCCAAATACACCTTGTAAATGGAATTTTTCACGTAGTCATATTCATCGGTTATACTATACATTTTGCGAAGCTTCAGATTATCAATCTGACTCAACAGGATTACGGGATTAAGCTGCTGAGGATCGCCAACCAGCATAAGACTTTTTCCTCGAATAATTGGCACTAACGAAGTTGCAATATTTCCCTGACTGGCTTCGTCCATAATAACCATATCAAAGTGAACCCCTGGCGTTCCGACTTTATGTGCCGAAATGGATGTCGTTGCAATGATAGGAAATATCCGTTGAAATTTCTTCAGATTTTCATCTTTTTTCAGATATTCATTGAATGCCTTAACTTTCTCTTCTCTGCATTCCATAGATACGATAGCCAATAAGTCGGCATTCTTCGGCTCCTGCAAATGCTTGATGCACTTTGCGGATGTATAATACAAATAGCTCTTGAAGGCATCCTCATCCTCAGCTATGAGTTTTACCGCCTCCTCATCCGTAATTTCCTCTGTCTGGCTGATCTTTTCTTCCACCTGCGTTAATTGCACACCCTGCAGCTGTGTTTGAAAGGTCAGATGCTTATTGGAATCCATCAGTCTGTGAATGGCTTCCTCTGTTTCAAGCAGCTTTAATCGCTCCTCATAATTCTGCAGCAATGCCGTCAGCCGCCTCGTTCTCGCAACCCGATCCGTCCTTCTCTTTTCCAGTGTGGTCTCAAAGACACTGATTTCTTTGGTACTTTCATAGAGCCGCTTTATGTAGTCCAGCGCCTCCGCCACCCTGTCATCACTTCCGAGCCGTATGATGGGAAATGGGATGAATCCTTTACTACCATTTGTAATATGCTGAAGTTTGCCACACACACCATCAATGGGGTGATTGTTATAAGAGGTAAAAAGCACCGTTTGTTCATTAAAGAAAGCGGTCACAAGGGTATTGACAATCGTATTCGTCTTTCCCGTGCCGGGAGGTCCTTGAATATACGCAAGCGGATATTTCATAGCATTATGAATCGCCAGTAATTGATCCAGATTAATCTGCCTATTCAGCAGAGCAATCGGAAACACCTTTCGACTGGCTGGCTCCTGTACTAGGTTTCCAAAGAAAGCCTGTATCGGCGGCGTTACCTCCTCCCTTTGAAACATTTCATCAATAGCCTTATATTCTTCATGCAAATCTAAAATAATATTCCTGCCAATCGCTATCAGATAAGGCATATCGTCAACACCTTTGATATGGCGGTTGCTTTCGGTTATACGATCCTTTATCAGTTCCGCATTTTTTTCAAAATCATTCAGTAAATCATAGTCATCTGCATCGAGGAACTTGCGAATGCTTTGCTGCGTTCCATCTACCGTAAACTCTGTACAAACTGTAATTTCCTTCGCTGGCTTTAGGCACCTATTCTTTACATCCAGTTGCATTTCTCTGTATGCCAGCACATAGAGCCCTTCCTTAATCGGAACACTCAAAATATTCAAGGCAAGCTGCTTAATCTTTCTGTTTGATGAATTGTTGTTGGAACCATACTGAAAATTCTTGACAATCTCCTGAAACTGTTCTGATGTCAGCTGATAGTCTCCTCTGCTGATACTATCCCTGTCAAAATGATTAATCAAACTATATTCCGTTCTATAAGGAACCGAATCCAGCTTATTACAATCTATATAGTAATTCAGAATTTTGAGATTCGCCACATGATGAAATAAAGAAATATATCTGTGGGAATTATTCTGAATATCTTCTTTTAAAGTGTCCGCCACATCATAATAGGAGCCTTCGATCACACTGGAAGATAAGATAGAATCGATAAAAATATTTAACTGCATCGTAGAAAATTGCCCCAGGTGTAACCCCTCCACCCGGAGCATTTTCTTCACAGGATTCACATCAATAATGCCGATCCAATACTTTGTTACCTCTTCCTGCTTGTTTTTATACTCAATGCTGAGCCATTTATTCTCATGTATTGACCGAAAAATGTCGCGACATACTGAATTCATACTTTCCTTCGCCCCACTCATCAATGAACCATCAGCGGTCTTACTCAAAGCTGTTTTATAGCAGATTCCCATTGATAATTATAGCATTCGACATCATTTCTGACAATTATTTTCTTCAAACCACTTCTTCCTGTACCAGCGATTTCAATATCTGAATTCTGGACTCATCCGCCGGACATTTAGCCTCCGCTTTCGGGATTTCATCTGATTCGATCTGCCTCAATGCCAGATCAGCAGTCCGATGTGGTAGAAAATAAACGCCAGTGCGAGTGAGAACACAAGATAATACACTACCGAGAGCGCAATCCACTTCTTGGAATGGTTCTCTCTGAAGGTCGCGGCTACCGTCATCGTACAGGGAACATTGAACACAATCGCCATGATGAAGCCGAGCGCCTGCGCCTTGTTAATCACCTGCGGAAGAAGCGCCATCATGTTCTCCGTCATCCCAAGGGACTTCGCGTTAAATGCCGCATTGACCATATCCGTATTGCTGTAGAGCGCGTTGATCACACCGAGCAGCGATTCCTTTGTGACCATGGAGGAAATATATGCCATGAACATCTGCCATGTCATGCCAAACCAGCTTGTAACCGGCTCGATCACCTGTCCCACTTTTGTCAGAATGCTTCCCGAATCGAACCAGTTATAGGAGAGCAGATAGAACACGATTGACACGATTGCAATCACGCGGAATGCACGGCTGAAAATATCCCATGCCTTCATGAGCGTCGCTCTGACGATATGCCCCCACTTCGGCTTGTGGTAAGGCGGCAGCTCCATGACAATTCCGCCCTTGTCCTCCTCGCTTATCAGCTTCCCCTTAAAGATCAGCGAAACGAGGAACAGCGAGCCTATCGTTGCAAACAGCATCAGAAAGACGACAGCGATCGCTCCGACCGGACCGTAGAACACCGTTGCCAGCATAGGTGCCAGCGAGAGGGTCGAACCGCAGGGAATGCTCCACACAAGCATCATTGTAAGGAATCTCTGCCCGGAATTATCGATCACGCGGCTTCCCGCCACGCCAGCCATATTGCAGCCCATACTCATGAGCAGGGAGCAAACGCTCTTGCCCTGCAATCCAAGCCTTTCCATCGCGGAGTTGAACACGACAGAAATTCTTGCCATATAACCCACATCCTCAATGATTGCAAACGCAAAGGTCACACCGAGCACAAAGCCCGCCATGGATATTGTAAATGCCAGTACATTCGGCAGCACGACATAAATCAGCTCGGCAATGGGCTTCCAAACATTCAGACTTGTCATGAGATTTTCAAGCGGCCCGCTGATAACCGGGACGAGTCCGAAGCCAAGTCCCATGATAGGCGCGGCAATAACCATAGCCGCCGCAAGCGCCGCCACAATGATTCCCAGCGCAATCCACTTCCCGGAATGTCTCCCGAGCGCCTTTTTGTCAAAGCCCGTCAGCTTTGCCTCACTGCCCTGTTTGCGAACCACTCCGTCAAGCAGCTTATCTATGTACTCATACTTATGCTTTCCCGAGAGCATAAGCCCCTTGTCTGTCTTTTCAAGCTCACTGATTGCCAGCTTTTCCCTCGTGAACAGTTTTTCGTCCTTCTGGCTGCCCGCCAGACTGTCAAACGAAAGCGCACTGTCCTGCCTGTAATATTTTATCAGCTCCGACTGGTCAGCCACCTTTCCCGATGCCGCAGCCTTCGCAAGCTGCTCCTTCAGTTCGCCGTACCGTTTCGCGTCGGAGGCGACAAAGCCTATCACCGGAATGCCGGTGCGCCGGCTGAGCTTATCCACGTCAATATGAATCCCTTTCTTTTCCGCCACATCCATCAGGTTCAGCACAAGAACGACCGGAATGTTTGTTCCGATAAAATCCGTGTACATATAGAGCGACCTCTCAAGCTGGGAGCTGTCAACGAGGATTGCCACGAGATCCGCCCGCCCAGATCGGATATAATCGGCAGTAATCCTTTCTTCATCCGAGCCCGCAGAGAGGCTGTAGCTTCCCGGGAGGTCGATCACATCATACGCTGTCCCGTTATAGGTAAATCTGCCCTCTTTGCGCTCCACCGTTTTTCCCGGCCAGTTGCCTACATGCTGATGTGCGCCCGTGAGCCCGTTAAATACGGTTGACTTTCCCGAATTGGGCTGTCCCAGCAAAACGATCATCTTACTCATTATCTTTTGCCTCCTTCTATCTCGATCCCCTCGCAGTCCTTCTTGCTCAGGGCAATGACGGAATCCCTGCAATAGAACAATACCGGCTGTCCCTTCAGATTCTGGATTACCTGCACGGCACTGCCTTCCACAATACCGATTCCGATAAGCCTTGACAGCAGATGATGACTTCCGCTCACAGAGCTGACAGTTCCGCAATATCCGGCATTTGCTTCCGATAATTTCATGCTCTCATTTCCTCCTCATGCATTTTGTTATGGCGAACACGATTCCTCATTTTATATAATAGAGTTCGCTTCAACTAACTCAAACAGTTTAATGGAAACAGACAAATATATCTATATCTCTTCGGGTCAAAAAGGTCTGTTTAGCCATTTGTTTTAATATAGATTGTCTTTCGCGGTTGTACGTTTTATAATGTTTATATTGGATTTTGGGGGATAGATGTTTATGAAAAAAGATAATTTTGCAGATCAAATAGAACATTTTATGTCCGGGGCTGAGGACATTGTTACCTTGCATCGGGAGACGGCTGGCGGCTTTATGAATCTGACTGCCTACTACATCCTTCCCGGCATCTTCCTGATGCTGAACGATATTCACACTCCGTCTGTCCCCGTCGACAAGGAAGCTATGCCGCAGGATTTTCTGCTCATCAACTACTGCATGCAGGGACGCTGCGAGTTTAAAATAGATGAGAATAACTACAGCTACATAGACATGAATCTGATGAATATTGCGTCAAAAATGGTGCAGGATTGTTTTGCTTACCCGTCTTCCTTCTACGTCGGCTATGAGATCTATGTCCTGCCCTCCATGTTCACCGACAGCACGCGGGATGCCCTGCGCTTATTTCATGTCGATCCTGTCACACTGATTCAACGCTATCCGCAGGGCATTGCCTTTTATGCCCCCGATCCCGTTGTCAGGCTGTGGAACCATATTTCCGAGAGCGGTGCTTCGGGAAACATCGGACAGATCCGGCTGGACACTCTCCAACTGTTAAAGTACTTTTGTGACCAGAAGCCGTTTACACCAACAAACACGCTGTATCTCTCGAAGGTTCAGGTCATGCTTGCCAGAAAGGCAAAGGAAATGCTGACCGAAGACCTTAGCTGCCATCTGTCCATGAAGGCCGTCTCGGAGGCACTGGGTACCAGCGAGACCAGCCTGAAAAGATATTTCCGATCGGTATTCGGCGTGAATGTATCTGCCTACCTGAACGAGGCACGGATGAAGTATGCTGCCGAACGCCTCTCCTCCTCGAAGGACAGCATCTCGGAAATTGCGAAGTCCTGCGGCTATGTGAATCAGGGGCGCTTTGCAAACGTCTTCCGGGAATATTACGGGATGAAGCCGCTGGACTATAGGAGGAAAACGAGCTGCTCCGCGTAATTTTTATTAATTACTTTTTCTCACGCAGATAACGTTTCAGCAGAAATGCGCAAAAATAGGGAAATGTATATATGTTGTCACTAAATCCGATATTTTTGCCGCACAGTTTGATTCCCCATGAAATATCGCTGTACTTCTCTCCGTGAATCAGCGTCCGCAGCGATTTTGCCCTTCCATCGGTCGCCTTCACTTCCACCGGTACCAGTGTCTGCGCTGTCCGAAGGAAAAAGTCTTCCTCCAGTGTGGAATCCTCCCGTTTATAGTAATACAATTCACATCCCGATTTCACAAGCGCCTCACCGACTACATTTTCATAAAGTGCTCCCTTATAGACACCAAGGTTCTTATTTGCACGCAAATCCTCTTGTGCCTCCTCATCCAACATAGCCACTAGCAAGCCGGTATCTCTCAGATATATCTTATATTTTTCCGTATCATAATTGCCCTTTAGCGGAAGCTCCGGAAAGGTCAGGCAATAACAAATATTAATAATCCCGGCATCGTTCAGCCAGTCAATACAGCCACGATAATCCTTAAATCTGGCTCCCTGTGCCACTCCGGAAATTTGGAACTTCTTGTTCTCCTTCGCCAGCTGTGCCGGAATCCGGTTAAATACATTCAGGATTCGTGTCTGATCTAATCCATCCGCGTATTTTCGGACATCCTCCTTGTAATCACCAATCAGCTGACGCTGAAGCTCCAGCGTCCCCTCAAAGGTTCCTTTCTGAATATAGCTGTTCACAACAGCCGGCATGCCCCCCAGAATACAATAATCGAGAAAAAGATTGCTGCAAACCGCCATCGTCACCTCGCTTAAAGGTGTCATATCCTGCATATGTCTATAGATATCCTCTATAAATTCCGTGTCATATCCCTTTGCCCACAAAAACTCTTCAAAGCTCATGGAAAACATTTCATAATCCGTTTTATATCCGACACTGTTGCTCTCTATAACCTTATAATTAATCCCTAACAATGAGCCGCTGCAGATCACGTCATATCTTCCATCCAGTTTAAAAAATTTAAGAGTCGTGGCAATATCTGCAAACTCCTGTATTTCATCAAAAATAATTAAGGTTTCCCTCTCAATAAATTTTTTTGAGGGATCAATCCTTGAGATATTTTTCACCACATCTTCGGCGCCATATCCGTCTGCCGTTATCATTTTATATTTCTGTTCTTCTACAAAATTAATATAGACAACACTTTTATAATACATTGCCCCAAATCGGCATATAGATTCCGTTTTGCCGATCTGCCGTGCCCCCTTCACGATCAACGGCTTGTGCTCCGGATTATTCCTCCATGTTTCGAGATATATGTCAATCGTTCGTTTCAGATAAGCCATAAAAATATCCTCCGTGACCATAGTATACCCGATTTTTCTTGATTTTACAACTTTGTTGCAAAAATCAGAGGGAACTTTTTTATTTGGTTTGCAAAAATATGAGCGAACTTTTTAAAGAAATTGCAAAAAGATGAGCGAACTTTTCGCCTGAGCGTACAAAAAAAATGAGGGAACTTTTCAGTTGTCCCTCATTTAAAGATTTACATTTTATCTGTGTCTCCACGTCGTTCGTGAGAAAAGAATCAGTATCGGGAAGATTTCCAGCCTGCCGGCGAGCATGTCCATGATGAGCACCAGCTTGGAAAAAACGCTGTACGACGCGAAGTTTCCCGTCGGCCCGACAAGCTCAAATCCCGGTCCGATGTTGTTGAAGCATGACACGACCGCTGAAAAGTTAGTCGTAATCGAAAAGCCGTCAATCGAGACAAGCAAAAAGCTGATCCCGATGATAATGACGTAGGCGGCAAGATATGCGTTGGTGTTCTGCAAAATCTTCTCCTCCACCGGCTGTCCGTTCACTCTCACGACCTGCACCTTCTGGGGATGCACCACCTGGCGGACGCTCCTGTGAAGGCTCTTCAATACAAGGATCGCACGCCCGCACTTAAAGCCGCCGCTTGTACTACCTGCGCTCGCCCCGATAAACATCAGACAGAGCAGAATCGCCTTGGAAAAGCCCGGCCACAGATCAAAGTCCGTCGTCGCAAATCCCGTCGTACTCATGATCGTTGCCACCTGAAATGCTGCGTGCCGGACTGTCTCTCCGAGCGTGTCATAAAAGCCTCTGAGGTTCCATACGATCAGCAGGATTGACCCTGCGACAATTCCCAGATACATGCGCAGTTCTTCATCCTTGAATACATTTTTCACCTGTTTGATCAGAAGCAGATAATAGCAGGTAAAATTTACCCCGAACAGCAGCATGAATACCGTGCAGACATTCTGGATATAGGGGCTGTAGCTCGCCATGCTGTCATTCCGTATGCCGAAGCCGCCCGTACCCGCCGTTCCAAGCGCCGTACACACCGCGTCAAACAGCGGCATACCGCCAAACAGGAAAAAGATCACCGCAAGAACCGTGAGCACAATGTATAAGAGATACAGGATTCTCGCCGTCTGCCGCATCCTCGGCACCAGCTTCTCCACATTCGGCCCCGGGCTTTCCGCACGCAGCAGATGCATGGTAAATCCGTTGTCGCTCCCCCCGACTGAGGAAATCGCCAGCAGGAAAACCAGCACTCCCATGCCACCGAGCCAGTTCGTAAAATTTCTCCAGTAGAGAATACCCTTCGGCAGTCCCTCCACCGCCGGAAGGATCGATGCCCCGGTCGTCGTAAAGCCAGAGACGATCTCAAAAAATGCATCGATAAAATGCGGTGTCACTCCCGATATATACAGAGGAAGACAGCCGAGCAGACTCATGATAATCCAGCTGAGGCCTACGCAGGCAAGCCCCTCCTTCGCATAGAATGTCTTCTTAGAGCCGCGGCACAGCCCTGTCAGCAGCCCGGCAACCGCCAGTATAATAACGAGCGTCCAGAGATATGCCCAGACGACATGATACTCCTTTCCGATCAGGCTGATCAGCATTGCGGGCACCATAAAAGCCCCCTCAATCAGCAGTATCTTGCCGATAAATCTTCCTATCATTTTATAGTTCATGGTCTTTTCACCTGTTATTCAAAAATATCGTTGAGCTGATAAATACCTTTCTCGCTGTTTGTAACAATAATCACGGTATCACCCTTCTTAAAGCTGGAATCACCGTTGGGTATCTCAAGTCCCGCTCCCTTTGTAATGCAGACCACGAGAACGCCCTTCTTCAGTTTCAGCTCCTTCAACGGCTCGCCGCAGTGCTGTGTGCTTCCGTCCACAACAAACTCCAACGCCTCCACCTGTCCGTCCGCGATCGTATGCATCGTCAGTGCCGCGCCGGTCTGGTTCTTCATGGCACGCACATAGCGGACAATCGTGTTGCAGCACAGCTCCTTCGGGCTGATCACGCTGCCCAGCGCGAGATTCCCGAGAATATTCGTGTTGTCCATACGCCCGAGCTTCGTGATGACCTGAGGCACGCCGCAGCTCGTGCCGTAGATAGAAACGACCATGTTCAGCTCATCCAGTCCGGTCAGCGTCACAAGGGCATCACAGTCCGCAATCCCTTCGCTTTCCAGAAGGAACTGGCTGCTGGCATCCCCATGTATGATACAGGCCTCCGGCAGCATGGCAGCTAACTGGTTGCACCGCTCGAGATCTCTCTCGATCAGCTGCACGCCGATACCACTGTTTTTCAGCTGCTTCGCCAGATAGTAGCTGACTCTGCCGCCTCCGCAGAGTATGACTCTTTTGACCTTGTGCGTGATGATGCCAAGATTTTTCAGAAGCATCGTCAATGTATCTGCCGGTGCCGTGACGAAAATACGGTCGCCCTCGCGCAGCACAAAATTTCCGTCCGGTGCCACTGCCGTGCCGTTGCGCAAAACGGCGCACACGAGGATTTTGCACTTGACGATACTGTTCATGTCATTCAGTGCCACATTGCAGAGCTTGCTGTGCTCGTCGAGGCGCAGCTCGACGATTTCCACACGCCCTTTTGCAAAGGTATCTCTCTTTAAAAAGCCGGGATAGCGGAGCAGTCTCGCCATTTCCGTCGCCGCCTGCTTCTCCGGGTTTACCACCATGGAAAGAGCAAACATGTCACGCATCCCGTAGATCTGATCCGTGTACTCGGGATTTCTCACCCGGGCAATGGTATGGAGCTTCGGATTCAGTCCGTGTGCTGTCATACAGCACAGGAGGTTGATCTCATCCGCCCCTGCAACCGCGATCAGGAGATTCGCCTCCTTCACTCCCGCCTGCATCAGCACATCCATGGAGGCACAGTTTCCCTGCACCACCATGACGTCGTACCGCTCTTCGCTGGATTCCAGCACCTTCGGGTTGGAATCTATCAAAGTCAGGTCATCCCCCTCGGCGGACAGCTGTCTCGCTAAGGTAGCTCCCATTTTACCGTCTCCGGCAATAATAATCTTCATTTTTTCCGTACCTGTCTTCCTTAATTATTGCACGATTCTCCGCACTGAGAGTATCGTTCTGTACTGCGCCCGGCTTACCTTGATGCCGGTCTTGGCACTGCTTGCGTGGACAATCATGCCGCCCCCGATGTACATTGCCACATGTCCGTCATAGCAGATGAGGTCGCCCGGCTGCGCATTTTCATAGGCAACCTCCGTCCCGGCGCTTCTCTGTAAGTAAGAGGTTCTCGGTATACTGTAGCCGAAATCCTGATAAATTCTGTAAGTAAAGCCGGAGCAGTCCGCACCGTTTGTCAGGCTCGTACCGCCAGATACATAGGGATTACCGACAAACTGGCATGCATACTTTGCAATCTTCTTGCCGAGATCGCTCCCGGACGCCCCTTCGATGATCGAAGTGTAGTTCGTGGGGTTTATCGTCATATTCACAGCATTCTGTGCTGTCTGGAGCTGTTTCAGCCTCTGCTGATCCTGCTGCAAAAGCTTCTTCGCCGCAGCCGCCTGCTGCTGTGCCTTCTTTATTTCTGCGTCATAGTTGGCAGATTCCTTTTTCTTCTTCGCCAGCTTCACGTTCAGATCTGACTTGAGCGCGTTCAGCTGTTCCCTGTCCGCTTCCAGTCCCGCCTTATCCTGTTCCAGCCCGGACTTCTGCTGCTCCAGCTCCGCCTTTTCCTGTTCCAGCCGGTCCCACAGATCATGTACCTGATTCTTCGTCTCGACAAAGGCCTCCAGCCTGTCCATGCTGTACTCGTAGACTCTCTCCACATAGTCCATCTGGTTCAGGATGTCCGACAGTCCCTTGCCGGACAGAAGAGAAGTAAGATAAGAGACATCATTATTCTCGTACATCATGCGGGTGCAGTCCATCATGCTCTGGCGCTGTTTTTCCTCGCGCTCCACGGACGCCTCATATTCCGCCTCCGTCTCGTCAATCTGCACCTTCTTGTCACCAATCTGAAGCTCCTTGTCAGAAATTTCCAGCTCCTTCTGACCGATCTGCTCCTCCATCACATCGATGCTCGCCATCGTGTTGACGATCTCGGCGTTCAGATCCGCTATCTGCTCCTCAATCAGATCCTGTTCATCCTCGAAGCTTGCAATCTGCCGGTTGATCTCATTAATCTCGTTCTGGCGCTTATTGATGTTCTCCTGAACCTCCCCGATCGTGGTCGCTCCGGCAACCATCGGCTCCGGGGACAGCCAGCTCACGGATGCGGCGGTTAGGCTAATCACTATTATGCAGTTTATGTATTTTTTTATGTTTCCGTATTTTAATTTTCCCATAGTGAAAGCATACCACATTTCGGTATGCTTTTCATCTGGAAATAAATAAAATTTTCTTAATAAATGTCGGATTACAGATCGCAGTTATTCACTGTTCTCGGGAAAGGAATTACGTCGCGGATGTTGCCCATTCCGGTCAGATACATCACGCATCTCTCAAAGCCGAGTCCGAAGCCCGCATGTCTTACGGAACCATATCTGCGCAGGTCTAGGTAGAAGTCATAGTCCTCCTTCTTCAGTCCGAGCTCGTCCATCCTCTTCTCAAGAACCTCCAGCTTATCCTCACGCTGGCTGCCGCCGATGATCTCGCCGATTCCGGGAACAAGGCAGTCCATAGCGGCAACCGTCTTGCCGTCCTCGTTCAGCTTCATATAGAACGCCTTGATCTCCTTGGGATAGTCTGTCACAAAGACAGGGCGCTTGAAAATTTCCTCGGTCAGGTAGCGCTCATGCTCTGTCTGCAGATCACAGCCCCAGAATACCTTATAGTCAAACACATCGTTATGCTTCTCCAGAAGCTCGATTGCCTCGGTGTAGGTCACATGTCCGAAGTCGGAGTTTGCCACATGCTCCAGTCTCTCGATCAGTCCCTTATCGACAAACTGATTAAAGAACGCCATCTCCTCCGGCGCATTTTCCAGCACATAGCGGATGACGTATTTCAGCATTCCCTCCGCCAGCAGCATATCGTCCTTCAGATCTGCAAATGCCATCTCCGGCTCTATCATCCAGAACTCTGCGGCGTGACGTGTCGTGTTGGAATTTTCCGCACGGAAGGTCGGTCCGAAGGTATATACATTCTTAAATGCAAAGGCATAGGTCTCGACATTCAGCTGACCGCTGACAGTCAGATTTGTAGGCTTTCCGAAGAAGTCCTGACTGTAGTCAACCTTACCGTCCGCCGTCTTCGGCACATTCTCCAGATCAAGCGTCGTCACCTGGAACATCTCTCCGGCACCCTCACAGTCGCTTCCGGTGATCAGCGGCGTGTGTACATAGACGAAGCCTCTCTCCATAAAGAAGCTGTGAATGGCGTAGGCGATCAGCGAGCGCACACGGAACACTGCCTGAAACGTATTTGTTCTGGGACGCAGATGTGAAATCGTGCGCAGATACTCAAAGGTATGGCGCTTCTTCTGAAGCGGATAATCCGCGGTGGAAGGGCCTTCCACGAGCACCTCCGCTGCCTGCATCTCAAAAGGCTGCTTTGCATCCGGTGTTGCCACGATCGTGCCCGTGATTACAAGCGCCGCCCCTACGTTCATCTTACAAAGCTCCTGAAAATTAGAAAGTCCCTCGCCGTAAACTACCTGCAACGGCTCAAAGAAGGTTCCGTCGTTGATGACAAGGAATCCAAAATTCTTGGAATCCCTGTTGCTGCGAACCCATCCTCCCACCGTGACTTCCTTGCCAATGTACTGTTCCCTGTTCCGGTACAGCTCTCTGATGTCTGTCAAATCCATAACCCTTAGCTCTCCTTTTTATTTATTTTCGTTGATCGTTGTTCTTTCCTTGAGGAACTCCAGAACCTTTGTGTTCATATAATCGTTCCGGTAATCCTCCATCGTATTCGGGCTTACATACTCTTCCACAGATGCATAGCCCGCCGCATCAGCCTCCTCCTGAAGATTTGACTGCAGCTCCTCGTCGCTGATATTCAGATCCTCCCGGTTGGCAATTGCCTGCAAAATGAGATCCTGCTTCATATATTTCTCGGCATTCTCGTTGATTACCTTGTCACTGCTCGCGCCGTAAAAATAAGTTGTATATACGTCGGGAGTCACGTTGTAATAGTTTGCATACGCCTCTATGAAGCTCTGCCATGTATCGCGGTAGGGCTGCAGGATCTCCTCCGGTATATTATCCTTGAAAACACATCTCTCAAACAGCTGATCCACGATCGCATTTTCGACCTCGATCTCATAATTAGAGTACAGATAATCATAGGCAGCCTGCCTGAGCTCCTCGACCGTGCTGACACCGTCCAGCCCTATGCCCGCAACGACCGCATCCTCCATCTCCTCAAGGGAAAGCTCAACCGGCTGGATGCAGTTTACCGTAACCGTGAAGACAACCGGCTGTCCTGCCAGCTCGTCATTATCATACCCCTCCGGGAACGTGAGATCAAGATCGACAGTATCTCCCGGCATAACACCTACCAGACCATCCTCAAAGCCATCGATGAACTGACCGCTCCCAATGGCAAGACTGGCATTCTGCGCCGTGCCTCCCTCGAAGGCAACACCGTCCTTCTTTCCCTCATAGTCGATGATAACCGTGTCTCCTACCGCAACCGCGCGATCCGTAATCCCGCCGTGCTCCGCAGTGACATAGGGCAGATAGGACGAATTGACGAGCTGCAGCAGTTCATCGTCGTTCACCCCAATGGTGTCCACGGAAATATCGAAGCTGTCATACCCGCCGAGCGTCACATACTTGTCCACCTTCAGCTTGTTCAAAGGCACATCCGTTGCCTCCCCGCAGCCCGCAAGCAGCGCTGATGCCGCCAGAACCGCAAACAATCCTACAATTTTCTTTTTCATAATCATCCTCATGCCTTTCCTCATTTAAAGCATCACATTCTTCTTTTATATCATAATACAGATTATTTTGCAATTATAACAGCGGGGAAAGCAGTCTGCAGGTCTGTTCCATAAACCGCACCTTCAGCTTTCTAGCCGCATAAGCATCGCGCGTCAGCCGCGTGCAGTGCGGAATATCCTCCATAAACAGCCTTTCCATCTCGCTTGCCTTTCTGCGGCTGTAAACCACGACATTCACCTCAAAATTCAACGCAAAGCTGCGGATATCCAGATTTGCTGTCCCGCAGCAGAATGCCCTGCCGTCCACGACAAGACTTTTGGCATGAAGGAATCCATTCTCATAGATGTAACAGTTTGCACCCGCATTCAGGAGCTGTCCGGCATAAGAATAGGTCGCCCAGTACACAAACGGGTGGTCCGGCTTGCACGGAATCATCAGATTCACCTCCACCCCCGAGCGCACCGCAATCAGCAGCGCGTTCAGCACTGCCTCATCCGGGATAAAATACGGAGTCTGGATGCAGATACGCTTCTCCGCCTTTGAAATCAGACGCAGATAATTATCCCTGATCTGCTCCAGCGAATTGTCCGGCCCGCTGCTGATGACCTGTAATTCACAGCCATCACGCATTCCCGGCTCCGGGCTGAGAAACAGCTTTTTGCATCCCAGCAGTTCCTCCCCCGCCGCATATCTCCAATCCAGCAGGAACCGCAGCTGCAGTCCGATCACTCCTATCCCCCGGATCCGCAGGTGCGTATCCCTCCAGTGTCCGAATTTTGAATCGAGATCCACATATTCCCGCCCGATATTGAAGCCCCCGACATACGCTACTTTATTATCGATCACCGCGATTTTCCTGTGATTCCGGTAATTCATCCGCAGCTGCAGCCGTCCGAACGCTGCCGGGAAAAATTCTGCCACATGCAGCCCCTCGCTGCGCAGCTTCTTCCAGAACCGCCTTCCGGTTCCCCGGCAGCCCATGCCGTCAAACAGAATCCTGACCTCAACTCCCTCCGCAGCCTTTCTTCTCAGCACCTCCAGCATACGTCCAAGGAGCACATCATTCCGGATGATATAATATTGCAGATGGATGAAATGCTCCGCGCGCTCAATGTCTGCCATCAACGCCTCGAATTTACGGTTGCCGTCCGTAAATATATCAATGTCATTCTCCTCCAGCAGCAGCGCGTCCGCCGACTCCATATTGTACATGACAAGATCCTCATAGCCCGAAATGTCCGCGTTGGAATCGTCCTTCTTTCTCCTCAAAACGCTCTTCTGGTCACGAAGAAGCTCCTGCAGATTTTCCTCTAGCTCCTTTGCGCGGAACATTTTCCTCTTATGCAGATTTCCGCCCAGAAAGAGGTAAAACACAAATCCGGCTCCCGGAAGCAGAAACAGCAGTAGAAGCCATGCCCAGACGCTCCTTGGGTCGCGCCTTCCGAAAAATACGATGACGACCGCAAAGATCAGATTCCAGAACATTATGCTGCCAAGAACTACCGTGCCGATCCTCCATACAGTATCCATAGCTTCCCTTCCTCACTTTCCCGCCGTCATGCTCTTCCTGATAGGATGCCACAAATTCTTCAATTTCTTCACAAAATGCATAATTTGCCGCATTTGACCTTGTTCCATTATTTGCATTTCCTGTTGCTTATCAACGGTAATATGTGCTAGAATGAATCCGATATGTTCGTTTAGAATAATTTGGCAGGAGGCTTGCTCTACATGAAAACATGGGTAATTGTATTGATCGTTGTGGCGGTGGTTCTGATTGCAATCATTGCGGTTCTGTATTTTCTCGGGAAGAAGGCCCAGAAAAAGCAGGCGGAACAGCAGGAGATGCTGGAGGCAAACAAGCAGACCGTCTCAATGCTTATCATCGACAAGAAACGAATGAAGATCCGCGACTCGGGACTTCCACAGATGGTCATTGACCAGACCCCGAAGGCTATGCGCGGTTCAAAGCTGCCAATCATCAAGGCAAAGGTCGGCCCGCAGATTCTCTCCCTGATCTGTGACGACAAGATCTTTGACTCCGTTCCGGTCAAGAAGGAAGTCAAGGCAGTCGTCAGCGGTATCTACGTCATCGGCGTCAAGGGACTTCACGGTAAGCCTGAGGTTCAGCCCGTCAAGAAGAAGAGCCGTTTCAAACAGGCTCTGGAGGCAGCTCAGGAAAAGGCCGGTGCAAAGCCTTTAAAGTAAGAAGGAACCATATTTTGAAAACCGATCCGTCACAGGGTCGGTTTTCTTATTTATACGCCTTGAGTTGACGAACCCGGCAGGATTGTATATAATTAAGTACAATCTGTGATTGGAGATGTATTTTTAATGGAACAATATGATATAAAAGCCTACGCAAAGATCAATCTCGGTCTGGATGTAGTGCAAAAGCTTCCCAACGGCTACCACGAGGTCAGGATGATCATGCAGACCGTCGGCATATATGACGAACTGACCCTCGAAAAGACGGATGCGGGAATTTATCTGACAACGGATTCCGGGGAGCTTCCCACGGATGAAAATAATCTCATTTACCGCGCTGCACGGCTGATGCAGCAGACTTATCAAATAGAGGGTGGTGTCCGCATCCACCTCAGGAAGACGATTCCTATCGCTGCCGGTATGGC
>USGM01000026.1 GCA_900554205.1 uncultured Lachnospiraceae bacterium
CATCTTCAAATCCCGGAAGTACCACATGCTGCTCAATTGGTGCTTTTGCCATTGCAAATGTATAATGTCCGCCCTGGAAATGGTCATGGCTTAAGATAGAACCGCCGACAATGGGAAGATCGGCATTGGAACCCACGAAATAATGGGGGAACTGCTTTACAAAATCAAACAGCTTGCAGAAGGTGTCATGCTCAATCTTCATCGGTACATGCCGGGAATTGAACACGATGCAGTGCTCATTGTAATAGACATAGGGCGAATACTGGAAGCCCCACTGGCTGCCGTTGATTGTCACCGGTATGATGCGGTGATTCTGTCTTGCAGGATGGTTCACTCTTCCCGCATAGCCCTCATTTTCCTTGCAGAGAAGGCACTTAGGATAGCCGGACTGCTTTGCATTCTTCGCAGCAGCAATCGCCTTGGGGTCCTTTTCGGGCTTGGAAAGGTTGATCGTGATGTCGAGATCGCCGTATTTCGTCGGAGCGATCCACTTCTTATCCCTGCTGACTCTGTATCTGCGGATATAGTTGGAGTCACAGCTTAAGCTGTAATAATAGTCCGTAGCCGCTTCCGGCGACTCCTTCTCATACAGCTCCCAGAATTTATGAATGACCTCGCTGGGTCTGGGCATGAGCATGCTCATGATCTTCGTATCAAACAGGTCGCGGTAAGTAACGGTATTCTCTGCCATCAGACCCTTCTCATAAGCATAGTCACACATGCGTCCCAGAACCTCTTCCAATTCAGACGCATCCATTGTGACACTCTTGTCAGTCTCTTCCAGTTCATCCAGTCCAAACAATTCCAGCAGCCTGTTGGTCGTGAAGACAATGTCCTCCGTGGGAACCAGTCCTGCACTCACGCCATACGCCACCAGCTTCCTTATATCCGTCTGTATCGCCATTTCTTCTCTCTCCTTATATAGTTACCTTTATTACAATAATAATTGAGAATATCCTAAATTCCAGATAACAGTTGTGCAGAATGTACCTGACCACAAGCAGCGCACTCTGGAGCCGCCGGCGCTTAGATGGCGTACTGTGACATCTTATGCGCCGCTGCGTGCGGAAGGTAGCGAGAGCGTGCCTGCGGTGGTCTGTACATTCTGTGCAACGTCACTTGCAGCTATAGCCCTTATAACGCAGCCGGTCCATCTCCGATCTCAACGACATAGAAATCTGCCGCATATCCGATCTTCTCCTTGTAGGCGGCGCCAACCTTGTCGATAAAGGTATCAATCGCCTCATCCTTTACGATGCTGACCGTACATCCGCCGAAGCCTGCGCCGGTCATGCGGGAGCCGATCACACCGTCGATCTTCCATGCCTCTTCCACCAGTGTATCCAGCTCGATTCCTGTAACCTCATAATCATCACGAAGGGAGACATGAGAGGCGTTCATCAGCTTTCCGAACTCCACTACGTCATTTGCCTTCAGAGCCTCCACCGCACGGATGGTGCGCTGGTTCTCATACACTGCGTGCTTTGCACGCTTTCTGCGGACATCACTCTTGATAATAGCGGCGAACTTCTCAAAGGTCGCCTCATCCAGATCACCGAGTGTCTTGATTTTTACTACCTGCTGTAATTCAGCAAGCGCCGTCTCACATTCACTTCTTCTCTCGTTGTACTTGGAATCGCCCAGCCCACGCTTCTTGTTGCTGCACGCGATCACAATCTTTGCCCCCTTGAGCACGATGGGTGCATATTCGTAGGACAGGTCTGCCGTGTCGAGGAAGATCGCGTTGTCCTTCTTGCCCATGGCAATGGCAAACTGATCCATGATACCGCAGTTTACCTTGTTGAAATGATTCTCAGAATACTGTCCGATCAGCGCGAGATCCTGATTCGTCACGTCAAATCCGAAAAAGTCTCTCAGTATGTACCCGGTGAGCACCTCAACCGATGCGGAGGAGGAAAGCCCGGAACCGTTCGGGATGTTGCCGTTGAGCAGCAGATCCATGCCGAAGGGAACCTTCATGCCCTTTTCCCCGAATGCCCACATAACGCCCTTGGGATAATTTGTCCAGTCTGCTTCCTTTGCCGGAACAAGATCCTCCAGCGAGGACTCGATCACACCGAGGTGTTCAAAATTCATGGAGTAAAAACGCAGCTTATTGTCGGTTCTCTTTCTTGCGACGCCATAGGTTCCGATTGTCAGTGCGCAGGGAAATACATGTCCGCCGTTGTAGTCGGTATGCTCCCCGATCAGATTGACACGTCCGGGTGCGAAATACACTTTTGCATCCTTGCTGTCCCCAAATACTTCTTCAAACTTTTTCAAAATAATATCCTTCATATTCCGATTCCTTTCTATGCTTGCTCTTGTGTACGGTTTACTGTCCTTATGTTTCCACTATATTAAAAAAACAAATGGATTACTACATCCATTTGTTTTTTGAACCTGTTAAAATGTTAGATTAGGTCTGTTCTAGCCCTGCTGTTGTCCGAGCAGCTTTGCAATCAGTCCTTCCACCTCGTGCAGCTGCTCCTTCGTGCTCTCCCGATGGCTCTGCTTACGATATTGGGAAGGAGACATTCCCTTCATGGCATGGAATGCCTTTGTGAAGACCAGAGCGTCACTGTAACCGCAGGAAAGTGCAATGCTCTCGATCGGGTAGGTCGTCGAATCCAGCAGTTCCCTCGCCTTCGTGATGCGGAATGTTGTCAGAAACTGCTGTGGGGACATTCCGAGGTAATTCTGGAACAGGGTATAGAGGTAGCTTCTGTTGACGCAGACATAATCCGCCACGTCCGTCACCTTGATCGGGTTACAGTAATTACTCTGGATAAAGGAGACCGCCTTTTTCACATACTGGTTCCCCTTGTCCTCCTCATCCTTTGCAATGACGCCAGCGCTCTCCGCAAGCACGGACAGAAAGACACTCATCTGTCCGTTCCTGCGCAGGTCATTCGCCATGCCGAAGGTATTATGCTCCATCATATCCCGGACAATCGCATACAGCTCCTCATCCCGATCACACGAAAAGATTGGGTGCCTTGCCGACAGCCCCATTTTCGTCAGATATTCCCCTGCACGGCTTCCTCCGAAGCCAACCCAGAGGTAGCTCCACGGATCGTCGGCATCTGCCTGATAAAATGCCAGCTCATTTGGCTGAATCAGAAAGCCGTAGCCTGCCTCCAGACGGTATTCCTTGTCGTGAAAGCGGAAAAGTCCTTTGCCGCTCAGGACATAGTGGATCAGATAGTGCGGCTTGGATGCAGGTCCGAAGCTGTGCAGGCTCTCCGTCTGGGAGCACCCGCAGCAGTTCACATACAGGCTTCCCTGTCTGTCATTCTCAAAATCCAGCTTAAAGGCTTTTTCCATCAATCACCCTCCGTCAGGAAATCACAAATTCCTTTTTGTCCAGATCCGCCTGTACCCGCTCAAGGTCGGCACGGATCGACAGCTTCTGGGGACACGCCTTTTCACACTTTCCGCACTTGATGCAGTTCTTTGCCTTGTGGTCTTCGTCAAGGCCCTCTTCCCAGTCCCATTTCACGGCATTATAGTTGCCATACATATGATAGAGATTCCAGATGCGGAAGTTTCTCGGAATATCGACACCCGCCGGACAGGGCATACAATATCTGCATGCGGTGCAGCCGTTCTGCATACGGCTGTTAATCATTGCAACAACCTTGTCTATCGTCTCCGTTTCCTTCTCCGAAAGCGGCTCAAATTTATCAAAGGTCTTGAGGTTGTCTGTCAGTTGATCCATTGTAGACATACCGCTCAGGATCACCTTGACATTGGGCAGGCTTCCCACCCAGCGCAGCGCATAGCTTGCGATTGACGCATCGGGGTTAAGACCGTGAAAGACCTCCGTGATGTCCTCGGGGAAGGCTGCGAGGGAACCGCCCCTGACAGGCTCCATGATGATAAGGGGAATCTTTTTCTCCTCCGTGAGATGATAGCCCTTCATGCCCGCCTGCTGAAATTCCTCTCTCTCCCCGGCATCCATGTAATTCAGCTGGATCTGGCAGAAATCCCAGTCGTGGTAATTAATAATTCTCTCGAACGCCTCATACTTATCATGGAAGGAAAAGCCGAGATAGCGGATCTTACCCTCCGCCTTCAGCTGTTCAAGCTTTTCCACACACCCAATGTCAACCATTTTCTGAAAGCTGTCCTTATTCAGGGCATGCATCAGATAAAAGTCTATGTAGTCTGTCTGGAGCTTCTCAAGCTGTTCCTTAAAAATTCTCTCAATATCATCCGTATTCTTGACAAGCCAGCAGGGAAGCTTCGTCGCAAGGAAGAAGCTGCCGCGGTCGTATTTCTTCATGACGCGGCCGACCACGCGCTCACTCTCTCCGTTATGGTACGGGTACGCCGTATCATAATAGTTCACACCGGCGGCATATGCCTGATCCAGCATTCTCTCCGCCTCTGCCTCGTCGATCTTTCCGTCCGCCGTCGTCGGAAATCTCATACAGCCGAAGCCCAGCAGAGAAGTCTCGATCCCAAGTTTCTCCATAGCTCTCTTTTCCATACACACATACCTCTCTCTAATTTTATCCCTACAAATCACCATTTTCATCGATATGCACCCCGAAATCCGCACTATACTCGTTCATTCGCTCTATGATGCGCTGTGCGTCCTCCCCTTCGGCGGGTGTAGGGCGGTAATCATTGCGGTTGCTGACCGAGCTGACAGAACAGGGAATGATCCTCGCCTCTGTGTCATCCTGCAGGATGCCATCCCGGAAGGTAAAGGTCTGCTGGAAGATGATGCAGTCCTTGTCTTTTGGATTGCGGTTCGCACCAAAACAGAAGTTCCCCAGACTGTAGACGATGTATTTCCCCTGATATTCCTCGATTCCCTGCAGCACATGAGGGTGATGTCCCAGCACAAGATCAGCACCCCAGTCGATGCATTTTTTGCCGAGACTCAGCTGGTACTCCTCCGGATAGTTCTCTCTCTCGATTCCCCAGTGGCAATTTGCCAATACCAGATCCGCACCCTGCTCCCGCAGCAGTGCGATTCCCTCCTTGAGAATCGTTTCTACACCAGCACCCTGACCGACCTCATTGACTGAGACAAAGCCGATACGGATTCCCTTTGTCTCATAAAGTCCGAGGTTTTTGTCATAGGCGTAGGAGATACCACGGCTGCTGACCGCCTCGACGGTGTCTGCCGTTCCCTGTTCATAGTAATCCAGCCTGTGATTGTTCGCCATGCTGACCGCCTCGACACTGCCCTCCGTCAGAATATCGGCGAACTCGGGATCACCGCTGATACAGTAAGTCTGCTCCTCTTTTCTTTCCTCGGCATTTGTGAGAGGCCCCTCCAGATTCACGATCGTCATGTCGTCGCTGCTGAAAATATCATACACATTTTCCAGAAAATACGCCGGATTCTGCTGTTTTTCCCACATTTCCCGAAACGACCATGCGTAGTCCTGTCCAAAGTAATTACCGAGCGTGACATCTCCGGCGGCAGAGATCGTAATATGGATTTCCTCGGGTTCAGACTCTGCAGAGCCCTCCTTACTTGCCGCTGTACCATCTATCCCTTCCGTACCGCCTTGTCTGTCCGCACTGGTCTGTTCTTTCGTACTGTCCTGTTCTTTCGTGTTGTTCTGTTCCACCGCATCCTCCGGCTCCTCTGACGTCCCGCCTGCCTCCAACGGAAACACCTCGTTCACCGTCGGCACGATGGCCTCCAGATCATCCCCGCAGCCCGCCAGCGCCGAGCAAGTCACCGCCGCAAGGATTACAACAACTGCCCTTCTTTTCATACAACCAACTTCCGCTACCTTTTCCGAATCATTTTGATCTCATTTTTACTATAAATCCGAAGGACAATATACGCCTCCAGAAGCATAACTGCAATACAGATAATGCTGATGGCTCCGCCGCAGAGAATGCCGATCGTCAGTGTCAGCTCGGCAGCCACGCCAAAGCCGACCACCAGATAGCCGCAGAACCGGTTATATTTTTTCACATCCTGCACCTCGATCGGTCTTCTGTTGAAAACCTCCGTCCGCTCTGTGGCGCTGAAAATCTTAATTGCCACATAGGCACACATAACTCCTACAAATACAATAATCAGCATATTTCACACGCTTCCTCTCACTCACCATACCATAAACCTGAAACTCATCCGGGCTCAGTCAATCTTTAGAATCAAAGCTAATATCCGTTTTGCGCAGACTTCCATTTCCTCCCGCGTGAGCGCGCCCTTTTCCTTCGCCTCCAACAGACGCTCAGGGAAGCCGAGACCCATCTTGACATCATTTCCCGCCTTCGTCTCCTTGTAATGCTCCCCGCAGGTCCACCAGTCTGTCGTAACCATTCCGTCAAAGCCCCACTCTCCGCGGAGAATATCCTCCAGAAGCTCCCTGTTCTCCGAAGCCCGTCTGCCGTTGATAATGTTGTAGGAGGACATAATGCTCCAAGGCTTTGCCTCCCTGACAATGATCTCGAAGCCCTTCAGGTAAATCTCCCGGATCGCCCGCTCTGAGGCTCTGGAATCGCTCTCCCGACGGTTCGTCTCCTTATTGTTCAAGGCAAAGTGCTTCACCGTAGCCGCCACATGATTGCTCTGTATTCCTCTTACCATAGCGCCAGCCATCTTTCCCGTAACCAGCGGATCCTCGGAATAGTATTCAAAGTTCCTGCCGCAGAGAGGGCTTCTGTGGATATTGATTGCGGGTGTCAGCCATGCGCCGATATTGTTTTCCTTCGCCTCTGCTCCACCTGCAGCTCCCACCTTCTCCACCAGCTCGGGATTCCATGTACATGCCAGCATGGTCGAGCAGGGCCATGCCGTCGTGCAGACTCCGCAGCACGGGCTGATGCGCACGCCCGCCGGGCCATCCGCCGTCATGATGTTCGGCACCCCGTACTCCGGCAAATTTCCGTACCCGAAGGTGTTCGCAACCCCGGTGTTCGGCTGTCCGCCGAGAAGTACGGCAAGCGCCTCATCCGGCAGCGCCGTCACAAACTCATCCAGCGTCTTCTCACCCTCCGCGACCTGAATCAGCTTCTGTCTGGTGTCCGGGTGTCCCCAGATGTGGTAGCTGTCCTGCCGCCGCACCACAGGCGTCATACCGTCCGCCTCCTCCGGTGTCAGCTTCGCAGGGAAAATGCTTGCATCCGTGTCCACAGGCGTACCGGTGGAAAGCTCCTCATATTGTCCGTCCGCAAGCATACGTCTCTCCAGCTGGGTCGGAACCATCTTCGCCTCCAGCTGCTGCGTGATAACATCCTCATCGAGAACCATGACAAAATCATCCTCGACCGTGTCCCGCACGGATGTACCGACATAGAAATGATATTCGCCCTTTTCCAGAACATAGGCCGACTTTGCAACCTTCCCCAGATCGTCGTAGGATGCCATTTCGTCTATTCCAAACCGCAGGATCACCGCCTGCGTTTCGCCCGGCTGCAGCAGTCTTGTCTTGCGGAATGCCGCAAGCTCTCTGGCAGGTTTCCCGAGCCTGCCCTGCGGCGCACTGTAATAGACCTGCACAACCTCCTTGCCAGCCACCTCACCGACATTGCACACATCGACCCTTACCCGGATGTGCTGTCCTCTTCTTTCCACCTCAGGTCTGGACAGAGAGAATTGCGTATAGGAAAGCCCGAAGCCAAACGGATAATTGACCCTTTCAGAAGCCCCCGGAATGGTCTCAAAATAACGATAGCCCACATAAATATCTTCATTGTATTCCACATAATCGTCGGATTTGTGGAAGCCCTGTGTGGAAGGATAATCCTCCAGACACTTCGCAAAGGTATCGGTCAGCTTACCGCACGGATTCCCCTCGCCGATAAGCAGCTCCGCCGCTGCCAGACCGCCTTCAATGCCGCCCTGCCATGCTATCAGTGCCGCCTGAATTTTCTCATCCCGCACAAACCAGTCCGTGTCAACCATGCCGCCTACATTCAGAACAACAATCACCTTCAGGAAACTGCTTTTCACGGTCTCCACCATTGCCCTCTCCGCATGGGACAGATAGAAATCACCGTCCTCGAAAAGCACATCCTCCTTTTCTTCCTTCTCCTCCTGACCGGCAATCGCTAAATTATCCTCCTTGCCCTGTCTGTCATAGATGCTCTTCCTATCCCAGCCCTCTCCCGAAAACCTGCATATGCTTATGACAGCCGTGTCAGTGTATGCTCTCGCCCTCCTGACAAGCGTTTCCGGCACCTCGGGTTCCACCGTCATTCCCGGCTCTCTCCCCTGCGCATACTGGCTTTTCACATTCTCTCTGTAGAACTCCGCCAGCTCCTCAAACACCTCTACCGTATCCGCCTTTTCCTTGAAGCCCTGATACAGGTTGCGAATGTATCTGACAGTAACGTCACCACTGCCGCCGCCCCCTTTTACATAGTCAAAGCCTGCTTTTCCAAAGAGCGCAATCCTGCTCCCCTTCGCAAGCGGCAGAACCTTCCCTTCGTTTTTCAGGAGAACCATGCCCTCCTTCGCTGCCTCCTTGGAAAGTGCGATATGCTCCCGGCTGGCTGTCACACGACGGCCGTCCTCTCCCAACGGAAGCACCGGCTGATACTTTGCTCTCGCCCATCTCTCCATGTCAAAACCTCCTCTGATTAATCCACTCTGACTCCGGTTCTTACGAGTTTCAATTCCTTGATCTCCATACCGCTCATGCCGAAGAACAGCTTGACAAAAAAGGTATAGTGGAACAGCGGTGTCGGGAAGTCAACAATTCTCGTCTGCCATTCCTTGTCTGCTCCCGAGAGCGTCACCGTCCCCATGAGCTGTTTATCCTGAAATACCGAGAGCGGAAGCTGTGCCAGATCGGCGGTTTCCGCAGAAGCACGGCAGACAATCTCCAGCCGGAAGGTTCCCCTTGTCTTGACCACTACCTGCATCGTCGTCGATTTTCCCTTCGCCGTATCGATCAGTGCAGGGTCAATGCTGAGCTCATCCTCCATCTCCAGCTTGAGAAGCTCGCCCATCGCAGCATTCTCCTGCTCCGCGCACTGCTTCAGCTCCCTGTCAAGCTCTGTCTCCCTTCCGGTCATCCGTAAAAATGCCGGTGTATCGAGCAGGAAGCGGCAGATGTTCGCCGCACAGCGCTGAAGCTCCCCTCTGGTAAGGTTTCCCTTTTTCAGTTCCTCAAGGGTATTATCCCCGTTGGAATTTTCCTGTGCATTTGCGACGACTGCGTACAGATCATTCTGCGCGCGCACCATCGCCGCCGTATTGTTTACCGCAGCGGGCTTGCCCTCATCATTGATCTTCGCCCACCAGTCGGTCATGACAATTCCTGTGAAGCCCCAGTCTCCCCTGAGAATCGTTGTCAGCAGGTCATAGCAGCCCGCCGTCCAGAATCCATTTACCGGGCCGTAGGTCGACATCACTGACCTTGCCTGGCCTTCCTTCACCGCGATCTCGAAGCCCTTCAGATAGATTTCCCGCAAAGCTCTCTCGGAGACGACTCCCTCTGCAAGATTTCGGCTGTGCTCCTGATTGTTGCAGGCAAAATGCTTGATCGTTCCCGTGACCTGATATTTATGCATTCCCCGAAGCTGCGCCGCCGCCATTTTACCCGTGAGCAGAGGATCTTCGGAAAAATACTCAAAATTTCTGCCGTTCAGCGGATTTCTATGGATGTTCATACCGGGGCCGAGCAGGGATTCAATCTGATTCTTGCGAAGCTCCAGTCCCTCCCACTCATACAGCTGCTCCGACAGTTCCTCGTTAAAGCTGCATGCCAGACAGGTTCCGTTCGGCATTGCAAACGCAATCGTACCACAGTCCATCCGGATTCCGCTCGGGCCGTCCGCACAACAGCCAAGCGGAATCTCATAGTGCAGCAGTCCGTCCGTCACTCCGCCAAACGCACTCGCCGTTCCGGGCGTGACCTTCGGAGAACACATTCCCTCCGCACGCACAATGCAGCAAAGCTCTTCATCCGTCAGCTGTGCCACAAAGTCCTCCATAGAGACCTTTCCGCTCCCGACATCCGAGAGCCGATAGCCCCTGTCTCCGGTGTATGCTCTTTCCGCAGGCAGCTTCTCAAGGCGTCTCTGCGCCGGATCTACCGTTCTGAGAGATGCCTGCTGCCACACAAGCTCATAGGTACCGTCAACCTTTCGCTCCCCCGGCTTCATGCAGTCGAATGCCGTCACCGGTGCCATTGCTTCCTCTAATTCCGCCAGAACCGTTGTCTGCGGAACCGTAAACGCCGCAGCCCTTTCCGCATCCCGCACATTCGCTCCGGCATAAAAGACGTACTCTCCCGCCTCCAGAACGAAACAGGATTTCTTTCCGGTAATCCCGCTGTCGTCATAGGACGCAAAGCTGTCTGCCGGAATCCTGATCGCAAGTGTCTGGCTCTCTCCGGATGCAAGCGTCTTCGTCTTCGCAAAGCCGCAGAGAACTCTTGCAGGCTTTCCGAGCGCGCCCTGCGGTGCCTGACAATACACCTGTACAACCTCTTTGCCGGACGCTTTTCCTGTATTTTTCACGGTGATCTCCGCGGTCAGCGCCTCTGTGACCGAACCACTCATACGCACACTGGTCTCAAAAGTCGTGTAGGAAAGCCCGAAGCCGAAGGGATACAGCACCTTCTCCGGCGCAAAGGTGGAAAAATAGCGATATCCCACATAGATGTCTTCTTTATAGAAATTCCTGTATGTATCTCCGTAACAGCTTGTGGACGGATAGTCCGCAATGTCATAGGCAATCGTATCGGAAAGTCTTCCCGACGGGGACACCGCACCGCTTAAGACATCAAGAACACCATTTCCACCCTCCTGACCGCCCTGCCATACATAGAGCACTGCGGACGGCTGATACTTTTCCACCCATTTCATGTCGATAATATTGCCGACGTTGAGCAGAACGACAGTCCGGTCGAATACACTGCACACCGTTTCCAGCATCTCCTCCTCTGCCGCCGTCAGAAGATAGCTTCCCGCTTCCACGAGATTATCCTTATCCTCTCCCGCCGTTCTGCCGATCACGATAACCGCGGTATCGGACTCTCTGCGTGCATCCTCCGCAAGCGCTCTGGACACCGGCATTTCCTCCTGAAACCACGGCTCCATTGCCCAGCCCGCTCCCGTGTCAAAGGGATGCTCCTGCAGCCAGTCCTCGTATACCTGCTGCAAGGACTGGTTCAGCCGGTAGCGCCCATCCTTTTCAAGCGCCTCCCTGATGCCCGTGACATATGCCGTATTGACAAGACCTCCCGACCCCGTGCCGCTCTTATAGTAGCAGAACTGGCTCCTTCCAAACAGCGCAATGCTGCTGCCTGCGGGCAGAGGAAGAACACCTCCTTCATTTTTCAGCAGAACAATTCCCTCCGCCACAGCCTCCCTCGCTTTTTTCGCATACTCCTCTATCGAAAAAACACTCTTGCTCATACAAAATCCTCCAACCCACTTCTAATTCATTTTATCGGCTGCTTTATCGCGACTGCCTAGCTTTGACTTTATTTTTCCGTATCCCATCTTTCCGCCGGTTTTCACCAATTCCAACGCCACCGAATAGCCAAGTGATACCCCGACAAGCACTAAAAAGATCAAGCCCGCGTAGCGGAACGAATAAATGAACCCTCTGAAAAGCGACATATAGAAAAATGTGTGTACAAAGAAAATATTCATGGAATGCTTTCCCAGGAACCCCAGCACATGCGATATTCCCGGGATTCTCGTCAGGAACTCGGCAACAAACCAGCTCACGAGAAGTGCGACCGGCGCGTCAAGAATCCAGAGAAAATACGTATGCACCATATAATTCTGGCGGATTAATACCGACAATAACAGAAGCACTGCTCCTGCCACCAGCTTCCAGACCGTCTTTACCTTATCGGAGAAAAGCTTTTCAAACCACCCTTCATGTGCCGCGACTGCCCCGAACAGAATGACAAAAAAATATCTCTTCGTGTCCTCTCCCATCTGAAATACGGTCGGAAGAAGCAGCGCCGGAACCAACAGATACCTTCCTGCCTTTCTCACAAGCGGATAAATCACCGGTATGAGAAAAATAATCAGAATTGCCAGTTCCATATACCACCATGTCATGTTCAGAGTCGGCGTATCCAGCAGCTGTGCCAAACCGAGCATATCCATCAGCGCGAACATACCGCCCTGCCAGCCCTCCCCATATAACTTGACGTAATCAAAGTGTGAAAACCAGAGGAGATTAACGCTGATATACATAATTGCAAAATTTCCAATCAGCCGCAGGCAGCGCCAGCATGCTTCCTTAAGCATTTCCGGATAAGAAACATCTCCTGCCGACTCTCTGGCCATCAACCCTTTTGTAATTCCATAAGCACTCAGAAAGGCAAACACCGCCACACAGATATTTCCAAATCCGCTGAGCATCAGGAAAGTTTCCTGCGAAAACGGGCTGTGATTTACCCCCATGGAAACCAGTAATTCCTGTGATTCAAACAGATGATAAAAGAGCAAAAGTAAAATTGCCACGCCTTTTACAATCTGTGTGTCCCTTTTTTCAAACGACTGCTTTGTCTGTATTTGCTTCATTGAACAATCCCCCACTTAAAATTCCGTATAGGAATGGAATCGTGAACATAATCGGATAGGCATATCTGGGATGAAGATAAAAACAGGGTGATGCCATGCAGATCAACAAGCTGATGAACAAAGGTGCAAGCAGGATACCCCGGACCTCTTTTTTCCTCATGGCAACTCCTGCCAGAATGAACAACAGCCATGTATAAATGCCTACATTTTCCAGTATCTCCAGAAAAGGAATGTACGCGACAAAGCGATACACAAACAGCAATACTTTATCTACACCCCGGATCAGTCCGCCCTCGCGGAACAGACCATCCGTCTCCGCCTCATAGCGGATCGAATTCGTCACTCCCGGATCAAACCATCCGTATACATGTGCAAAAAAGGCCTGAAAGTAACTGTCCGGATGCTTAAAGAAATCCCGAAACCATGTCTTAAAATATGCTGCAAGCTGCCCTGCACCCGCGTCTCTCCGATATAATGCCTTCACCGGATCCGAAATGTCCGGATCATATCTCCCTACAATCGCATCGACATCTCCAAGCACTCCTTCTATTGCACGCCTCTCTTCATCGGTCAATTCGTATCCGTAATCCCTCAGATAACGTGCCGTCTGCTGAAATGGAACAGAAAACATCTCTGCCACACTGCCCTTCTCCGCCGAAAGCGCCTCTGTCATAAGGAAATTCGCGCCAAAATAGAGCACGAAAGGAATGATGGCTGTGCAAAGCAACAGCTTTACGCCTCTCCTTTTCTGCCTCTTTATGCCGTAACGGACAGCCATGACAATGCCGGTCAGCACAACTACATAAATTCCGTTGTTGCGGAGCAGCCCTGTCAACACCTGTACCAAAACCAGCTTTATCCAGTAGAGGCGGGGTCTGCCTTCCGCGCCCTCCGTCACAAGCTCCTCCAACAGCAAAAGATACCATATCATCGCTGCCATAAACGGAACATCCTTAATTGCTGTAGATGCCATATTGGAATACATTGGCGCAAATACATAAATTCCAACCGTCACCAGACGTAACACACAGGACACCCGCCTCTTCGTCAGCCTTGCCACCGTGGCTGCCAGTGCAGCCGCAAGCGCTGCCGCCTGTAGAATCGTATAGAGAAAGATACCAAAATTCGCACTGCCCGTAATGCCCCTGCCCAGCTTTATCACACCACCCGCAATCAACGTGTGCAGCAGAGGATGATGTGCAGAATATCCGCTCAGACCCAGACTCTGTAAAACCTGTCCCAGAAAATCGTAACAGTAATTCGTCGGATAACTCAGGATTATCACCGGCGCCCACAGTATCAGAAGTAAAAGGAACACATTCCAAAAACACTTTTCGCCCAGAAATTTTTCAACAAATGGCTTACTCCAGCCTGAAGCTGCGGATTTTTCATATAGCCCCAGAAACAGAGCGATCAGATAACGGAACAGCGCTGCATAGCCCAGAAAAGCCATCAGGAAACCTATGCTCCGGAATACACTTCCAAAGCAACCGCTCCAGTCTCCCAGCTGGGCATAGCTTTGTCCCATCAACAGACAAAAAGAAAAGAAGAAAGGCAGAACACCCTTCCTATAATATTTTTCGTAGTCGTTCTGCCTGATCCAACAGATAAAAACAATGGCAAGCGCAAACAGCAATAACCCGACGAAGCCGAAATTCCCCAGCAGGTTCGTCACCTCTGCATAGAGATAATGCAGCTCAGATTTAAAATCTGCCTTATTTAATACCGCGCTATACCTCATCTGTATAGCAAAAGCAATCAGCGCCGCCTGTATGACCACAGATACCTTTTTACATATTTTCACAACGACATCCCCCGTGACTATTCGGATGTAACTATCTTATCATTCCCGGCTCTGGCGGTCAATGGGGACAAAAATATCTTGACTTTACCCCTGTTGTGCGCAGAACTTCGGTGCAGAAAAGCCGGAGAATGCCGTGATCCAGCGCAAGGGCTACAGCCCCTAAGTTACAGCTGGCGCCGCAGCGGAGCCGCCTGCGCATATTTCGACATTGGCACCTTATACATGGCAAGCGTGATGAAATAATGCAGCACGCAGGCTGCCGCGATGATTACAATCCCTGCAAACACTGTAAATGCAAACAGATGCTTCATTCCCGCAAACAGCTCTGTCCCCCACCCAATTGCGTTTCTGAAATAGACACTGCTCAAAAGGGCAGGCACAAACAGGAGGATTGAAATCACAAAAAACTTATAAGCCACCGATGCATATATAATGAGGAGCGCGGATAATGCCGCTATGAAAAAAAGTTCTCCGCAGATGATGTCCCTCCTCTCAGGCAGGGCTGCCACACAGATAAATTCTGCGATAGAAACAATGAAATAACCCAGCAACGTTGAAAACAGATTGATGGCAGTCGGCACCGATGTCTGCAGACGCCTTTTCGCAGAGGATGCCTGTGCCATATTGGTGACACTGACGGAACTCAACATCTGTGTCAGAAACAGGGGTGCAAGCATAACGATATACCCTCCGGGCATATTACTTGCTACTCCGGACAGATTTACCCCAAGGGTCACAAACACTCCGAATATCACCATCAGAATTGCGATGGCAACGTTTGCCTTTACCATATAGGCATAGCGCATCAGTTTTATCCCCAGCTTCAAATCATTTATCATAATAACTTCCCTCCACCTTCTTCATAGCGACCCGCACTGCAAGAAAGCTGATGCCGAACGCCAGTGCAAGAAAAACAACCGTCAAAATTACCATAATCTCCCGTGCCGTCCACACGCACAGGATAAAATAGAAAATCAATGCGATAATCATTCCGACATATCCTGCCAGGTAATTGATCCACAGATAACTGTTGAACCGGGCAATCAGCGTCGCCGCCACCGACAGGGTGTAACAGATCAGCGTCAGAAGCAGCCATATGCCGACTCCACCGAGCACATTCCGTTCTCTGCCGCCCCAGCCCACAAGCTCCGACACACCAAGTACTGCCGCCGCTGCCAGAAGCCTTCTCACAAGATCGAACCGCAGCGCATTCCGCATAACATCCATTCCCTTCGGAGATGTCTTCAGGTAATCGATCTTCTCCACATCCTTATCCTGTATTCCCCCGAGATACCAGTTGTCTGCCACCGTCTCGATCATGATCAAAACCATGACTGTTGCAATGTTCCTCATTGCAGCCCATTCACCGATTGGCAGAAACTGCAGTCCGATCAACAAAACAGGCAGGACACCGAATACCAATATTCTGTACCAGAACGAAGTAAAAACCAGATAGCTCTTTATTTTCCATCTCATGCCGCTCATCCCCTCTACGCAAATTTCAGGCTTGTGTTCGCCTTCATGACTCCCACACTGATCTGGGACAAGGTCGGTGTCTCGATCACTACATCCATTCCCGCCAGCTGATCCAGCTTTTCTGCAAGACAGATGCCCTCAAAGCCTAAGGAGGTCTTAGACATGGTATACAATACCTTCTTTGCCGCATCCGCGTCCGCAGCCTCGCCCTTCACGAGAAGATACTTCTCTTTCAGATCTTCAACGAAGCCCTGTTCCACAACCGTCCCGTGCTCCATGATAATCGCATAATCCGTCACATTCTCCATGTCGGCAATATTATGTGTGGAGAAAAATACGGAGTGGCTGCCGTTCCCCTGCTCCAGATATTCCCGGATCAGGTCACAGAGCTTGTCGCGCATCAGCGGGTCAAGCGGAGATGCCGGTTCATCCAGAATCAGAAGCTCTGTGTCTCTGGCAAGAACTGCAGCCAGCATCAGCTTCATCCTGTTTCCGTCCGAAAGCTCCTTTACACTCTTCTTCACATCCGTCGGGATCCCCAGTTCCACACAGATCGCATGAAATCTGTCGCTGTGGAAATTCTCAAACAACAGTCCGCTGATCTCCTCCACCTGTTTCACTGTCCAGTGCGGAAGGAAATAGCCGCCCGGCCCGGTGTAACCGATCTTTTCCTGCACCCTGCCATCCTGCATCCTTTCATTGTCAAAATAATTGACCTCCCCCTTGAAATCCAGCCGGATTCCTGCCAGAATATTCAACAGCGTCGTCTTGCCAGCGCCATTCTCTCCGATCAGGGCAGTGGCAAAGCCCTGCGGAATCTGCAGTCCGGGGATTGAAAGTTCAAAGCCCTTGAATTTCTTTTTTAAGTTAGTTGCTCGTATTACCTGTTTTGTCTCCATATTAACCTCCATTCCTGCGCTGTAGCTGCGCATTCGCAATTTCATTTTTAACATCAGTCTTCTATGCTCAGCAGCGCTTCCAGCGTCTGCTTCAACTCTGTATGAGTCATCCCTGCCAGATCCGCCGCGTGGATCGCCTCCTGCAAGGCTTCCTCCACCTTCCGCATGTGCTGCTCCTTCAGCATTTCACTGTCCTGCGCATTGACGTAGAAGCCCTTGCCCTGTGATGCCGTCACAAGTCCCTCCGCCTCCAGCTGTTCATAAGCCTTCATCGTTGTAATGACGCTGATCTTCAAATCCCTTGCCAGCCCGCGGATTGAGGGAAGATAGTCTCCCTCCTTCAGCTTCCCCGCAAGAATGTCGGCCTTCAACTGGTCGGCTATCTGTTGATAGATCGGTATTCCTGAATTCTGTAATAGTTTCAATATTGTCACCCCTTCAACTGTTTATGTGTTATATATACAGCATAATCAGTGTAATGTCAATAGTTATTTCCAAATAAAAAGAAAAGATACTTTGCCATACATGACAAAGTACCTCAATTAATCTCTTCTGCCGTTGCTCCTCCGATATTCCAGCGGAGCCACTCCAAACTGTTCTCTGAAAGCCTGTCCGAACTTTCCGGGATTTTCATACCCGCAGGCTGCCGCAATATCGGTCACTTTCTTCCCCGGCTCTGTCAGGAGCATTTCTGCCGCCCGATTCATGCGGTATTCCCGCAAGTATTTATAGATAGACTGCCCATAGGTGCTCTTAAAGCACTGCTTCATGGGTGTCAGGCTGATCTCAAATCTTCTGGCAAGCTCCTCCTGCGTGTAATTTTTACTTAAATCTTCCGTAATCAGCTTCCGGATTCCGTGAATCTTTTCAACCTGACTTTTATAAAAATAGGGCTGCGCCTTTTTCGGCAATCGATACAGCTGCGTAAACAAATTGTCGATTGATGCATCCTGCGCAAGAACACAGATACCGTCTGCTTTACAGAATTTGTTCAGTAAGGTCTTAATGTCAATCTCGAATGCCGGCATCATCTCCCTGATAGATTCCTCCGCGATGCCGGTCTGAAATCCCACCGTAATTCCGTGATAATGCCTTAAAGGGAAGCGTGCCACCCCCTTGTGGTGGACTCTGGTGTCAATCCGCATCTCGCCCTGTCTCACGCAGCAGCACCGGTCATTCTCCAGCTCCATCTCAATACAGCCTTCCCGGCAATGATCCACAGCAAGAAGGGACTCACTGCTCTGAAATCCGGAATAACATTTTTCCATATGAAAATCGTTATACATGAGATATACACCGTCGAAAACCTTGTACATCGTCATGACACCTTCCCCGGTTTCGTCCGCCAGCTGCATCACCTTACAGTTTTCATTTTCAACCACAAGATTTACATTGTCGCCCACTAATCCGGCATCGATCATATCCCAGATTGCTTTGCTTTCTCCCATTTGCCGCCCCTCTTTTCAATCCTGTTGAGAAAAGGTTTTTGTTTCCACCGCATTATGCCATGATTGTTTCTCAATCATGGCATTGATGTCCATTCGGACGCGTCCTGTTCCCAAATAAGGTCATTATACCATATCCGCCCGCTTTAGAAAACCATATTCCGTGTCAATTATTCTTTTCTTGACAAACGTACGATTTCGGACTATATTGCTAAGGTATGATTTCGGACGAACCGACAAAAGGAGGAATTTTATGACACATGCTTCCACAGAAATGAGACGGTTTAACTATCTGATCAGCGAGACGGAGGCCGCCTACCACGAATTGTCACTGAAGCTGGGATTATCCGACAGCTGCATGAAGATCTTATATACATTGTATGAAAATGGAAATTGCTGTATGCTGCGGGACATCTGCTATCTGACGGGCATAAGCAAGCAGACAATCAACTCTGCCATCCGCAAGCTTGAGCAGGACGGTATTCTCCGGACGGAAAATGCCGACGCTAAAAGCAAGCGTCTGCGTCTTACTGATAAAGGTGCGCTTTATGCCGCTCAAACCGTCGCAAAGATCATTGCGGCGGAAAACAAAATTCTGTCTTCGTGGGAACCTGCTGATGTGGAAAAATATCTTATGCTGACCGAAAGGTTTCTGAATGAGCTCCGTGACGAGACGAGGCGCCTTGAACCCGCCGGTCGCACCGAAAGACAATAACTGGAAAGGAGAACTGAAAATGTCCGCAAAAATTCAATTATCAGACCATTTTACCTATCGGAAGCTGTTCCGATTTACACTGCCTTCTATCGTCATGATGGTATTCACTTCCATCTACGGCGTTGTAGATGGCTATTTCATCTCAAACTATGCCGGGAAAACCGCTTTTGCCTCTGTAAACCTTGTAATGCCCTTCATCATGATTCTCGGAGGCATGGGCTTTATGATCGGTACCGGTGGCACTGCGCTGGTTTCCGTCGTTCTGGGGCAGAAGGATCACGAGCGCGCAAACCGTTATTTCTCCATGATGATTTACCTGACCGTCATCATGGGTGTGATCCTCTCCGTGCTCGGTTTTACCTTCATGAAATCCATCGCCGTCCTCCTCGGTGCCACGGAAGAAATGCTTGCTGACTGCGTTCTGTACGGGCGGATCGTCATCAGCTTCACCACAGCGTTCATGCTGCAGAACGTCTTCCAGAGCTTCCTGATCGCCGCTGAGAAACCGAAGTTCGGTCTGGTCGTGACGGTGATCGCCGGTGCAACCAACATGGTTCTTGACTGGCTGTTCGTCGGCGTCTTCGGCTGGGGTGTCGCCGGTGCCGCTGCTGCCACGGGACTGAGTCAGTGCGCAGGCGGTCTTGTCCCCCTGATCTATTTCCTGCTTCCGAATAAGAGCCTGTTGCGGCTCACGCGGACAAAGCTCGAGCTGATTCCGCTTTTAAAGGCCTGCGGAAACGGCTCCTCGGAGCTTATGAGCAATATTTCCTCCTCGGTCGTCAGCATGATTTACAATTTCCAGCTGCTGAAATATATCGGAGAGAACGGTGTGTCCGCCTTCGGAGTGCTGATGTATGTGCAGTTTATCTTCGTCGCCATTTTTATCGGGTACTCCATCGGCTGCGCTCCGGTTGTCTCCTACCATTACGGCGCGGGAAATTCACCGGAAGTAAAAAACATGCTGAAAAAGAGTATGCTGCTCATGGGAACACTGGGCGTCCTGCTCTCTGCACTCGCCTTCTGCCTCGCGGAGCCGCTGGCGAAGATCTTCGTGGGCTACGATGCCGAGCTTCATGCACTGACAAGCCATGCCTTCCGGCTGTTCTCTTTCTCGTTCCTGCTTGCCGGCTTTAATATTTACTGCTCGTCCTTCTTTACAGCGCTGAATAACGGCGCGATTTCCGCAGCGGTGTCCTTCTTGCGAACGCTGGTTTTCCAGACCTCGGCTGTTCTGATACTGCCGCTCATCCTGGATGTCGATGGCATCTGGCTGTCAAACGCATTTGCAGAAATCTTCGCCTTTGCCATCTCTGCGATCTTCCTGATCGCTAAACGGAAGAAATATCACTATATGTAGTCTGCTTAACTGCGTTCTGCGAATGCTTGTATTCAGGCAGATAAGCAGTTATATATGACTCTGAATAGGCAAGAAAATTGCGGACGGGCTATTTCCCTTCCGCAATTTTTTTCTTGCTGTCCTCCCGCACCATGTCACGCAGCGCGGTCAGGTACTCTGAAAAGCCTACCTTATCGTTTCCGTAGGTCATCTGCAGATCATATTCCAACGGTATCCATGTACTCAGTGCAGACTCGTTGTGCTGGATCAGCGCTTCGAGATTATCCAATGCCTTATAGATCTTCGCCTCCAGCGTCTCCCTCGCTGCCATCTCCGCATACAGGGCGGTAATCTCCGCTGCGAAGGGTTCCGGCAGCGATTGAACCCACTCCTTTAGCAAATCCTCTTCCCTGCCCTCGTCGGCGGACGTCTTTTCAAATGCCGGAATGTCCCCGGTAAATGCCTCTCCGATGTCGTGAATCAGACACATCTTCAACAGCTTTTCCAGATTCGCTTCCGGGAACTCATCACTGACAAGGTACGCCATCAGCGTCAGCCTCCACGAATGCTCCGCAACGCTCTCATGCCGTCCGCCGGAGGTATAGCAATGCCGCGTGGCATCCTTCAGCTTCTCCGCAACCGCCAATGTTTCAATCAGTTTTCTTGCTTCCATTTTCTCCCCATTTCTGCGCATGCTCTTTGCGCATAGTCTAATATACCTCTGTCGCGTCCGGGGGCAGCTCTCTCACATGCTCCAGATAGCCTCGTGCAGCCGCTGCCTCCTTCTCGTTATAGGTAAAGCCAAGCCGGTCTGCAAGCTCACGCGCAACACTGTCCACCATGTCGCACATGCGAAAGACAGCCTCCCATGCCTCCTCGACATCTCCTCCGAAGTAGGTACTGAGATAGCGGTCATATTCCCCTTCATCAAGCCATCTGTACAGATACTTTGCCGACTTTCCCACGCTGACGGTAAAATCAGTTTTAACGCCCGCCTTCCACGACAAGAGCTTTTCCAGCTGCTTTCTGACAACCATGTTCGTCATGTCCTGCACATACGGCATTTCCTTTCTCCACAGTCCCTTTGCTATGTTGTTGCTGCACCACCAGTATTCATTGCAGCATGCCAGGAACTCCGCCTCTGAAGGTCTTTTCACATAATGCCCCTCATCCGTTGCCTCAGGGATTTCGGGCAAAATATGATGCTTGTCGAGAAGGATCCTGCACAGCTTGTCCTCAAGAATGTGCTTTACCGCATACTCCTGCGACTGCACGGTAAGGTCAACCCTGTTTCCATCCGTAAACTGCATCAGCCAGCCGTAATGATCTTTATTCTCAGGGAGATCCTCCGGAAATTCATCCGGGAACTGCATATACAATACCTCTCCAAACTTTGTATACCATTTTTCTCTCCCGTTGATAAAAGGTGTTATGTCCTTCACAACAAATACAATATCATAGTCCTGAAAGATATCCTGCACGGCATTCCGGTTTGTCCGTGATCCATTCATGTAAATTGCAAGAATTCTGTCATCTTCATCGGCTATATCCCGAAACAGCCGATACATTTCCTGTTCGCTTCTCATTGTCTTCCTCCTTGAGAATGGTTCATCTGCTAATTATTATAAAGTAACCCGCCCGCCTTGCCAACTGTAAAGTTCCGATTCAGAAACACAGCGATCACGTCCCGGTCGTTGTCAAGCGTCACTGCATCCGCATCCGCCCGCACCGCCGCCGCCAAATTTGAGCGGCATGATACTGTCTTTCTGGATGCAAGTACGACCGTCCTGCTGATGCTCCGCTTTCTGCCGGACTGTCGGTTGACCGTGATTACAAACTCCCTGCCGGTCGTGGAACAACTCTACCGCAACACTAATGTCTGTCTTCATATCGCGCCAGGCTGTTATCAGCCCCAGTATGGCGGCCCTCTGGACTATTCGACAGCGGACTATGTCGGCAGGTTTCATTATGATAAAGCCTTTTTCGGAACCTCTGCCATTGACGCCGCCTTTGGCGTCTCCGCAACACGCGAGATGGAAGGTGCTGTCAAATCACGCGTTTACACATGTGCCGACAGCTGTTATCTGCTCACTGACCACACCAAATTCGGAAAGAAAAATCCGATCAAATACAATGACATACGGGATTTTCGCTGCATTTACACAGACAGCGAACTGGATGTCAGGCAGCAGGAGCTGATTGCCCTGCATGACGGCAGACTGGTCATCTGTGAGTAGAAACAAACCGTCTGCTCATGCAGGCAAACCCGATAATACCGATGACAACGCCAAGCACAAACATTGCGGTTGTCCCGCTGCCGATGCCCCTCATGGAAAGGCACATTCCTACGCCGGTCACGAGCGCGGCAATAACACCGAAGGTGTAAGTAAATACGGTTGCCGGCAGCTTTGCCTTTGCGTCCAGTTTACGGAGTGCAACCACCTTTGACGTGTCCTTCGGTGCATACTCGTTTGCGAGTTGTTCTGCATAAATCTTATCTGTGTTCATAATGTGTTTCCTCCTTTATTTGATGTCCTCATTATAAAGAAGAAAGCCAGCAGACTGAACAACACATATCAAAGAAAGTCATTTTTTCTGTTTCCAATTTTCTCATGTAGTCTCCTTGTAAATCTGTCTGGATTTTGTTATACTGAAAATGTACCGTCCCTTAGCGGACAAGTCAAACAGCCTGAAAAAATGGGGAAACATATGACAAAGAAATATGAAGGTTTATTTCAGATCGGCGAAATAGCGAAAATCCTTGGTGTGACGCGAAAAACGATTCTGATCTATGAATCAAAAGGCTTGCTCACCGCTGCGGTCAAGGACAAAAACACCGGCTACCGGTATTATACCGCAGACAATATGACGCAGATTCGCTCTATTCGCTCATTGCAGGCGCTCGGTCTGTCTCTGGATGAAATTGCAGAATATTATTACCATGTGGACAATATTGATGCCCATCTGCAAAAAATGTTGGAGCTGCGGGCGATCGTTGACCGCAATATCGAACTGTTGCAGGTGCGGGCATCCAAGCCCGGTGATATGACAATCCACAGCATAACGCTTCCGCAGCAGGTATGCTTTTGCCACCGGTATCAGTGCAAGGACGTTGCCGAAGCGACAAAGAACCTGCACGATACTTATATCGCTGCCGCTAAAACCGGTCATCTGTCTATGATTGCAAGGATGTTCACGATGCGGATGTCACCGGATTGTGATGTGCTTGATCTGATGTGCTGCATTCCTGTTGACAACAGCTTTGCGGGAGAAGAGCGAGTGGAATTTGCAGAAACACCCGCGCTCTGTATCTATTTCCGTGGTGCTTATGAGGATACCGGTAAGGCGATCCGCGCATTGACAAAGCATGTAAAGGAAAATAACATCTGCGTAGCAGGTCCTTTCCGCTCGATTTATCTGGAAGGCCCGCCAAACCGTGGGAATAAAACCGCGGACTATATCACGCAGATCGCCGTACCCATAAAGCTGTAACGTTGGAACGCACCTCCGGTGCGTTCCTTATTTTTCCCCGTCCTTCAGCCTTTCACTCCACCGCTTGTCAGACCGGCAACAAAGAACCTCTGACAGCATATAAAAACTATCAGAATCGGCAGGAGACTGAATACGGACAGCGCAAACACATATCCCCACTGTGTAAATTGATGCTCTCCGAAAAAGCCTGATATTGCGATCGGCATCGTCCTCTTCAAATTATCATTCAGCACCGTGTTTGCCCATGGAAATTCCTCCCACGCGGTCAGAAAATTAAAGATGGATACCGATGCAATTCCCGGCTTTGCCAACGGAATGATGATTCTCCCGAAAACGGTAAAAACGCTTCCCCCATCCATGTAGGTTGCTTCGTCAAGCTCTCTGGGGATTCCCTCTACGAATCCCTTGATCATAAACGTGGAATAGGGAATCGTCCAAGCAGTGTAAAAGGGCACCAGCCCTGTCAAAGAGTTGATTACATGCAATTTTACTGCCAGTTCATACTGCGGTACGATCAACGTCAGCCCCGGAACAATCATAGTCAGCACGATAAATGCAAATAAAAATTTTCTTCCGGGAAACTCAAATCTCGCAATTACATAGCCCAGTGCCGTAGCAATCATCGCCGCAAAAAGCACGGAGGCAACTGAAACCAGAATACTGTTTAAAAAATTTCTGTAGAATTTACTCTGCCCTAATATATATCTGTAATTTTCTATCGTTATCTCGTCCAGTGACGGTAAAAACCTGGGAGGATATTGGTATAAGGCTCCATTGGGCTTCAGGGATGTGCTGATCATATATACCATGGGCAGCACTACAACAATTAACCCTGCCAGAAGAATAAAATGAAGAATTATCTCTGTCCATGTCTTTTTTTTCATATACAATACCTGCCTATTCTATTGATCCTTCTGCTGCATGAGGCGGAACTGCACGACAGCCAGAAGTGCCAGAACAACGGTGGTAATAAAGGACAATGCCGCCGCATACCCGAATTTTCCTGTGTCAAAGGCCTTGTGATACATCCATGTGAGAATTACGTCTGTCTGATGTCCCGGATCGCCGCCTGTAATCATTTTTACGGACGTAAAAACATTAAATCCGCCTATTGTCAGCATGACAAGTGCAAAGAGAACCGTACCCCGGATGGAGGGTATGGTGACATGAATCAGCTTATTCCAAGCCGTAGCGCCGTCTATGGCTGCTGCCTCATACAGATCGCCCGGAACGGTCTGCAGCGCCGCCAGAAATACCACCATATTCCAGCCAATCCCTTTCCAGATTCCCAGAAGCATTGCAACGGTCATCCCGCTCCATCTGGTATCCAGCCATCGGATGTTCCCACTTGTGATATGAATCACTTTAGTCAGAAAATAGTTTAATAACCCCTCAGTGTTAAAGACATACTTGAAAATCAGCGATGCAACCACCCACGAGGTAATTACCGGTAGATAATACATCACTCTGTAACCGACCTTGAAATGAGTGATCTGGTTTAGCAGCAGCGCAACCAGAAAGCCCACAAGCATCTGCCCCGGAACCGTTACGATCGTATATACCAATGAATTGACAAATACTGTTCTGAAATATTCATCTCCCAGAACCTCTATATAATTTCCCAGACCGATAAAGCGATGGCTGAGCATGCTTCCGAAATCCCATTCAAAAAAGCTCATGATAAAAAGCTTCACAATCGGATAAACCGTAAAAATTCCGAAAATAAGCAGTCCCGGCAAAAGCAATAAACCTATTTGTAGCTTACCTTTCCTAGATGTTTTCATAGAAATACCTCTTTACAGCGGGAGGCAGTGCTTTCACTGCCACTGCCCCCAAGCTGTCAATTGACTTTATACGTTATACAGGCTATAATTAATATCATTCAGCGAGAAGCTCATCAAATCGCTCTGCAAGCTGATCCATTGCTTCCTGCGCGGTTTTTACACCGGTCATAACGTCAGTTACCGCTACAGACAGTTCACTGTCCATCTCTGACCAGCATGCAACCGTAGGACGTGACTTTGCTGTCTTGATTGCCTCCAGGAACGGTGCGTAATCAGCTTCCTTTACGGTATCGCTTTCCAGTGCCTGCTTGTTTACCGGAATCTGACCGCATTTTGCCATTTCTTCTTCCGCAAATGCCCCGGTCATAAACTTCATGAACTTCCACGCTGCTTCTTTATTTGCACTATTGAACATGGCAATATCTTCACCGCCGAGAACAGAAACGGAACCGCCCTCACCGGCAGGCATTTCAGCGGTTGCATATTCAAAATCAGGATATGCGCCCTGCATTTCAGCAACCTTCCATGGACCTTCCAGAAGCATCATATATCTTCCGGTGCCGAAGCCGTCCGTCATGGGAATATCGCCTGCGTTCCAACCGGTGATTGCACCCTCCTGATAAAGCCCGGCAAATGTTTCTATTGCTTTTACCGTTTCAGGACTGTTGATATAACCGGACGCTTTTGTCTCCTCTTCGTTGGTAATGGAGCCACCCATGCTCCAGATAAACGGACAAAGGTTCCACCCCGCCAGAGCAGGTTCATCATAGCCCCACACCTGTTGACCGTTTGCATTGGTTCCGGACAGTTTTTTCACTGCATCCACAAACTCATCCATGGTCTTAGGTACCTCAATGCCTGCCTCCTTCAATGCCTGTACATTATAGAAAAGAATCTTTGTGTTTGTGTTTAAGGCAAGACCGTAGAAATGACCGTCAATTTTTGCGGTGCTCATGGCGCTTTCCAGAAGTCCACCTGCAACATCTGCGAAATCAGACATTTCCTCGTCCAACGCAGTCAGGATTCCCATCTCCTGAAATTCGGGAACCCACGCGCTGTCAAGGCGGGCAACATCGGGAAGTGTGTCTGATTGTGCACTGATCAAGAGCTTTTGATGCAGATCCGCCCATTCATGCGACACTGCATTCACTTTAATTCCGGGGTTTTCTTCTTCAAACTTCGGAATCAATACATTCATCAGAGTTTCATTTTCTGCGGACTGTGCACTGTAATGGTGCCAGAAATTAATAGTTACATCCTTCTGCGAAGTGTTTTCATCCTTCCCAGTGGATTCCGTTGTCGCTGATACCTGACTCTCAGAGCCAGTTTCAGATTTTACTGGTGATTCTCCACACCCTGTTAAAGCTGCCAGGCTCATTACGGTTGTGAGTAGGATTGCCAGTACTTTTTTGCTTTGCTTTTCCTTCTTCATTGTAAACATCCTCCTATTATTTTTTGCCTGAGTTCTTTGAACTCGTTATGACCTTCACAGAACATCCGGGGATAGACATAGTAATTTTTCCCTGATATTCTGTTATGTCCTGATTCAGAAATACCGTTTCCCCTGCCTCCTCGCAGTGAAACACTTCTCCCGAAAGCTCCTCCGTGAAGACACCCTTCTCCAGTACGGGACAGTCAATATTGCAGCTCTCAGCGCCTTTATGTAATAAGATGTAACAGCTCTCCTCCGCATCGCTACGGACAAAACCGTAAGTATCCGTTCCGGCGTCGGCGACAATGGTTCTGAAGCTCCCTCTTCTAATACAACTGTGTTCCTTTCTCAGCCGCAGAAAAAACTGATACCAGTGGAATAATTCCTGATCGGCATCCCTTCCCCACTCCATGCATCTGCGACAGTCCGGATCGTTCCCACCGGTAATACCTGCCTCATCGCCATAATAGACCGCCGGTGCCCCCGGGAACAGCATCTGGAATGCTACCGCCAGCTTAAGCAGCCCCTTGTTTTCATGACAGAAGAAAAGAAAACGTTCCGTGTCATGACTATCCAACAAATTGTACAGCACCAGATCTGTCTCCTGCCTGTAGTATGCCAACATATAGTTCAGGCGGCTGTCAAACTCGCTTACCGATATACAGCCTTTTGCGAAATAATCACGCGCCGCATCCCGGAAAACATAGTTCATTGCCGAATCAAGCTGATTGCCTCGCAGCATTTTTCCGGCATACCCCCATGTCTCACCCAACAGGAGCTTATCCGGGTACTTCTCCTTAATGCGAATCCGCGCCTCCTCCCATACGGAAGGATCAACCTCATCCGCAACATCCAGCCTCCAGCCGTCTATACCGAATTTCTCAATCCAGTAAAGCATGACCTTTATGATAAACTCCCTAACCTCGCGGTTTGCCGAATTTAACTTCGGCATCCACTTATAGGCTCCCACACATTCGTAATCATGGTGTGTCAAGCTTACCGGAAAATGATTTATGTGAAACCAATCTCTGTATTCCGACTTTGCCTGCTTCTCAAGTACATCCTGAAACGGTCCGAAATGTACTCCCGTATGGTTGAAAACACCGTCCAACATGACTCTGATGCCTGCCCGATGGCATTCCGTCACTAGTCTTCCAAATGTCTCCGAAGTACCGAATGCCGGATCAATCTTAAAATAATCGGTCGTCGCATACTTATGATTAAAGTCCCCGTAAAATATCGGATTCAGATACAGGCATTCCACTCCAAGCTCTTTCAGATACGGAATCTTTTTTATGATACCTTCAAGGTCGCCGCCCATAAAATTCTCTCTGTCAGGTGGTGTTCCCCATGGTCTGCATCCCTCCGGGTCATTTTCGGGATCTCCATTGCAGAACCGCTCCGGAAAAATCTGATAATAGATCACTCCCTTCGCCCAGCCCGGAACTGTGGCAACATCCGTATTGTTTACATACAGATATTCAAAAAATCCATCCTCCGGTTCTGTCTTGCTCAAGCCGTTCGCCGCATAATAGCCTGTGCTATTATCTGCGTCCGTAAGCACAAAATAATACTTCTGGTATCGCGCTATCTGGGAAAACGAGACGGTGCACTGAAAATAGTCAAACAGCTTATCTCTGTAGCAGCATTTCAACTTCTGGCTTTTCCGGTTTTCCGGCTTCGTCCTGTCCCAATAGATCAACGTGCAATCGGTGATATCCCGTCTCGCGGTTCTCATCCTGAATACCAGGCTGCTCCGTGTAACCGGATAAACAAATTCTTCCGTGTTGCAATGCAGTATTGCCTCTTTATTCAATTTTTCTGCTCTCTCCTTTCTGTGTTGATTCTCTTTCGATCATGCGTGTCGGCAGCAACATCTCCTTTCTGTTCCGGCTTGCATCGTGAATCATGGAAAACAACTCCTTTGCAGCCTCCTCTCCAAGCTTGTAGGTATCAATATCCACCACCGTCAGAGGCGGGTCCATATATTCCGCAAGAGGATAATTGTCAAATGTTACTATTCCAATATCCTCAGGCACATGCATGCCCTCTGCTTTGAAAAAATTTAGTGCATGGTAGGCGACCACATTGTTGGTACAGATGACACTGTCAAATTCCTTCCCCTGACTGAGTACGTTTTTCAGTGCATTACAAACATCCGCTCCGTCTGCTCCGCACCCAATAACCAATGCATCCTTTCCATTCCTGTCCGCCACTGATTGAAATCCCTGAATCCTTTTTCTCTCGAACATCGTTGTCCGATCCTCAACAAGCAAAAGCGGCTTTTGATAACCTTTTCCAAATAAGTAAGTAACTGCTTCCTCTGCACCCTTTTTGTTATCCATGTCGATCCAGTGAATGCCTTCCCTTACCGTGTCCGGCTCACCCATAAGGATAAAAGGAAACTGGTTTCCGATCAGGAGTTCCACAAGCTCCTCCGATGCCGCCGAAACCGGCAATATGATTCCGTCAATCTTCTTTTCCAGAATCAGATTCTTTACGGCATTACTGTTCTCCTTATCCGTATCACTTGTAATCAGCAGATTGAAGCCCATCTCCTGCGTGACCGCTTCGATGGCAGATACACTGCGAATGAAAAAAGCGTTAGAAAAGGCATCGCTGTTGCCGGCATCTATCACCAGTCCAATCGTAAACGTGCTGCCATTCACGAGACTCCTCGCAAGGCTGTTGGGATGATAGTCTAATTCCCTCATTGCGTCCTTGATTTTCTGTTTTGTCTCCTCGGAAATGCTGGCTGTACCGTTGATTACTCTGGATACCGTCGAAGGATTCACTCCCACTTTTTTTGCAATATCTTTGATTGTAGCTGGCATATTTCCTCCGTCTCATAAGCTCACAGGCTCTGTTGTGCAAACGTTTGCACGGATGTTTAAAAAATATAATGCAAACGTTTGCATTACTTATGCTTTGATATTACATCCTTTTTATCTTTTTGTCAACAAGTATTTAGAGGTGATTCCTTTGCTGATGTATATCGGCGCAATATAATCCTTGCAATTAGAAAAACTTTGTGTTATTCTGAGAACGAGCATAGAATTTTCTTACATTACAATTCATGATTGCTGTAAATCTTTTACAAATCTATTTGAAGTTTCATGCTTAACATCACAACTAACAAAACAGCAGGAGATTTCAAATGGGGCAGTCAGTCCGGAGGATCTGTTTCCCGAGGTAAATCTGCCGGTATATACCTTTGAAAA